>NZ_JARSMD010000025.1:0-164989 GCF_035811335.1 Schinkia azotoformans
ATTACTTCCATGACTGACAAAGATATTGGCGAAATTATTAAGATTTAGCGTCATAGACATTGATTGAAAACAAATAGGTTGGAATTGCAGCAGCCACTAATGATTAGTATACAAAATGTTGACAAAAGTTTTCAAAAAAATAAGCAGGAAAACAAAGTATTAGAAAATATCTCTCTGAATGTTCAAAAAGGCGAAATTATTTCAATTTTAGGTGAAAGTGGTTGTGGCAAAAGTACCTTATTAAATATCATTGGTGGTTTTGAAAAAACAAGCAATGGTCAGGTTTTTCTTGATGGAGAATTAGTGACGCAACCCAATCGGAAATGTATTATGCTATTTCAGAACTATGGTTTACTTCCTTGGCGTTCAGTACTGAAAAATATTGAGTTTGGCCTAGAAGGTTCAAAACTAACATCTTCAGAACGAATTGAAAAGGCACTGCATTATCTTGATTTAGTAGGGTTAAAAGGGAAAGAAGGGCTGTTTCCACATGAACTATCCGGGGGAATGCAGCAAAGAGTTGGGATTGCTAGAGCGTTAGCAGTGCAGCCTGAATTAATATTGCTAGATGAACCGTTTGCTGCACTAGATACTTTTAATCGTTATTATCTGCAAAATGAACTTCTACGTATCCAGTCTCGTGAAAAAACGACGATGATCCTTGTCACACATGATATTGATGAAGCAGTATACTTGTCTGATCGTATTTTTGTTATGCATCCTAACCCAGGGTGCATACATAAAGAAATTAAAATTTCACTATCAAAGCCGCGTGACCGCAGCAATAGTGATTTTCAGCATTATCGTAATATTATTTTCAATGAATTCCATTTCGGTCGACCGGAGCCACTGCTTGAATTTAATATCTAATTATTAAATTATTATAAATCATTTAATAGAGATTAATAGAAGAGGAGATTACCAATGAATAAACTCTTAAAATCTATCAAACTGCTTCTACTTGTCGGGGTACTTATCACTTCCCTTGTTGCTTGTGGGGCAGAAGGAAGTGAACAATCTTCAGGAAATAAAACGAACGAAAAACGAACAATAAAAATTGGCTACCTGCCTATCACACATGCTGTGCCATTGTATATTGAAAAAGAACAAGCAAAATATCAAAATTTTGATCTTGAGCTTATCAAATTTGGCTCTTGGACGGAATTAGTTGATGCTCTAAACACTGGTCGTATTGATGGGGCCTCGATGCTTGTGACTTTGGCAATGAAGGCCAAAGAACAAGGAATTGATTTGAAAGCCGTTGCCCTTGGGCATCGAGATGGAAATGTACTTATTACAGCAAACAATATTACTAGTGTGCAAGACTTAAAAGGGAAAAATTTCGCAATTCCTCATAAATTCTCAACTCATAATATATTGCTTTACCAAATGTTAAAACAAAATGGTCTAAAGTATGAGGAGATCAATCCGATTGAACTTCCTCCAGCTGAAATGCCAGCAGCCCTATCTGAGGGAAGAATTGATGGATATGTTGTCGCTGAACCATTCGGTGCTGTGTCAGTAGCCATTAACAAAGGAAAAGTTTTAGTCCAAGATAATCAGGTTTGGAAGAATTCGATTGATTGTGCATTAGTGCTTCGTGGTGATTTTATAAACAATGAAAATGCCATTGCCCAGGAATTTGTTGATTATTATGTAGAAGCTGGATATACTGCGGAACACAAAGATCAAAGTACTCAGGAAATGTCATTAAAATATATGAAAGTAGAAAAAGATGTTATGGATTTGTCCTTTAAATGGATTAAATATGATAATTTAAAAATTCAAGAAGAGGATTATAAAGAATTAACAAATAGTCTTGTCGAGATGGGGTTACAGGAAAATCCACCCACGTTTGCAGACTTTGTTGATAATTCTTTAATCGATAAAGCGAAGTGAAAAAATGATAAAGCTTAAAACTATTATTAATGCATTCATCGGTTTTAGTATTTTAATAATTATTTGGCAAATGATTATTATTATTGGACAGTACGATTCAGCTCTTTTTCCGTCACCATTACACGTGTGGGATGGATTGGTGTCACTTATCCAGGATGGGACAATGTTTACGAATATTCAAGTTAGCATCATGCGATTTTTGGTGGGGTACATTTCGGCTGTTTTAACTGCTGTTATTTTAGGGCTTATTCTTGGAAGAATTCCGATATTATGGGGCGTTATTGACCCAATTGCTCAAGTTTTGCGTCCAATTTCTCCAATTGCGTGGTCACCTTTTATTGTCCTATGGTTTGGTATTGGGGATATACCAGCTATTGTAATAATTTTTATTGCTGCCTTCTTTCCTGTGTTATTATCAACAGTGAGCGGTGTGAAAAAGGTTGATCAAACTTACTTGAAGGTCTCTCAAAATTTTGGCGTTAAGAAACTTGAATTATTACGCAAGGTAATTTTTCCGGCTACATTTCCTTATATAGCAAATGGTCTCCATATTGCAGTAGGAACAGCTTGGATTTTCCTTGTTGCCGGTGAAATGGTTGGAGCTCAGTCAGGTCTCGGATATTTAATTGTGGATGCAAGAAATTCAATGAGACTTGATTTAGTGATGACCGGAATTTTATTAATCGGAATCGTTGGTTTACTCCTTGATAAAATTGTCGGGCTTTTTGAAAGCTGGATTAACCAAATCTGGGGGAGAGCTAATAATTAGGAGAACTGGAACCTAAAAAGAGTGAAAGCAAGGAACTGGTTGGCTTCCTTGCTTTTTTGCCTGAAAAATTATTCTAAACCAGCTTCAACCAGCTCTTGCACTATATCAATCTCAAATCCTAAATCAACTAACATTTGATGGTCAGCTGTACTTTCAGCCCCCTGTGTAGTTAAATAATCTCCAACAAAAATAGAATTTGCTGCATATAATCCTAGAGGCTGCAAGCTTCGTAAATTTACTTCCCTGCCACCAGAAATCCGGATTTCTTTATCGGGATTAATGAATCTAAACAATGCTAATACTTTTAAACAATATCTAGGATTCAAATCCTTAGTTCTTTCCAACGGAGTTCCATCAATGGCATGAAGAAAGTTTACCGGAATTGAATCAGCACCAATCGCCTTTGCATTTCGTGCCATACTGATTACATCATTTTTTGTTTCTCGCATTCCCACGATAACACCTGAGCATGGTGAAATCCCCGCTTCTTTGATCATATTGACGGTATTAACTCGATCATCAAAAGTATGCGAAGTAGTGATGGCTTCATGGTGTTCTCTTGATGTGTTGAGGTTGTGATTATATCTGTCAACTCCAGCATCCTTCAATCTTTTAGCTTGTTCCGGCTTCAAAATACCAAGGCACGCACAAACTTTTAGATTGTAATTCTCTTTAATTTCTTTAACCGTTTCGACGACAGTGTCTACCTCTCGGTCACTTGGCCCCCGACCACTTGCAACAATGCAGTATGTACCCACATTTAATTTATTAGCTTGGTCTGCCCCCTTTAACAATGATTCCCTATCTAACATATAGTATTTTTCAATTGGTGCATCGGAAACGGATGATTGTGAGCAATACCCACAATTTTCAGAGCAGTTACCTGACTTTGCATTCATGATCATATTCAATTTTACCTTTGTTCCATAGAAATGCTTACGAACTTGAAATGCTCCATGAAGCAACTGCAATAAGTCCTCATCTGGGCATTCTAGTATTGACAATGCCTCCTGATCCGTGATTTCTTCTCCTTTAATAACACGTTCAGCTAATTGAGTCCAATCCATGTAAAATCCTCCTCTTTTTTATTTGTGTCAACTAATTGTAATTTAAAGTTAACATTTTGTAAATTAGAAGATTTGAAAGATTTAATAATATTGGGGGTGTATTTTTAAATGATTACTTTACAATCGGTTTTACATATGCGAGAATATTCTTGAATTTAATGTTAACCTAAAATTAATTTAGGTTAACAAAAAGGAGAGGAATTATGGTAAATTCTAAGACAAGAAATATTGTATTATGTGGATTATTTACAGCCTTAATGGCAGTCGGAGCAAATGTTTCGCCTTTTCTAACAATAGGTGGAGTACCAATTACATTACAGCTTATGTTTGCCATTTTGGCCGGGGGGATCTTAGGAAGTCGATTAGGTACACTTGCGATGCTAACTTATATGCTTGTTGGATTAGTTGGTGTACCTGTATTTGCGCAGTTTAAAGGAGGACCTGCACAATTACTTAGTCCAACATTTGGATTTATTATCTCATTTATTTTTGTCGCTTATGTAACTGGAAAACTAATTGCAGACCAAAAATCAGTTACTAAAAAAAACTATATCGGAGCGGGTTTTCTAAGTGTTTTTTGTAATTACATTATTGGAACCAATATGATGTATTTAGCTTTCAAAATGTGGGCAGCTGCACCTGATGGGTTTAGTTATACGATGGCATGGGGATGGATGGTAGTCTATTTACCATTGGATATAGTCGTTACAACTGTATCACTAGTTGTCTTGCCAAAAGTACGCACAGCTTTAAAAAGAACTTATACACCTACAATTGATGTGTAAGAGATTCTAGGAAAAAAGAAGGGATTATATGGCACAACATTTTTGGATAGTGGGAACCGATACAGATGTGGGGAAAACGCTAGTAACAGTATACTTTATGCGATGTTTTCAGATGAAGGGGAAAAATGTCATACCCTATAAGCCTGTTCAAACTGGGATTATAACAGAAAATAACAAGTCCTATTATGGGGATACAACATTCTATCAATCTTTGAGTGAAGCGAATTTAATAGAAAGACATTTAAATAGTTATTCTTTTAAAGAGTCAGCATCCCCTCATTATGCGGCGATGCTGGAAGATTCAGAAATAAAAGGAGAAGTCATATTAGAACACATTAAAAAATTAAAAACAATGTATGACTTTCTGATTTGTGAAGGAGCTGGTGGATTATACGTACCATTAGAGGAGCAACGAGACTATTATTTTCTTCATCTGATTAAGCAATCACAGTTGCCGGTGGTTTTGGTTACTCGAACAAAAGTAGGGACAATCAACCATACTTTACTTTCGCTGGAGGCCCTTAAAATGCAAGATATTCCAATTGTAGGAATTGTTTTCAATGGGTTTGAAGGAACTAATCTTGAAATGAATAATATAGCTACAATTCAGAACTTCGCAAACTTACCTTATCTTATCATTCCAAAATTAAAAAATCTGTCCGATTTAAAAGATATTCAGATTGAAACTGACAAATTTTTTGAAAGGTTGATGAGCCTATGATTTCTACGATTTCAAACCTACAAAAACGAGACTTACAGCATGTTTGGCATCCCTGTTCGCAGATGAAGGATTATGAAGATTTCCCGCCCATTGTGATCAAAAGCGGGAAAGGGATTTATTTGTATGATGAAAATGGAAAGCAATATATAGACGCTGTTTCTTCTTGGTGGGTAAATTTATTTGGACATTGTAACGAACGAATTAGTACTGCCTTAGTCAACCAAGCATTTCAATTAGAACATGCGATATTTGCTAACTTTACAAATGAACCAGCCATTTTTCTTGCCGAAAAACTTGTAAAAATCACTCCGGATGGTTTAAAGAAAGTATTCTTTGCTGATAACGGTTCATCCGCAATAGAGGTAGCCTTAAAAATGAGCTTTCAATATCATATGCAAAAAGATAAGCGGAAGAAAAAACGCTTCCTGGCTTTAACAGACGCTTATCATGGTGAAACCCTTGGAGCTCTTTCTGTTGGAGGTGTGGGTCTGTATAATGATGTTTTTCGACCGCTTTTACTAGATACGGAACGAGCACAAGGGCCGGATTGTTTTAGATGTCCGTTTAACGATAGACCAGATCACTGCAGTGCACCATGTTTATCATTTATTGAGGAAAAATTAGAATTATATCATGAAGAAATAACTGCAATTATAATAGAACCTTTAATACAAGCGGCGGCAGGGATGAAAATGTATCCGCCTTCTTATCTAAAGAAATTAAAGGAGCTATGTTTGCAATATGATGTACATCTTATTGCGGATGAAATAGCAGTGGGGTTTGGCAGAACAGGGACGATGTTTGCCTGTGAACAAGCTGGCATTACCCCTGACTTTATGTGTTTATCAAAAGGATTAACGGGGGGATATCTACCATTATCCGTTGTATTAACCACGGATGATGTATATCAGGCCTTCTATGATGACTATCATACTATGAAAGCATTTTTGCATTCACATAGTTACACTGGCAATCCGCTAGCTTGTCGAGTGGCCTTAGAGGTCCTGCAAATTTTTGAAGAAGATGATTACATCGAGCAGATCCGAGGGAAAAGTACATATATGGATAAGTTAGCTACTGGAGTATTCAATCATCAGGCGTATGTAGGTGAATACAGACAAACGGGGATGGTTGGCGCAATCGAATTAGTGAAAGACAAAGAGACAAAGGAACCTTTCCCAAGTGAAGAGAGAATCGGCTATAAAATTTATCAAATTGCATTAGAAAATGGACTGCTCTTAAGGCCATTAGGCAACGTCCTTTATTTTATGCCGCCATATGTGATAACAAAAGAAGAAATAAAAACGATGATTGAAAAAACAAATAAGGCCATACAGGAGTTTTTTTGTACAAGATAGTTGAAAAACAAAAGCTATTTTCCTGCATTATGTAGGTTTAAATCAACAAATCCGCCGGGTTATAATGAATTTACAGAAAATTATTAAAATGAGGTGGATAAATTGAAAGAGATCGTTTTATTAGAAGGATCAAGAACACCATTTACGGAGATTTCCGGTTCATTTCGCGAGATTAAGGCAACTGATTTAGGGGCAATAGCAGCAAGGGAGGCTATCAAAAAGGCGAATATTACTCCAGAAGAAATTGATCAAGTAGTGTTTGGAAATGTACAGCAGTCAAGTAAGGATGCACATTTATTAGCAAGACATGTAGGTTTAAAAGCAGGTACTCCAATTAACGTTCCTGCATTAACAATCAATCGCCTTTGTGGTTCAGGACTTGAATCCATTTTAACTTCGGCAAGATATATTTTAACAGGAGAAGCTAATGTTGCACTTGCTGGTGGGGCAGAAAACATGAGCCAGGTGCCACATGTCATTCCTGGTATGAGGTGGGGGAAGCCACTAGGTTCCTTAGTTGTAGAGGATTGGGTGTTTGATGGTCTTTATGATACTTACGGAGACTGTACAATGGCAGATACAGCTGAAAACTTGGCTGAAAAATACGGTTTAACAAGAGAAGAAATTGATCAACACGCACTTTCAAGTCATGAACGCGCGATTCAAGCTAGAGAAAAGGGTTATTTACAAGAAGAGATTGTTCCAGTAACGGTCAAGGGTAGAAAAGGTGATATCGTAATTGAACACGATGAACATATTCGAAATACAAGCCTAGAGCAGTTAGCAAAGCTAAAACCGCGTTTCCGTGAAGGTGGTGTTGTGACACCTGGTAATGCAAGTGGCATGGTTGATGGTGGAGCTGCTGTTGTTCTTGCATCAAGTGATTATGCTGAAAAAAGAGGATTAAAACCGATTGCCCGTTTAGTGTCTTGGGAAGTAGTTGGTGTTGAACCAAAGTACATGGGAATTGGACCTGTACAAGCTATTCAAGGAGCATTGAAAAAAGCAAATCTAACTGTGGCAGACCTTGATTTAATTGAAATTAACGAGGCATTCTCCGCACAATATTTAGCATGTCAAAAAGAATTAGGGTTTGATCTTGAAAAAGGCAACGTAAATGGTGGTGCGGTTGCGATTGGTCATCCACTTGCGGCAAGTGGTACCAGAATTACAACAGCACTTGTTTATGAATTAAGAAGAAGAAATAAGAAATATGGTGCTTCAGCTGTTTGTATTGGCGGGGGCCAAGGCATTGCAGCAATTTGGGAAGCATTGTAAATAGCACAAAAATAGAATTATATCAAATTTTGTATGCAATTTAGCCTATAGCAACAGGCCATAAAAGGCACAATGAGCAGTTAAGTTAGTATCTGCAAATTAGTGCCTTTTTCGTCATAACTTCAATTTACTTCACAAACTCCCTAAATTCATTAACCAATTGCTTTACTCCATTATAAAGAATCGCTCCATCAATACCGCCTAGGAGAAATTTGAATCCCATATTTAAAGTTTGCCCCTGTGTGGGGTTAGTGCTGTGTTCATTTATCAGCTAATGATACGAAGAAGAAACTTGGTGATTAAGCAACAACTGGAGGTTGGTCGGGATTGAAGTAAAGAAAGCAGGGAAGTAAATGATGCTCGCCTGCTTCCATTATTGTATACTTATTTGTTTTGCGAATTTTTCCAAACAATCTTTACAAATACATGCTTTGCGGAGTTTTTCCTCTGGTATCAGGTCAAAGATTTCCTGAGGAAATGCCTCTGTACTGCACCAACATGTTGACTCTCTTAATTCATTCCCACATTGATTGTCTTGCCCACAAATCGGACACTTTTTTGGATTGATCTCCATTTATTTATACACCTCCCAATAGAATAGTAATTTAATTATTTCAGAGACTTTTTAAATACAAAACTAACTTTATCGTAATTCATTTTTTCTTCGTAAAAGCGGTGGGCGTCTGTTCGTTGTAGGCCAGATGACAATGCAACTGCTTCATAATGATTGGCTTTTGCCCATTCGTGGACATGCGACAGGAGTTTTTCTCCATAGCCCTTGGAGCGCGTAGTTGAGTCAGTAACTAAATCGCAAATCCAGATGTATTTACCATAATACAGCGTGATCATTGGTTGAAAACCGACAACGGCAACGATTTCTCCATTATCATATAGGGCAAACATACGATAATCTTCTTTTTCCTGCGCTTCGTTAACTAAGGTAAGATAAGTCGCCTCATTTAAATGAGTTCGAAGCTGCTTCATTACTGGAAAGGCCTGAAGAATTTCTTCTTGGGTTTGTAGTTCTTTTATCATTAGGGTATCCATATGGTGGCTCCTTTAATTTTTCCATAGAACCGGATAAATGAGTTTGGGAACGTAGCTTAATTTTTAACTAATCAAGGAGTTCCGTTCGTTAAACGTTAAGCGTAAGGGCGTAAGGCGTGAAGCGAGATCCGTTTGCTACACCATTTGGCCTAAAGGAAAATTGAATACTTTGTTACCCACAAAGATAAGGGGCGCTAACACTTCCCAACTCATTTGGTGCATAAGCACCCATGAAGGCATCCCATAGATGCCCTCAAAGCTACTTATGCCTCTAAATATTTAGCTGCAAGTGGGACTTCGATTTCAACCGTATAATTCACTTTATCAATCCGGCTAGAAAGTAATTCCACCTGTCTTGATAGTTTTTCAGCTTGCTTTTTATATGCCGCAGGATCGAATAAAGCGATTCGTTCCATGATAGCGCCTGAGCGGTGATGAACATTGTATTCACGTTTTTGGGTTGTAGCCATCATTTTAAGGAGATCCAAACGTTCACGAAGCTGCTTTGCCGTTTCAATTGCCCTTGTCATCGAAATCGAACTGCCATCCCATTCTACTTGATTATGTAAATTAGCCTGTTGAATGCTTTCTTTTAATTCCAATAAATCCTGCTGAATGTCTGTAAACTCTTGTAAAACAACCTTAACTGTCCGTTCAAATGGTGTATATGTTTCACCTTTTGGTACTTCAATGACATGGATGTTGATAAGTTCAACATGAAGGTCACTTACTTTTTTGTGGAGACTTGAAAGTAGATTTATAGCTTGTGCTAGTGTAATTTTCATAGAAACAGTCCTTTCATAAAACAATAAAACATATTATTTATAATAACACAATTTCCACAAACATCCAAATTGAAGTTTAATATAGTGTAATTTTGGAGATAAATAGTAGCATTAATTCGTTCTTACTATTATTTAACGATTTAAATCGCTAACTCTTTCATTTACAATTATAAATAGTAGAAATTATCGAAGGATGATGAATTTTGGATGTAACGATGAAGAAAATTATCGAGGCTAGTTATTTAACAGCCGATAGTGCGGCCCATTATCGGACAATTTTAAGATATTTTTATCACCAACATGAACGGATGAGAGATTATATTTCTCCAGAAGAATTACTAGATTATTTACGTTCCATTCCGGTATTTTTAGATTATCAGGAGGAACAGCTTCATCAGCAGTTAGCGCAGTTAGTGAAGTGGAACAATTTAATAGCACGTCAGGATATGACCAACGCGAAAACGATTGAAGAATATAAAAAGAAAAGATTCCGCTATCAATGCACACCGTACACTGTTGAAATTGAAAGAATGCTAGTCCAATTAGAAAAAATCGGTGATACTTTTCAAGGCTCTTTAGAGCGTTCACAATTTGACCGTCTTCTTCAAGCATTAACTTCCTTGCAAACCGAAATTGAGCATGAACTGAAAAAGCCGGCGGAAGAGTACATGCGGATATGGGAGGATGTCTTTCGTTATTTTCAATCGATTCGTACAAGTACGGCTGACTATATTGCTTATATTAATAGCGAACAGACGGACCAACGGATGCAAACGGAAGCTTTTCTAGTCTATAAAAACCAGTTTACAACGTATTTGCGGGATTTTATTGTGTCTTTACAAAAAACTTCATTACAAATCCAGCAACTTTTAACGGAATTAGCAACTGAAAAAATGCAACCCTATTTTCAAAAACTAATTGATCATCGCATGTCAATTCCGCGTCTCGAAGATGTATCGACTTCAAAAGAAGATTGGTTGCTTGAGTATACAGAATATTGGGATTCTCTAAGACAGTGGTTTTTAGGTTCGATACATCATCAAAGTGAGCTCGATGTCCTGCAGTGGCAAACAAATGAAATGATTCGCAGAATGACAAGGTATGTGCAACGAATTGGCGAAAGGCAGCAGCATTTCCGTAGCCGTAAAAAGGATTATTTGCAACTGGCGAAATGGTTTGGGGAGAGCAAGAACTTGAGCGAAGCCCACAAGTTATCTGCTGTAGTATTTGGCTCGATGACAATCAAGCATCTTCAGCTTGAGGAAGGGACTACGGAAAATCTTCACGTAGATCCATGGGATGAAACTCCAACAGAGCTAACGATTAAACCGCGAACGACACGTTATCGGGAAAAAACAAAGCCGGGATCGTTTCAGGCCAATGACGAAAAGAAAAGAGAACAACGTAAGAAGTACTTAGAAGAACGCGGCCAAGAGAAAAGAATAATCGAAAAATATGTGACACAAGGTACCATTGAACTGTCTTCATTATCAACAGTTGAGCCATTCGTGCGTAAAGTGCTCTTAGGCTGGATTGGGAAATCAATGGCAAGTAAAGATCGCATCGTGAAGACAGATTATGGGTTCCATGTAAAAGTCAAACTTAAACAAGATCAAATGATAACGTTAAAAGCAGAGGATGGCGATCTCACAATGCCGAATGCAACCATAGTATTTGAAGAAATAAGGTGACGAAAATGGAACAAACGCAACTTTTTGATGAAAAAGCAATTCAGGGAATGGACCTATTGTTCCACTATTATTGGATTTTGCGGGCAGACCAGCCCGAATGGTATCAATTAATTCGTGAACGCGAAAAAGTACTGCGCCGCTATATTAGTGAGAAGTTTGGCTTACGCTTAATCATCCATCAGCATTTTATTAAATTGGAAAAAATTCCAGTAGAACCTGAAAGTTGGATGGGGATTCAAGACTTTCAAGAACAGATGGATTATGCGATTTTTTGCTGTGCTCTTTCTTTTTTGGAAGGAAAAGAAGTGGATGAACAATTTCTTCTATCTGAGTTATGTCAAGATATCCAAGCCGATTATCCAAGTGAGTTTCCGTTAGATTGGACGGTGTACATCCACCGCAAATCATTGATTAGGGCTGTCAAAGTTTTGCTAGATTTTCAACTCATTCGCACGATTGATGGCGATATCAGCCGTTTTGACCACAATGAAGAACAAGAAGTATTATACGAAGCGACTGTGTACAGCCGTTATTTTATGAGAACCTATCCGGATGATTTTTCTAATTATGAACATTGGGAAGAGCTGCTGCATGATGATTGGAAGCTTAATCAGGAGGATGAACGGAGGAAGCGAGTATACCGTAAACTATTTTTCTCACCAGGCCTGCAGCGTCAGGACCAACAAGATCAAGATTTTCTATATATTCGGAATTTCAGAAACCGCTTAGCAGAAGATATTGAAAAGCATAGTGACTATAAGCTGCATGTCTTTAAAAATACTGCTTTTTTATCAATTTCAGAAGCGAGACAATATCATCAGCTTTTTCCAAATACAAAGGCATCAACGGATCTAATTTTGCAGTTATCTAGTTATTTTCATAGAAATCTACAACGTTTTCAGCCTAACGAAAATGGGGAATTATTGCTGACGATTGGGGAATTTGAACAAATCATTGATGATGTACGGAACCGATTTGGTATAGGATGGGCGAAGTATTTTCGGGATATGAGCACAAATGCGATTTGCAGTGAACTCATAAGTGCGATGAACGAGTGGATGATGGTTGAGGAGGACTCTTCCTTTATTCGGATTCGACCACTGGTTGGGATCATAACAGGGAAGTATCCTGTTGATTTTGAAGGAGGAGAGAAGATTGATGACTGAATCTAAATGGATTATGCACAGGGCGGGTCTATTAAATTTTTGGTATTACGATGATGAGATTTTTCAATTTACGGAGGGAAAGCTTTTGCTTCGAGGCACGAATGGGTCCGGAAAATCGGTAACGATGCAAAGCATTTTACCTGTATTATTGGATGGAAAAAAATCTCCGGATCGCCTCGACCCGTTTGGTTCAAAGGCACGGCGAATGGAGGACTATTTACTTGGGGAAAAAGAAGTCGTTGACCGCGATGAGCGCACCGGCTATCTCTTTTTGGAGTATAAAATGGTGGACGTTGAAAGGTACATTACAACAGGAATCGGGATGCAAGCGAAACGCAATAAAGGCATTAAGTCATGGTATTTTGTGATAACAGATAATCGCAGAATTGGTTACGACTTAGAACTTGCACATAATCAGCTTGGAGACCGCGTTCCTTTTTCGGCAAAAGAACTAGAAAACCGCATTGGTCAAGGCGGATATGTAGTCCATTCACAGCGCGAGTATATGGAGCTAGTGAACAAATATATTTTTGGGTTCCAATCATTAGAAGCCTATGAGGACTTAATTAAACTATTAATCCAGCTAAGAAGTCCGAAGCTGTCAAAGGATTTTAAACCGACCGTTATTTATGAGATTTTAGAATCCGCCCTTCCGCCACTTACAGATGATGAACTCCGCCATTTATCAGATACAATTGAAAATATGGATCAAACAGAGCAGCAGCTAGAGCAACTAGAACGGGAATTCGAGTCCAGCAGTCGTCTAGTAAAACAGTATGATCTATATAATCAATACATCTTGGCGGAACGTTCCGGTTTATGGCTGAATGCAAAGAAGCGGAAGGAAGATGCCGGCAAGGAAGTAGAGCGGCTTCATGCTTTGGATGAACAGTATCAGGCAGAGATAGAACAACTTAAAGCAGACAAAAACCGCTTCACAATACAGAAGGAAGTCGCAGAAGCTGAAAAAGAGCGGCTGCAAAACCATGAAGTTTGGAAGCTTGAAAAAGAGATCACAAAGAAAAGAGAGCTAGTTGACCAGTTAAGTCAAGAAATCAAACTTTTAGATGATAGATGGAATAACAAAAATGAACAGTATCGCAAGACAAGGGATGATAAAGATAAAACGGAAGATGAACTGGGCGTACAACAAAAAGAAATGACTGAAATTCTTGAAGAGTTGAGATTGGATGCCGAGGAATCAGCCTTTCAACAGCATTCAGTCAATGCGGAAGATTTTGAACGCCATCAACAGGCTGAATTTGATTTCTCGGTTTGGATTAAGGAAATAGGAGACCATGAACGATTATTAACGGCATTGCAACAATTAGTCGATGAACAGTCAAGATTACTTGAGGAATATAGTAGATTAGAACGTCAATCTTCTGAGAAAAAGAAAGAGATTGATGAAGTCCGGAAAAATCTTGACCACCTTGAAGAATGGTTTACTGAAGTGAAACAAAAGCTGGAACATCTCGTGTTCACCTGGATTGAACAACATCCAAAACTTGTCTTTTCAGCGGAACAGATACAGGAAATCTCTCGTGCCATCGAAGGCTTATACGAAGAAAATCGCTACGACCTTGTCCGTGAAAAACTGTTCCATGTTTTAAATGATTATATTACCCAACTGAAAACGGATATGAAATTAACGGAAAATACGATCCAGGCTAAAGCAAAAGAAATTGAAGAGGCTAAAGCTGAACTACAACATTGGAAATCTTTAAAAATGCCTAATCCCGATCGAGCAAAAGACACTGATGAATCCCGTCTAAAGCTTGCTGAAGAAGGGCAAGCGTACCTTCCGTTTTATGCCGCTGTTGAGTTTCAAGACCATGTAACAGAAGAGCAAAAAGAGCGAATTGAAGCAGCATTAAAACAAACAGGCTTATTAGATAGTCTAATAACAGAACAATCGTTATCACCTGTCCATGATCGGATAATTCGTACGGAACCAGTTGTCCTGGGGTATACATTAGCTGATTATTTACGACCAGACTTGGATGACGATAGTCCAATTTCAAAAAAGGTAGTAGATGAAGTATTACGAAGTATATCGTTGGAACCGCAAGACGGCGGATTTCATATTGATGTGGATGGTACCTATTCGATTGGCTGTATGGTAGGACATGCTCCGCACGAAGGTCCATCCAGGTTCATTGGTCGTTCCTCGAGGAAACGATATCAGCTGGAAAAAGTAAAGGAATGGGAACAGCAAATTGAGGAATTGGAATACCAATTGGAACAATTAACTAGTGAGTGGCGAGCATTCGATCAAGCACTTAATGATGCGGAAGAATGGAAACAGACGATCCCAACAGATGTGGATCTAAATGACATAAATATTCAAATTGAAAAAGATTATCGTCAATTAGAGCAGTTGAAAGAATCGTTGCAAAAACTAGACGATCAATGGAAAATTGTCCATCAAAGATTGGAAAAAATCAAGTTGCAGTTGCATCAACAAAAAGGTCAACTCAATCTGTCGTTAACAAAAGAAGTGATAACTGAAGCTATTGAAGCGGCAATCCATTACCGGGAGCATGTTCATAAACTCAATCGAATCTATGAAAAATGTTTATTTGGGCGTAAAAGAATTCAAGATTTAATAAATAGACTGATTGAACTGGAAGAAGAAATGGATGAAATCAAGGGCGAGCAAAATAGTAAGGAAGGACAATCAAATAAAGAAAAAGCAGAGATTACATCGATTGAACAACAATTACAATTAAAAGGGATTGATGATATTAGGAGCCGCATCCAGGAAGTGCAGCATTTACTTACGGAAGCGGATAAGGAGATGAATCAAATCCTTCAATCACTCCCTAGAAAAGAAACAGAGCGAGATATTTGCTTGAAAGACTTAGAAACTGCGAAAACAGGCTTTGAGTTTTGGTCTAACATGGCCATAGAATGGGAGAACCTTGTAAAGACGGAAATCATGCGTGGTTTTATTAAGTTAGATGGCGATCTTTCAGACCCCGTGAATTTGGTATCACAGCTGGAAGGAATTGCGGCAAAACTTGACCGCTCAAAATTAAATGAGCAATTAACAAAAACATTCTTTAATGAACAAGCATTTTTAACAGAGTATAGGATGTTTGAATTTCCGGAAGAAGCGGAGCGACCTGAATGGTTTGCGAAAGATTGGGGCTTGTACTTTGAGCCTTTTATCAATGAATGGAACCAATACAAGAGCCGACGTTTGATTCAAATGGAATACAAAGGTCAACGGGTAAGTCCGTACCATGTCCTTCATTCCCTACAAAAAGAGTTGGACGATCAAAAAGGCTGGCTTGATGAGCAGGACCGCCAGCTGTATGAAGACATCATCGTTAATACGGTCGGATCAATCTTGAGAAACCGAATCCAGCGTGCTGAAAAATGGGTACGTGAAATGGATAAGATTATGGAAGCGCGTGACAATTCGTCTGGATTGACTTTTTCAATTTCGTGGAAACCATTAACCGCTGAATCTGAACAAGAATTGGATACGAAAGATCTCGTTCAACTTCTACAACGGAACAGTAAATTTTTAAATGAAGAAGATTTAAACCGTATTACAAAACATTTCCGCTCGAGGATTACGAAGGCAAAAGAGCTGATCCAGCTGCGAAATGAAGGCTCGACGCTGCATCAGGTATTGAAGGAAGTATTAGATTACCGCAAATGGTTTACGTTTGTGTTATCGTACAAACGCGTCAATGAGCCAAAGCGTGAGTTGACAAATAATGCATTCTTTAAATTTAGCGGTGGTGAAAAAGCAATGGCGATGTACATTCCGTTATTTACGGCCGCCTATTCACGGTACAAGGAAGCTGCAGCCATGGCACCTTATATAATTTCTCTTGATGAAGCCTTTGCTGGGGTAGATGAGAATAATATCCGCGATATGTTTGAAGTTGTTGAACAGCTTGGCTTCAATTATATTATGAACTCACAGGCGTTATGGGGCGATTATGATACGATTTCAAGTTTAGCAATTTGTGAGCTTGTCCGCCCGAAAAATGCTGACTTTGTAACGGTAATCCGTTATCTATGGGATGGAAAAAAGCGCTCGCTCGTATGGGATGAAACTATGAATGATGATGGTGCTCAAGAGGAATTTGTTGAGGAGCTCATCACAAATGAGTAAGAACGTTCAAGTTTTTCGCAATGAACCAGGTTTTATAAAGCTGTTTATATTGTTTAAAGAAAAATACCGTTCCCTCGGAAGAGTTGGGGGAACGGTTAGTATTCGTTCTTTTACAGAGGGAGAAATGGAATCGATTGCTGGATTCATGGGGTTGCCAGCTTATGATTTGCTAGAAAAAGGGAAAGTTGCATTATTAGATTTTGAAAAGGCCCTTCTCCATACGCCCTTTGCAGATTATTCGCTTATTCAGTTAATGGAAGGGGTATTGGAAGAAACGATTCTTACAAAAAATGAAGAGCATGAATTTAATCGTGAAAAGACAAGGGATTTTTTTAATGTCCTTAAAACGACCTTGCCTGAAGGGGATTGGTGGTGGAGCTGGATTGAATCAAAGCAACCCGATACACGGTGGATTTGGTCTCTTTACAAACAAAATTCCGATCAATTAATGGAATATCTACGGAATGTTTACCAAGCTTTTCATGAACTTCCGAAGGACAATTCCTTTGAAAGGCTACCGTTATTTGCCCAAAGAACAACGGGCAATCCTCATTACTTTGATCGGGATCAAACAGCCGGGAAATTGCTCATTCATTGTATGTACGTCGACCAACTACAAAATGATGGTGGAATGGGAATGTTGGAGCAAGGAATGCCAAAATCGTCGGAAGAAGTAAATGAATTATTTGCACAATATGGGTTGATGAAAGACGATCTTTGGAGCTTTGTCACCTGCAGTGGTTTACTTGCTGAAGATGAAAACGGAATCCATCCCGTATGGCAAGCGGCTTCGGCAACAAATACAGTATTAAATGTCCCAATAAAAGAATTGCTTAAAGTTAATAAAATACGACCTGTCCATGGAAATAAGGTGTGGGTCGTCGAAAATTCAGGTGTCTGCTCCACAATCATTGATGAGGTACCATCTGCACCTATAATTTGTACACATGGTCAATTCAGAACGGCAAGCTGGGTTGTGATGGATCTTCTTGCTGGCTCCGGTTACTCCATTCACTATTCAGGAGACTTAGATCCAGAAGGCATATCGATGGCACAACGACTTAAAAATAGGTATCCAAACAATGTAACGCTGTGGAGAATGGATAAAGAAAGTTATGAACAAGCTTTATCCGAAGAAGATATAACTTCAAGGCTTTCAAAAATTGAAATAATAAATCTACCAGAATTGGAGGAGGTCGTTAACTTAATAAAACTCCATAAAAAGGCCGCTTATCAGGAAGGGCTTGTAACACTGCTCATTCGAGATATTTTAGAAAATTAAAACGACAGGTGCTTAGTGTCACCTGTCGTTATATTGTTCTAGCCCTTATTTACATTAAAGAATCCGGAATCGCCTCAATTATTTCTGCCATAGTAAATGAGATACAAGAAATATTAGGTGACGTAACCATTTCATTTTCTTGGAAAATGTTGATGAGCTCATACCGATCATCCGCTAAAATATATTGTTCCAATACAGCTGAATTTGGATCAATGACCCAGTATTCTGGAATACCATAATAGGCATAGGATTTCTTTTTGGCAATTTTATCTCTTTTTAATGTCGATGGAGAAAGAATTTCTACCACTAAATCGGGAGTACCTTCTACCCCTCGTTTGCTGATAATATCAAGCCGTTTTCGGTTTACAAGGACAATGTCTGGCTGTCTTACTTCTTTAGGTGACAGAATGACATCAACAGGTGCATTTAAAATAATGTAATCCAATTTGCAAGTTTGAGCAATCTTTGTTTGCATTTCAAAGCTAATCAGTTGATGGGTAACAGTCGGTGCCGGACTCATTAACTCTAACTGACCTGCAGCTAATTCATACCGATTCCCATCATCAATTGCGGCATAATCATCGTAAGTTAGTCCGCCTTCTTTTATTTCTAATTTTTTCTTATCTTCCTTTTCCGTACTCAAACTGGCTCCACCATCTTTCTTACCTATTTTTTACTACCATTATAAATGATTTTAAGTATTATTTTATATAATTTTTCGACAATATATAATTGCAAGTTGTGTTTTCTTTTCTTATACTTTGAAAAATATGTATAATAATTTCTAAAGCTATTGTACATTTAATAGAAATAAATCACCTTGGAATATTACAGATATTTATTTGAATTTTGGTTAAAGCTCTTAATAATGGAGGGAAATTTAAATGGGAAAATACACAGATGATAGTCTAGGGTTACATACAGACTTATATCAAATTAATATGGCTGAAACATATTGGGAAGATGATCTGCACAATCGAAAGGCTGTTTTTGAGATTTTCTTTCGAAAGATGCCATTTGGAAATGGGTATGCCGTTTTTGCTGGTTTAGAGCGAATGATCGAATATTTGAATGAATTTAAATTTACGAAAAGCGATTTAGATTATTTAAAAGAAGAAGTAGGGTACGGTGATGATTTTATTGAGTATTTATCTACAATGAAATTCACCGGCACCATTCGTTCAATGAGAGAAGGAGAATTAGTTTTTGCCAATGAACCGCTTGTTCGTATTGAAGCAACTTTGGCTGAGGCACAAATTATTGAAACAGCATTATTAAATATTGTTAATTTTCAAACTCTAATTGCAACAAAAGCATCACGCATTAAACAAGTGATTGGTGATGGGCAAGTAGCGATGGAATTCGGTACGAGAAGAGCACAGGAGATCGATGCTGCAGTTTGGGGAGCGAGAGCCGCCTATATTGGGGGATTCGAAGCAACAAGTAATGTGCTTGCAGGGAAATTGTTTGGTGTACCAGTTTCAGGAACACATGCGCATTCGCTTGTACAAGCCTATAAAGATGAATACACAGCTTTTCATAAATATGCAAGAAGGCACAAGGATTGTGTATTTTTAGTTGATACATATGATACCTTGAAATCGGGTGTACCAACGGCAATTAAAGTTGCGAAAGAGCTCGGGGATAAAATTAATTTTGTCGCTATTCGTTTAGATAGTGGGGACTTGGCCTATCTTTCAAAGGAAGCGCGAAAAATGTTAGATGAAGCAGGATTTACAGATACGAAAATTGTGGCTTCTAATGATTTGGATGAATACACGATCATTAATTTAAAACAACAAGGTGCTAAAATTGATAGCTGGGGTATAGGTACAAAATTAATTACAGCTTACGACCAACCAGCATTAGGTGCTGTTTATAAATTAGTGGCAATTGAAGATGACAACGGGGAATTGGTTGATACGATTAAAATTTCTGGAAATCCGGAGAAGGTAACAACGCCTGGCTTAAAAAAGATTTACAGAATTATAAATGTAAGGAACAAAAAATCAGAAGGCGATTATATTGCTATGGAAGATGAGAATCCACAAGACGAAAAAAGATTAAAAATGTTTCACCCAATCCATACTTTCATCAGTAAATATGTAACAAATTTTGAAGCAAAGGAACTACATCATGATATTTTTGTTAATGGAAAACTAGTCTATGAAGTGCCGACCGCAAAAGAAATTCAACAATATACTAAAGAAAACATGGCTGTTCTATGGGATGAGTACAAACGCTCATTAAATCCAGCAGAATACCCTGTTGATTTAAGTCAAAAGTGTTGGGATAACAAAATGGAAAATATTGAGGAAGTAAAACGAAGAGTTGAGGAAATGGGTAAAGGAGAGGATCAAACCCTCCAGCAATAAAATTACAAAAGGACCCTCTGTTGTTCAAACTGAAGGTCCTTTTTTGAGGAGAAATCAATGAAAAGACTACTTAAAGATTTTGTAAATGGTTTGTTAACCATCGTTCCAATCATCTTGGTCATTTATGTTGTTTTTAAATTATTCACGTTTCTGGATAGTATTCTTGGCAACATATTAAGACCATATATGAAGGAAGACTACATACCGGGTATTGGAATTCTATTAACGGTAGCGATCATAACCTTTTTTGGTTGGCTTTCAACCCAATATTTAAGCGGGAAAATCATAAAGCTAATAGATGTTTTGCTAGAAAGAACACCATTAGTAAAAACCTTGTATTCTGTCATTAAAGATACATTTAATTCTTTATTAGGAGAGAAAAAGTCATTTTCCAAAGTTGCACTTGTTGAAATTCCTAATACAGGGATGAAAAGTATAGGTTTCGTGACATCAGAAGAAATCGAGCATTTTGCTGACCCATTAAAAGACCATATTGCGGTCTACGTTCCACAAAGTTTTCAAGTAGCAGGCTTTACATTTCTTATTCCGAAAGACCAAGTCACGATTTTAGATGTTAAACCTGAAGATGCTATGAAATTTGTCTTATCAGGTGGAATTACGTCGAAAAGTAATTAAGCTAATAGTTAAGGTAAAATACTAGACAAAATAGTCTCCAAAGATGATAATACTTACAATATATGCTAAGTGGAAATCGAAAAAAATGACGAAAACACAGGTAATTGAAACATTATTACATTTTTTATAGCAAAAATCAAATTTTCTGAAAATATATTGACATTATTGAGCAAAAATGTTATAACTCTAATAAGATATTTTATCACATAAAAGCATAAAAGCGTAAAAGTGATGAAGTACAATTGTAAAACGAGAGAACATGAGGAGGAAGTTTAGGCCATGGAACATAAGATTTTAGACTGTACGATACGTGATGGAGGATTAGTAAACAATTGGAATTTTAGCGTTGAGTTTGTGCAAAACCTATATGATGGTTTAAGTGCTGCCGGCGTTGAATATATGGAAATTGGTTACAAAAACTCCCCTAAGCTTCTTAAAGCGACAGAGCCGAATCCATGGAGATTTCTTGATGATAGCTTCCTTAAAGAAATTATTCCTGTGAAAAAATTTACAAAACTTTCAGCTCTAGTAGATATTGGACGCGTAGACCCAAATGACATATTACCACGTGAGCAAAGTGTATTAGATATGATACGTGTTGCCTGCTATATTCGTGAAGTAGACAAAGGCTTAGAGTTAGTGCAAATGTTCCATGATTTGGGCTATGAGACTACCCTTAACATTATGGCATTATCAAGTGCCCCGGAGCATCAACTACTTGAGGCTTTCGAAATGGTAAAAAATAGCCCTGTAGATGTTGTCTATATTGTTGACTCTTTTGGTAGCTTAGAGCCTGCTGATATTGAATACCAAGTGAATAAATTTAAAGCCATGCTTCCTAATAAGCAGCTGGGAATTCATACCCACAACAACATGCAGTTGGCTTTTGCAAATACTCTAACTGCAATGCGGAATGGGGTTACTTTCCTTGATTCATCTGTTTATGGTATGGGTCGTGCGGCAGGTAACTGCCACACTGAGCTTCTTGTGGGCTATATACCAAAAACAAGATACGAACTTAAGCCGGTTCTGGGTGTAATTGAAAATCATATGCTGGAAATGCGTCAAAAATGGGAGTGGGGCTATATCATCCCCTACATGATTTCTGGATTATTAAATGAACATCCACGTGTTGCGATGGCTTATCGTGACAGCGAAGATCGTGATAAATTCATGGATTTTTATGAAAAGGTAACATCACCGGAAGCATCAGTTTCACCAACAAATAAATAGTTAACTAAAAGCGATATATATAACACCCATTCTAGTTTCAGAATGGGTGTTTGCTGTTATGCAACCTCTTTGCTTGATTGCTCGACTAATAAATGCTGTGGTATTTTCCAAAGCTTCAACCATTTTGTAATCGATGTTACGAGAATAACAAAGCCAAGCATTAGCATAATGATGGATAGAATCCCATTTAGCACATTGTAGCCTGCATTTTCTGGGTTTAAGTAAACATTTGTTATCATCCAGTAGCCTGCAACATTTACTGTGACATAAAGATAGGCAAGTGGTACTAAACATGTTAGCATGTACCAGCGTTTTTCAGCAATTTTTAAGATTACGGTAGCACCTACAATTAGACCAATTGAAGCCATTAGTTGGTTAGAAACACCGAATAAGGCCCATACGGAACTTATATCTCCAGAGAATAATAAATATCCCCATACAAAACATGCTAATGCACTCGCAAAAACATTTGATCCAATTGAGTCGGTACGCTTCAATGGTTTTATAAAGTTCCCAAAGAAATCTTGAATTAAATAACGCGCAACACGTGTTCCTGAATCTATTGCTGTTAAAATAAAGACTGCCTCAAATAGAATAACAAATTGATAAAAATAGGAAGCCAGAGTTTCGAAGAATGGAACTGCTGTAAAGATGTAAGTCATACCTACTGCAAGAGTAACTGCTCCGCCTGTTCTTCCCTCAAGATCCATTCCGATTTCTTCACTAAGTTCTGCTAAGTGAACGGTTTCCATACCAAGGGTTGCAAACTTCTCTGGTGTAGAATTGATTGCAAAGTAATCACCAGGTTGTAAAGATACGGCAGCAATTAATGCCATAATAGCTACTAAACACTCAACAAGCATCGCTCCAAAGGCTACACCTTTAATATCCCTCCAACGATTCACCATTTTAGGTGTAGTACCTGAACCTACGAAGGCGTGGAAGCCTGAAATAGCTCCACAAGCGATTGTAATAGAAATAAACGGCCACACAGGCCCTGCAACAACTGGACCGCCACCATTAATGAATTCTGTGAATGCAGGAAATTCTACTGATGGATTCACTATGAAAACACCAATAATTAAAGCTACAAAAACTCCAATTTTCATAAATGTACTTAAATAATCGCGAGGTGCAAGCAATAACCACACAGGTAAAGCAGCTGCAAAAAATGCATATAATGGTAGGATAATAGCTAATGTACTTTTTTCAAGTGTTAAAAGATCTCCCAACCATGTACCTTGTATATTTGGTCCTAGGATAATAGCCAGCATAATTAAAAGGAAACCAACCGTTGTGGCGAGTTTTAGGTTGCCTGTCTTTTTATGATACAATCCAACCGCCATGGCAATTGGAATGGTAATTCCTACTGCAAATGTTCCCCAAGGATTTCTTTCTAGCGCACCTAATACAACAAGTGACAAGCCAGCCATCGTAATTGTAATAATAAAAAGCATCGCTAACCCTGCACAAAAGCCTGCTACTGGACCAAGTTCTTCCTTTGCAACCTCTGATAAGGATTTTCCATCCCTGCGCATCGATGCGAATAAAACAACCATATCATGGACTGCCCCTCCGATTACAGCACCGATTAACAACCAAAGCAATCCTGGTAAATACCCAAATTGGGCAGCTAGAATTGGCCCAACTAACGGACCCGCTGCAGCAATCGCCGCAAAATGGTGACCAAAGACAACCCATTTATTGGTGGGTACATAATCCTGACCATCCTCTAATTTTTGAGCAGGTGTTTGTTTCGAATCATCAAGCTTCAAAACCTTCGCAGCCATAAATGTTCCATACAAGCGATAGGCTATTAATAGAATACAGATTGATCCGATTACAATTGAAATCGCATTCATTTATTCTTCCCCCTCTTTTCTTTATTTAGGAATTATAATACTACATGAAAAATGGTTTTTTCAGTTTTCAAAATAATTCGCAAAAAAAGAAGGATAAAATACAAAATAGGGCATATGAAATGCAAAAAATTAGAATTGAAATAATTGTCTTACATCCTTGACGTAAGTTCTACTAACAGGTATTTTTGATCCTCCTCTCATTAATAGGTTATACGTAGAATTAAACCAGGGTTCGATTTCTATAATATGGTCTATATTCACAATATAGCTGCGATGAACTCGTAAAAATTTTTTAGTATCTAATCGTTTTTCCAACCCAATAAGTGTATTACTAACTTTATATGGATTGTCAAGGGTAACAACTGTACATTTTCCTTCACTAGATTCTAAATACAGGATGTTCGCATTCTTTACTAGTAAAATTTTTTCATCTACTATAAGCGCAATTTTATCTGGGTTTAAAATTTCTTCAGTTGTATCAAAATGCTTTTCAATTCGTTTCACGGCTTCTGCTAATTGTTTTTCATCAAAAGGTTTGAGCAAACAGTCAATGGCACTGCACCTAAATGCTTCTACAGCAAATTCAGGGTATGCTGTGGCAAACACAATGAGTGGTGGCTTTTTCAATTCCATTAATGTCTTTGCAGCATTCATCCCGTTTATTTTTGGCATTTCAACATCTAAAAAGACTACATCTGGTTGGAGCTGGAGGGCTTTTAAAATGGCTGTCTCTCCCGAATCTGCTTCTCCGATTATTTGAATGGACGGATATGTCTCTAAGAGATGTGTCAGTTCATCACGACTATATAGTTCGTCATCGACCACAAGTGTTTTGATTTTTGATCCCATTTAGACCACCTCCGATAATGGAATTGTAAATGCAATTTCCGTTCCTTTATTTATTTCACTTTTTATATTTAACCCTGACTTCTCACCAAATAGCATCATTAGTCTGCGGTTTACATTATATAGAGCAACGCCGTTGCCATTACTAGATTTTATAGGGGTAACGCAAATTTCCTTAGCACGTTCTTCACTCATTCCTATTCCATTATCCTCTATACTTACATGGACATGATTATTTCCTTTTTGAATTGAAATAATCACCTGGGAATTTCCATTTCGCTCCTTTATACCATGCTTAATGGCATTTTCGACAATCGGCTGAAGCGTGAGGGGAGGAATCCGTTGATGAAGAGTACCCTCATCAATCTGATAAAATACTTTTAGCTTATCTACAAACCTAGTTTCTTCAATTTCTAAATAGGCTTTTACATGTCTTAGCTCATGCTCTAAAGTTATTATATTTTGGGTCGTTACAGACATGTTTTGACGTAAAAAATGAGAAAGGGAAACAAGTAATTTTCTTGCTTTAGTTGGATCACTTCTTACCAGTGAGAGAATTGTGTTCAACGTATTAAAGAGAAAATGTGGATTGATTTGAGCTTGTAGCACCTTTATTTCAGCTTCCTTTGCAAGCTGAAATGCCTTGTCTGCCTCAGCAATTTCAAGCTGATTGCTTAAAAGAGCACTCAGTCCTGAAATGAGTTCGGTTACCACGGGTGTAATTTCCTTTTCATAACGAAAATAGAACTTTAATGTCCCAATTGTTTCATCTCGGCGTTTTAATGGTGCAATTACGGCTGCACCAAGTGGACAATCCTCACTGCGACATTGAATCATTTTTTTGTTGGCAATTACAATTTCTCCTTTATTTATTACATTTAGTGTTATTTGAGTTTGAATAGGCATCTGTGTCCGATGATGGTCATGACCTTGGCCGACATGTGCCAAAATTTTGGTTGTATTTGTCATTGCGACAGCCGTAGCTTTGATCTCATCCTGGATGATGTGGCAAACTTCATGTGCAGTTTCTTGATTCAGTCCATGGCGTAAATAAGCAAGTGTCTTATCGGCAATTCGCAGTGTTTTTTGGGCTTGCACAGCACCAACTCTTTCTCCTTCATTAATTACACTTTTTATAATCATTAAAAAGAGAGTACACCCAAGTCCATTTGCGACAATCATCGGAATTCCAATGATTTCAACTAGAGCCCACGCTTTTTCAAATGGCTGGGAAAAAAGTAATATCACAAGCATTTGCAGGGCTTCCGCCATAGCTGCAATTATAAATGCCGTACTTAGCTTTATATGCTTGTTTTTCTTGTAAAAATAACCCGAAATATATCCAGCGATAATGGAAGCAAAGCCACAGGAAAAAGCAGTAAATCCCCCTAAAGTAAAACGGTGAATCCCAGCAATAAGGCCAGCACCTAATCCGACCTTGTAGCCTCCAAGAAGACCTGCTAGCACAACACCAATTACCCGTGAATTCGCTAAAGCCTCATCTGAGGTTAAATCAGATGCCCAACGGTTAAATTGAAGGCTTTCTGTATTAAGGCTTAAACCGGTGTACGTACCAATAATTCCGAAGAAGCCAAAGAAGACGATTGCAACCAATTTTTGCCGACGGTTCAATTCATCCTGATAGATCATCCCTCTAAAAAACTTCAACCTCGTTAAAATAAAAGCGATTGCGACAATGATGCCCAATCGCTCTAGCATCGTAATTAATAGTTCGAACATATATACGCTCCTTTGTTCGGGAGTATTTACAAACTGACGGAAATCAGAATTGTCTAATATTACAAGTCTATCTGTATTGTAACAGGATTTTTGGGGTTCTGGATAGAAAAACGACTCTGGGTATTTAACTATGAAGCGATTTGCATTAATATGCTAATATTGGTATTTCTAAGTAAGATATAAAATCTTAACAGTACAAAGGAGTATAAAGATATGGCAACGGAAAAATTATATTACCAAAATCAATACATACGCTCATTTACTGCCAGCCTTCAAAAATCAGATAAAGATGAACAAGGGCGTTTTTATGTTGTTTTAGATCAAACAGCTTTTTATCCAACCGGTGGGGGACAACCTCATGATACTGGAATGATAAATGGTGTGAATGTTGTTGATGTCGAGGAAGTTGATGGGGAAATTCGGCATTACATAGAGAAACCTATTGAAGCCCAAAAGGAATTCCTCTGTGAAATCAATTGGGAACGCCGCTTCGATCATATGCAGCAACATTCAGGGCAGCATATTTTATCAGCTGCATTTGATCATCTTTTTAGCTATAAAACGGTGAGCTTCCACTTGGGTAAAGAAATTTGTACGATTGATATTGAGACAACAAACCTTTCTGAAGATGAAGCTCTTCAAGCAGAGAAACTTGCCAATAGCATCATCCAAGAAAATCGGCCGATTGAAGCAAAGTGGGTAAGAGAGAATGAGCTTGAAAATTATTCTTTAAGAAAAGAATTGTCGGTATTAGATAATATACGTCTCGTGATTATTCCTGATTTTGATTACAACGGCTGTGGAGGAACACATCCAAAGGCAACTGGTGAGGTAAGCGCCGTTAAAATTTTGCATTGGGAAAAACAGAAGAAAAATATTCGTGTTTACTTTGTTTGCGGAAATAGGGTAATCCAACAACTTCATGAAAAACACAAGGTCATTCAAAGTCTAATGACGATTTTAAGTGCACCACAGGAAAAATTAGAAGAAACAGCCAACCGTGTGCTACAAAATACTAAGGAACTAGAAAAAATAATAGACGATTTGAAAATGAAATTTCTTGATCATGAAGCCAACCAATTGATAAATGGGGCACAGGAGTTTAACAATCAAAAATTGGTAAAAATAATTTTTACTAACCGGTCAATGGCTGAATTGCAGCAATTGGGGAAAACGATTGCTGCCAATACGGATAATATCATTGCTCTATTACTAAATGAGCAGAATAACAAGATTCAGCTCGTTTGTTCAAGGAGTAAAGATGTAAATATCAATATGAATAATGTAATCAAACAGGTTTTACCTTTGATAAATGGTAAAGGAGGAGGGAGTGATTCCGTTGCCCAAGGAGGCGGAGAGCGAACTATTTCACCAGAGGAATTAATGAATGAGTTATGTAAGGAAATTTCGGGAAATGAATAAACAAACAGCAGGGATATCTGAAATCCCTGCTGTTTTTTAGAAAGAAAGACTATTTGATGAAAAGCGTTTTTTTAATTTGTAAAAATTTCTTTTGCGCCCTTAATTCTGCCTTTTTACCAAAAAGATAATTCATCATTAGGAATCATCCTCCTAAATTACTAAAATTCTTTTTATTTTCTATAACTTAATTATAATCCATATTTTAAGGAAGTCAATAATACCGGTATACCAAATACCTTAAAAGTAAGGATTTTTATACAAAATATAGGGAGCAAAAACTAATTTGGTATACCTAGTTCGTTTATATAAGCCTTAATAAAGTTAATTATCGATTATATTCATAAATTTACGTGTTAGCTAATATAGTTGGAGTTTAAGAAAAAGAAGAATAAAAGAAATGACTGGATAATAAAATATTGTATACCAAAAAATATCGAAATAGGGTATAATTACCAATACATTTAAAAGAAAAGTGGTGGTGCGAATGATAAAATACTTGTTCATTATTACGTTATTCCTTTATGTATTAACAGAAATCTTTCCTAGTATGCAACTTTCATATGTATTATCGATTCTTTGTATGGTTATTATTGTTTCGACTTTATTCTATGTAAAACGTTTTGTGAAAATCTTAGGAATTGTTTTTTTACTAATTGGTGCGTTGATGTTGTTTACTAGTGGGGCAAGCTGGAAAACTTATATCATATCATTTGGACCAATGCTTAATCTTTTAACTTTATTTTCTATTATTCCCATATTGGCAATTCCAATTCAAATTGGGAATTATGCTGGTGGCATACAAGAATTAGTAAATAGAAAGTTGAAAAATTCCGGACATCTCTACATGCTGACTTCAGGAATTTCTTATTTCTTAAGTATTTTTATGAATCTTGCAACGTTGCCAATGACCTATCATTCGATGAAACCTGCTTTACAAGTATTTTCATTGCAAAGCACGGGAAGATTCATGAGTCGGGCAATTACACGTGGGTTTGCAATGCCGCTTTTATGGGCGCCCGTGACTCCGATTGTTGGTATTGTCATAGAAATGACAGGGGTAAGCTGGAGCACCATGCTTCCTTATTTATTGCCGCTAAGTATAGCAGGGTTATTATTGGATTGGTTTTTAGCGGGGAGGGCTGCCTCAAAATTAGGGAGTGAAAAGCTCGCAGGGAGCGCTTCTGCTAACGAAATTGCTACAACGATTGAAGTGAGCGGCAAATCGTTGCAAAGTCCAAAAAGGATTGGTCAAATCCTAGTGGCCATTCTTATTTTCAATATTTGTATTGCCATTTTTGATTATGTTTTTCATCTCAGTTTTTTAATTTTAGTGGCTTTGTTGGTAATTCCGTTTGCCTTTTGTTGGTCTTTTTTGTTAAAAAAAGGAAGAGAATTTTTGACAGGCTTACAAATTCATACCAACACGTATTTATATAAAATGAAGGATCAATTTTTTATTTTCTTATCAGCCGGTTTTTTTATTTCGGCGATGCAATTTTCCGGTACTGATCATAGATTGAATGAAATGTTTGTTGTATTTAAGGGGTTGGTAGGAATAGAGATGTTTTTATTAATGATACCAGTCATACCACTGATCCTAGCCTTTACCGGACTACATCCAGCAGTGGCATTAGCACTGCTAGCTGAAACTCTAGATCCGACTCAATTGGGGATTTCACCACAAATTTTAACAGTGTCCATGCTTGGTGGGGCTGTTTCTGCCTTTTTAATGGGTCCCTATAATGCAACGATTGGCTTAATGTCTGGAATTATTAATGAAAGTCCATTCAAAATCTCAAATTGGAATGCTCCATTTACCGTTTTATATTTGCTATTGGTTATGGTCTATCTTATCATCCTTAATGTTTTTATATGAGAACGCTAAAAAGACCTTGTCAATCGACAAGGTCTTTTAAATCTGCTTACTAATTTTTTACAAGTCTCGTATGTTTAGAGTCTTCATCATTTCCAGAGGCTTTTACAATTTCCCCCAACTCATCCCTGGCTGCTTCGATCGAATCAAACGTTTCAAAGAATTTAACTCTGATTTGATTTATATATTCTTTACCTTCGTACTTTTCATAAAGGCAAATCTTAGTATCTCTATTTAGTACTTCGGCTATTGTATATTTCGCTTTTATTTCATCAAAGAAATGAAAGTTATAGGATTCAATCGGTTTTATTCCGTTTGAATCCACCTTTGTTTGAAATGTTTGTTTGTTTGTCAAAATAATGTATTTCCCCATTTTTAATTCCTCCCTTTAATTTGTTTCCTCTTTTAAATTAATACTTCTAATATTACGGTCCAATAAATATATTGTCTTTAATTAACCACCACCTCTTCTAAACGGCATTTGGTATACCACCTTATAGCCATTTTATAAAATTTTTTCTAGTTTTTCAAGTTTATAGTTGAAATATTTTGAAAATTTTGTATAATCAAATCATAGTTTTATAAACTTTTTATACATTTTAATAACAAAATAGTGTAAACCTCGTTAGAAATGATGGGAGGCAGTAAGGCAAAAACTATTTTGTAAGGGGTTTCACGGTTTTGACAAAAAACTTTTTAGAAAGGGGAATAAAAAATGCCAAGGGTTATATTGCATGTTGATGGTGAAATCATTGAGCAGGAAGTAAAAGAAAATTCCAATCTAGTCGTATTGGCAGGTATCAAACAGTTTCCCAAATTAAAGTATGGCTGTGGGATGGGGAAATGTTTAAAGTGTGCTTGTGAGATCATTTCTGGTGAGGAGCAATTGAGTTCGCCAAATTGGAAAGAGGAACGAATGCTGGGTGAAAGTGCCCACAACGGAATCCGCCTGACCTGTCAATTAACTATTAGAGAAGATATTGAAATCACTCAAGAAAATATTGCAGAAAAGATTAAGAAGGAAAAGGATTCTATTAAACTAACGAAATAGCTTTTTATTATTTTATATTGGTATACAATATTCCAAAATGCTGGAGGGAAAAGAATGAACAAGTATTTATTAACGGAAATGACTTGGGAGGAGGTGAGAGATGCATTAAACACAGTAAAATTAGCAATTATTCCAATAGGTGCTCACGAGCAGCATGGCCCCCATATGGTTGAGAGCTGTGATGCTGTATTAGCTACTGAAATGGCAAAAAAACTAGGGGAAAGACTTTTCCCAAATGTTCTAATCACACCAACAGTCAATATGGGGGTTTCGAGTCACCATATTAATTTCCCTGGAACGATAACGCTTAAACCAACAACATTGATTGCCATTTTAGAAGATATGGTTACTTCATTAAAACACCATGGTATACACAATTTTTTATTTTTGAATTCCCACGGCGGAAATCAGTCTACCCTGAATGTAGCAGCTACTACATTAGCAACAGAACATGAAGTAGAAATCTATTTTGCTAAAACTACGGCATCCGCTAAAAAAGCCATTTCTAAAAATATTGAATCAACATTGTTCGGTCATAGCTGTGAAAGGGAAGTTTCTGAGGCTCATTATCTTGCTCCACAGTTAATCCGCCATGAGAAATTAGCGAAGGGCGATATTCAGGAAGGGGGGAGATGGAAAAAGCTGCGGCCGAATCAGGCATTACAAGGATTCTATCGTTACGAAGAAATGACAGCAAATGGCTGCATTGGCGATGCTACAAAAGCAAGCTATGAAATTGGCAAAGAAATTGTGGAAGAAGCTTTAGAAAATTTGGCTAGGTCGATCGAAGAAGTTCTGCAATTGGAAGTGAATTCAATCTAAAAAGGGGTGCGTGTTGTTTGGAATTAACTGCTGCTCATTGGTTGTATGCCTTATTCACGGTTGTCGTAATTGTGACGATGTTATTTCGGCGGGGTGTTGTGTTGCCAACACTAATCGGAACTTTTTTTGTCGCATGGGTCTTTAAAGGTTCATTTGTCAGCGGTTTTCAGGCCGTATTTAATGCAAATTTAGTTGCCGCTAAGGAATTGTTTACAATCTTTCTGATTATCACATTAATGGTTGCTCTATTAAATTCATTAAGAGCACTTGGTGCCGACGAAAAAATGATTTTACCAATCCAAAAGGTTATTAAAAATGCGCATATTGGGATCATCGTCATCTTTGCAACAACTTATGTAATCTCTTTATTCTTCTGGCCGACGCCTGCTGTTCCGTTAATTTGTGCCTTGTTAGTGCCTGTTGCTATCCGTGCCGGATTACCAGCGATGTCAGCCGCGATGGTTGTAGCCATTGCAGGTCAAGGGATGGCGCTGTCATCTGATTATATTATTCAAGTAGCTCCCATGCTTACAGCAAAAGCAGCAGGGATTGAAACATCCGCCGTTGTGGATAAAGCAATGATACTTTCATTAATCACTGGCGGGGTCGCTTTAATAACAATCTACATGATGATTCGACGTACGCTTAGAAAACCAAATAGTGAGTTGGCGGAAATGGAGCTTAAAGTTCTTCAAGGCCAACAAAGTGCTGAAGCGGAAGCATCAGCTACAGTAGAAGGAAATGGAATTGACGCTGCAAATCGTGAGAAATGGGGAAAAATGTTTGCTGTGTTTGTGCCTCTATCGATGCTAGCAGTCATGATTTTTATGTTCTCTACGAAATTAAATCCTGATACTGCAGGGGTTTTTAATGGTGGAGATGGCGCGGCCTTTATTGGTGGTGTAGCTGCTATTTTATTAATCCTATCCACAGTTGCTTTCAGGAAAATTCATGCATTAGATAAGGTAAGTGACCATATTACAGAGGGTTTTGTTTTTGCATTTAAAGCGATGGGGCCAGTTATCCCGATTGCAGGTTTCTTTTTCCTTGGCAGTTCGGATTTTACAGGATCAATTCTTTCATTGGGAGAAGATGTTGCAAAACCGGCATTTTTATTTGATCTTGTTGCGACTGCACAAAATGCCATTCCACCAAGCGCCTTTTTAACAGCATTTGGTGTACTAATTGTTGGAATTATTACCGGATTGGATGGTTCAGGATTCTCCGGTTTGCCTCTAGTTGGAGCACTTTCCGGTGCAATGGCTGATGGTGTTGGTTTGGAGGCTGGAACGCTTGCAGCTATCGGTCAAATGGGTGCCGTTTGGACAGGCGGTGGTACGTTCATTGCATGGTCGTCGTTGGTTGCTGTTGCGGGCTTTTGTGGTGTTCCAGTATTAGATTTAGCGAGAAAGTTGTTTATACCAGTAATAGCCGGGCTTGCTTTATCCACGCTTGTTGCCCTTTTCCTATGGTAAATTTACGTCGTCTGTATAGTTTTTAAATAAAGGTATTAAAAATATTTAAAAAATTTAGAAAATGGGTTTACAAACAGTTTGAGATTTTGTACTATTAATTTAGATGGTATACCATGAAGCGAAACAGTATAAAAGCTACCCTAGTTTTTATCGAAACAACTTAGAAGAAAACTGCTATATTTGAAAAAATATAAGGTTTTATTTTAAAACATTTGGTATACAAAATACAATAAGCAATAAAAGGCTTGAGAGGAGAATGGAAAATGGCAGAATTATTATCAAAGGATGAATTTAGAAAAGCATTAGAAGAGGCGATCAAAGGAAACCACAGTCAAAAAGCTCCATTTACAGTTGCATGGGCTGAAGGAAAACTTGAAAGAAAGCATTTTGCAAGATGGGCTGAAAATCACTATCACTATGTCGGACCATTCGCTGATTATCTAGCATATATTTATGCTAATACTCCTGAAAAATACACAGATGCGAAAGATTTTACATTGCAAAACATGTATGAAGAGGAAATTGCTGGAGACCGCCACACAGACCTTTTAATACGTTTTGCTGAAGCGTGTGGAACAACTAGAGAAAGAGTAGAAGATCCACATAATATGGCACCGACTACTCTTGGCTTACAAAGCTGGTGTTATAATGTTGCCCAAAGAGAAAACTTCGTTGTTGCAACTGCAGCTCTTGTAGTAGGATTAGAATCTCAAGTACCAGACATTTATCGTAAACAAACACCTGCTTTACGTGAACAATACGGATTTACAGACGAAGAAATCGAATTCTTTGATTTACACATTGTCTCTGATGAAATTCACGGCGAGCGCGGCTACAAGATTGTTCTTGAATGTGCAGATACCCCAGAGCTACAACAAGCTTGTTTAGAAGCTGTTCGTACAGGTGCAAAAATGCGTCGCATGTACATGGATGGTTTATGGAGCACATACCTGCAAGAAGATTTAGGGGCGTTAATCCAAGCTTAATTTTGTCGTAAATATTCCGAAAAATAGTTAAATAAAAAATGTTCAGGCAGTTTCTTTTATAGAAGCTGCCCCATTTATTCATAGTAGATGAATGAATTAGAAAGGATGATCCTCTTGCTTACAACAAAAGTTGATACATTTAAAAACTATATTGGAGGGAAATGGGTAACTTCCAGCAGTCAAAAAACTTTTAAAAGTATTAACCCTTCAAATAAAAATGATGTCGTAGGCGTATTTCAAGCCTCAACTGAGGAAGACGTTAGAGTAGCGATTGAAACTGCAGCTAAGGCATTTCCAGAATGGTCAAAAACCTCACCATCTAAGCGTGCTGCTATTTTATCAAAAGCAGCGGATATCTTGGAAAGTCGTTTAGAACAGATCGCTAGTGAATTAACAAGGGAGGAAGGAAAGCCGATTGGTGCGAGTAGAGGTGAAGTCAGCCGCTCGGCACAAACCCTTCGCTATTATGCCATTTCTGGACAGAACATGACTGGAAATACGTTTGTAAATGATGATCCAAATATGAATGTGGCGACAGAACGTGAACCTCTTGGAGTTGTTTCCGTCATTACTCCATGGAATTTCCCTTTATCTATTCCAGCTAGAAAAATTGCTCCAGCATTAATCACGGGGAATACAGTTGTATTCAAGCCGTCATCAGATACCCCTCTTATCGCCTATCGTTTAGTGGAGGCTTTGCATGAGGCTGGTATACCGAATGGTGTCATTAATTTTGTTACTGGGTCTTCTAGAGATGTCGGCAGCCTTTTGGTTACCCACCCAGCCATTCGTGCAGTTACTTTTACAGGCTCAACGGGTGCAGGAGAAGACATTCATCGCCAGTCATCTTTAACTACTAGAACCCAAATGGAACTTGGTGGTAAAAACCCATTAATCATAATGGAAGATGCTGATCTAGAGTTAGCTGCTTCGATTACTGTCAATGGTGGTTTTTCATTAACAGGTCAAGCTTGTACAGGTACGAGCCGTGTGATTGTTATGAAGGAAGTAAAGGAACGATACATTGCAGCGTTAATTGAAAAAACAAGGGCATTAAAAATTGGTGACGGCTTTGAAGAAGGTGTAACCATCGGTCCTTTAGCAAACGAAAAACAGCTGCGTAATGTCCTAAAATATATTCAAATTGGAAAAGAAGAAGGAGCAACCCTTGTATATGGAGGGGAGCAGTTGACTGAGGACAAATATAAGGATGGTTATTATGTCGTGCCGGCTATCTTTACAAATGTGAAAAATGAAATGCAAATTGCCCAAGAAGAAATATTCGGACCTGTCATCGCCGTCATCGAAGCTACTGACTACGAAGAGGCTATTAAACTAGCGAATGATGTAGAATACGGATTGTCAGCATCAATCGTGACGAACAACATGAAATATGCCCATCAGTTTACAAAAGATATTCAAGCAGGAACAGTCAAAGTCAACCGTACAACTACTGGTAATCTTGTGAACGCACCATTTGGTGGCATTAAAAAGTCAAGTACGTCAACATATAGAGAGTCAGGTACGGAAGGATTAGACTTTTTCACACAAACAAAAACCGTATATATCGGATACTAATAGGAGGAATTAAGAAATGAAACAATCTTTAAAATTGGAGTTAGAAGAAGCAAAAATTATGATTGAAGCGGCAAAGAAGAAATCAGAAGAGATCAATGTTCTAGAAACAATCGCGATTACAGATGATGGAGGAAATTTAATTGCATTGGAAAGAATGAATGGAGCCCGCATCACAGGACCTGAAATTTCAATTGCAAAAGCATATACAGCGGCAGGTCATAAAAGGTCCACTCATCTATTTAACAAAGAGCCAAATGGTCCTGCCCTTCCAGGTAACGAAGCATTTGGTATCAATCAGATGCTGCCAGGTAAATTCGCGATATTTGTAGGGGGATTCCCAATTGTAGCAAATGGGGAAGTTGTCGGGGGAATCGGTGTCAGCGGCGGCAACGGTGAACAGGATACGGCTGTTGGTACAGCGGCCTTACAAGCGTTGCAAGAAAGCTTAAAAGACCAGGGTATTGAAATTATTACTGACGCAGACATAAAAAAATAAGAGCGGCTTTAAAGAGGTGTTGTTCTATGGGTCACTTACAAGATTTAACAATTGGTTTTGCAAGGACCGGACTAACAGGTTATGGTGGAGGACCTTCCACCATTCCTTTAATAGAGTATGAAGCAGTAAAAAGATACCGTTGGATGACAGAAGATGAGTTTGGAGACACTCTTGCATTGGCAAATACTTTACCGGGACCGATTGCAACGAAGATGGCTGCCTATATTGGTTATAAAGTGAAAGGGTCTGTGGGGGCAACAGTTGCTATTCTTGCGCATATTCTTCCATCGATTATCGGTATGCTTGGCCTACTAGGCGTACTATATACTTATAAGGATTCTCCTTTTGTTAAGGGTATGGTTCTAGGAGTTGCCCCGATCATTGCTTTGATGCTCGCAGAAATGTGTTATAAATTCTTCATCAAGGGGAATAAAGGATTAGGGATCAACATAAATGTGGTCTTGTCTATCGTATCATTAATCGCACTAGCCTTTTTAAATATCCATCCGGGAATCGTTATTGCGGTATTTTTACTAGCGGCATTTCTAATTGCTACTTTTAAACAAAAAGCGCACGCTGTTTCTCCGGCAGAAAGTGTTAAAAAGAGGAGAGAAAGCGTATGATTTACTGGGATATATTTGTGGCTTTTTTCATAGCTAATTTACTGGGTTACGGTGGAGGACCTTCCACGATCCCATTGATTCAAAATGAGGTTGTTAATCATTATGGGTGGATGACTCTTCAGGAATTTGGAGATTTATTTGCAATTGCCAATGTATTGCCGGGACCGATTGCAACAAAAATGGGCGGATACATCGGCTATCAAGTAGGCGGATCATTAGGGGCTATTGTTGCTTTAGCGGCGACAATCCTTCCTTCAGCAATTGCAGTCATTATTTTGTTTAAATTTGTGACATTATTTAAAAATTCACCACAAGTATCATTAATGACAAAAGCAGTTCAACCGGTCATTGCCATTTTATTAGGTGTTTTAGCTTATCAGTTTTTTAGTTCATCCTTTATTACGATTGGCATATTGCATTTATTAATAGTAACACTGATTGGATATCTATTAATGTACAAATTAAAGATCCATCCGGCTCTTGTCATTGTCTGTGGTCTGTTTTATGGCGGTATTTTTTTATCATGAAAGCTTGTATAAAGGGATGAAGGAATGGACGGCCAGGTTAAATCTTGGTCGTTTTTTGTATGGAAATCAAGAGGTATTATATGGTAACATTGTTGGTATACAATCTATATAGATAAAAATAAAAGAAGGTGAAACCTTTGCATGAAAAATGGGTTGCTGATGATTTATTATCGATTCGGGAACGGGCTTATATCTATTTAAAATCACTCATTTTAGAGGGGGAATTAAAACCGGGGGACAGATTAATTGAAAGAGAGTTAGCTAATCAATTAAATATCAGCCGTACTCCGATCCGTGAAGCATTGTTCAGACTTGAATCTCAAGGGTTTGTAAAAACAGTGCCAAGAAAGGGTGTTGTTGTTTCTAATATTTCTAGTGAAGAGGTTGTCGAGGTTTTCAATATTTTATCTTCCTTAGAAGTATTAGCAGCAAAATTAGCAGCCCAACGGATGGATGAAAAAACACAAGAGATCCTCGATGAGAAAATTGCTGAATTAGAAACTTTTCTCAATAGTTCGCATAAGGATTATGAAACTATTCATATTGATATGAATATGGTTTTATATAATGCCGCAAAAAGTCCGAAATTATTTGAAATGCTATCGGGATTAACGGACTATATTCAAATGTCGGCCAATATGGGGTATGAAACGCCAGGAAGAAAAGAACAAGCCATGAAAGAGCATTTGGAAATTATGAAAGCTTTAAGAAATAAAGAAGTGGAACTTGCCGAATCTCTAACAAAAATCCATATCGAGAATTCAAAGAGAGCTTATATAACATCCGTTGAAAAACGTAAGGAAAAAGAAAAAAAGTAACAGGTTAGCATTGAACCTGTTATTTTTTTTGCATTCAAGCTTTCTATAGTTTTCAAACCAAATAGACTATTTTGTATATTTAGTATTGTTTGAAAAATTAAAATGTGGTATATTGTATACCAAGAGGATGAGAGGAGGAAATGGAAATGCCTAAAATTAATTATGTAACGAGTGGAAAAACTTTTGAAGTACCCGAAAATTCAAATATTCTTAGAATGTCATTAAGATTTGATGGTGATCTCCCAAACAGGTGTGGCGGGGGACTTTGCGGAAGCTGTGTCTGCAAGGTTGAGAAAGGGGCAGAGTTTTTAGATAATGTAAAGAAACAAGAACGTAGAAAGCTTGGGGATGAACTATTAAGTCAAGGATATCGCTTAGGCTGCCAAACCTTCGTAAACGGTGGCGATGTATCTTTATCATGGTCAGAAGAGATCACAAATTTTGTTAAAAAGCGTAAGCCTGATAAATTAGAAAAAGAAGCAACACCACAAGCATAAAAATTTCAATAGTAATAAAAGTGGATAAGGATGGATGAAAAATTGAAAGCACATACACATGTACTTGATGTTGAAGGTATACTGAATTCCAAAGGATTATCATTACCGAACACATCCGAGCCGTCTGGGAATTATTTATTTTTAAATCAAGTTGGCAATGTTATTTATATGAGTGGAATTACTTGTAAATTCAATGGTGAAATAGCTTATAAAGGTAAGGTTGGTAAAGACTTAACTATACAGGAAGGATACGAGGCAGCCAGAATCACGACGTTAAACCATTTAAGCATTTTAAAAGATTATCTGGGGGATTTTAATAAAATCGACAAGATTGTAAAAATAACAGGGTATGTAAACTGTGAACCAACTTTTACTCAAGTACCAGATGTAATAAATGGTACCTCAGATTTACTAGTTGAGCTTTTTGGAGATAAAGGAAAACATGCACGTTGTGCAGTAGGTGTTGCCTCCTTACCAGGAAATGCAGCGGTTGAAACAGATATGATTGTATTATTAATAGATTGAGATGAAAACAGGGTTGCGATGGCGGAATTGGCTAGTATTTCAGAAAGACGAATAGAAAGATTAGTGAATCCGCAATTAAATGATCTGCCAGCCTTCCTAAGTCCAGACCCAGGGCTTCAATCAGGAGCGATGATAATGCAATATACAGCCGCCTCATTAGTCTCAGAAAATAAAACACTTGCCCACCCATCCAGTGTCGATTCCATCCCTTCATCCGCAAACCAAGAAGACCACGTCAGCATGGGCACCATTGGAGCACGTCATGCCTATTCCATTATCGAAAATGTTAGAAGGGTACTAGCGATTGAAATGATTTGTGCGATGCAGGCCGTTGAATATCGCGGCATTGAAAAAATGTCTCCACTTACTAAAGCATTTTATACAGAGGGGAGAGAAGTTGTTCCTTCTATTAGATAGAAGGGATCGAATTTTTTCAAAGGATATGGAGGCACTTGCAAAATGGTTGAAAGAGAAAAATCTATATTGACGATAAAAAGCGAACTTTTGGTTCGCTTTTCATACTTTTCTCACAAAACGTACATAAACTCGCCATTTTTCAAACTCAATTATGTGATGTTACTCACGTTTATATAGTAGTTACCTTGATATAGTTATTAAAAAGTATGCAGAACTTGTGCAGAAAGCGTGCAAATTTATAACTTTATAAAAAGGAGTCAGTTATGAAATGGCCAACCTACTTTTTTTTATTGGTAACAGCTCTTTTCATTTTTAGTGGGAAAGCTGGAGCTGAAGAGTTCCGTGTAACAAATGAAAATGAATTGCAGACGGTATTGAAAACGGCGGCTGAAAACGATGCTATCAAGATTAAAAAAGGTATTTATCAAGGAAACTTCTCTGTGAACAAGCCGCTTACTATTAAAGGTGAAAAAGGGGTGATCATAAAAGGCCCTAACAAGGGTGATGTCATTACAATCAATGCGGATGATGTGGCTATTGAACACTTACAAATTGAAGGAAGCGGTTCACAGAATGCGGGCATTCATGTGAATGGAAATCGTAGTTCCATTAAAAATACGAAGATTTATGACGTCTTTCATGGAATTGTTCTAAAGAATAGTTACGGCCATCAAGTCGATGACAACATCATCACAAGCTACACAGATGATACTATTGTTCATAAAGGCCACGGAATTTATTTGATTGAAGCACCGCATTCCCATATCAGGAATAATATTATTTTTGGTACGAATGATGGAGTTTATCTATCTTACTCAAATTTAAGTGAAATTAGTAGAAACACAGTTACCAATGTTAGGTATGGCATTCACACGATGGATTCGGACGATGTGATTATTCATCAAAACCAATTGTCAAAGAGTCGTAATGGATTAATGCTTATGCAAAGTAAACGGCTATCCGTTAAAGAAAACTATCTATTTGCAAATACGACAATTGAAGGGGCTGGCCTCTTTCTATTTGATACATTTGATTCCCAAATCTCAATGAATATTGTCAAAAAAAATAATAAAGGTATGTATCTTGAAAACGGGAAAAGAAATGAAATTTCATTTAATGAATTTGATCAAAATGACAAGGGAATGGAACTTGCCAAAGGTTCAGAGGATAATGGAATCTATTTGAATAATTTTTTAAATAATAATCAGCAAGTTATTACAGATAAAGAAAATGAAAACTTATTTAATCTTGAAGGTTTTGGGAACTACTGGGATGATCAGCGTCATCTACATTTAGATCGGGATGAGCCAACGTTACATGCGTCTATTTATTCAACAAGGCCGGTACTACTAGAGGAATTCAATCGGCAAGGGACAAATAATTACGCCTATAAAAGTGGAGATGTTTTTTACCATTTAACGACAAAGGAACCTTATTTACAAATATTCTCTGGAAGTCCAGCGGTAGGGTTATGGAATACGATTGAACAATTTGTCCCTATCCCTTCCAAACAGTTCATTGTGGATGAAAATCCAATTCAAACACCGGTAGTGATTGACACTATGATTGAGCAAAAAGTAATGAAGAATGATGGGGAAAATGCAGTAGATCTTGAAAAGAGTGGATTTTTCCTAGTATTTATGTCTATCAGTTTCTTAACATTATGGTATACGAGGAGAATGAAAAATGATGCGTAAACTTTTCTGTGTAATATTGCTTTTATTTGTGATAGTAGCAGGATGCTCAAGCCAAGATGCTTTTAAGCCGCAGCCAATTGATACCAATGTTGATGGTTGTGACGAGTGTCATATGGGGATACAGGATGTAAAAGCATCAAGTGAAGTTATATTGAAAGACGGCACACCAAAGAAGTTTGACGATATCGGCTGTATGGTTCTTTTTATAAAAGATCACGAGGAAGAGGTTGCCAATGTTTTTGTTCATGATTACTTGACTAGTGAATGGATTGACATGAACAACGCTGTTTTTATTCAAGGCAGTAAGATAAAGTCTCCAATGAATTACGATTTTGTAGCCTTCTCATTTGCAGAAGAGGCAAAAGCTTTCCAAGCTGAAAATGGAGGAGAATTGTATACTCCTGGAGACGTCCTTAAAGCTGATGTTCAAGCATTAAAGGATGCAGGGCACGGTTCTGATGCCGGGGTCGGTCATGAGGCTGAACATAACATGTAAAAAGTAAAACAAGTCCGATTATGAAGGATGATTATACATGAAAAATTTAAAAACGTTGAACTCAATGACATTGTATGAATTACGACTTTTGTTGCGGAGTAAATGGCTTCTTAATTTTATGATTCTACTTCTTTTAATGGCCGCTCTCTTTTATTTCTATGGTTTGAAGTCGCTAGATGCGGACCCGAGTGAAGTGAAGTATGGTCTTTCTTCGATCTCATCGAGTATTGATACAGGCTCAATCGATCCTTCCTTTTTTGGACTGGAAGAAATGGCTTCCGATGAGCCCGGTGATTCCAATAATGGGAAGGCTGGATATGATCGTGCCATTGCGATGCTAATGAATTTATCATTGTGGGTGCTCCCTATCATTTGTTTAATACTTGGTACAAATGCAATTGTCGCTGATAAAGAGGATGGAAGGTTAGCCCTTTACCATACTTATCAGATGCCATTTTTCTATTATTTGCTTAGTAAATTTACAGCTCTTTGTATCTCAATGCTGGTTGCGTTAGGAATTTCCTACGGGTTATTTGGAATGGTCATCGCTTTTACCACCGATGGGGCACAGTTTAACTTTTTTACAACCTTTTTCTTATTAAATATTTTTCTAATCATCATTTTTTCAGCATTATCAGTGTTGGTTGGTTCAATTAGTATGACTAGAATGCAAGGTCTGTCTTATGCATTATGTGTATGGAGTTTTCTTGTTATTGGTTATGAATTTATTATTTTTTCAATTATAGATTGGATTCCATATGCGCAAAAGTTAAATAGCATGCTTGTTCTAGTACTTTCTAATCCAATTGAATCATTACGTGTCTGGTCCATCACGAAGCTTAATGCGGATTATATATTTGGTCCTGAATATTTACTGATTCATAAGTGGGGGCAGGATGGAAGTTTAACTAATTATGTGATCCTATCATCTGTGCTCATGATTGTAATTTCATTAGTTCTTGCTAATTTTACAATCAAAAAAAGGAGGGAGCGCATTGGCTAATCCAACTATCGTTCTTAAAGCTCAAAACTTATCCAAGACCTACGGGAAAAAACAAGTGTTATCTTCTACTGACCTTTCCATAAATAAAGGAGAATGTGTTGTTTTTTGCGGAGGGAATGGGGCTGGAAAGAGTACCTTAATTAAACTGCTAACCGGAATTGAGAAACCATCATCTGGCATAATCCAATTTCTTACTTCAAAGAAAAAAAGTTTTGGCTATATGCCCGATCATATGAATTTTCCGGGAGAATTGTCTCCTATTGAAGTATTAATGTATTATCGTACATTTGTGGATGCAAGCAAGGAGAAGATGATGGAAGTCATAAAAAAAGTAGGTTTATGGGAAGTACGCAACCAAAAAATTAGTTCATTTTCAAAAGGAATGTCACAGCGTGTTAATCTAGCACAAGCACTTTTGTCCGATGTAGATGTTTACATCTTTGATGAACCTACGAATGGGCTAGATCCTTATTGGGTTATTGAATTTAAGAATATCATTAAAGATCTAACTAATAATGGAAAAACAGTGATTTTAAGTAGCCATATTATGAGAGATGTGGCCGAAATCTCCGATCGCGTTTTCATAATATTTGAAGGTCAGGTAAAAGAAAGTGGCAGCCTCGAAGAAATTTATGAAAAATACGCAACACAAACGTTGGAGGAAGTTTTTCTTAAATTACTCGAAAAGTCACATAGTGTTGCATAAGGGACAAAATGTCCCTTTTATTTGTTTGATTATTATATTTTTAATAAACTTTAGTTTATAATATAGTAAGTGAAACAAATGAAAGGGATGTCGGTCATGTTTGAAATGTATTTTCCTGATAATAAATTGGAATATATTCCGGCTTTTATGATGGTATTAATCTTTGTTCTTCTAACTTTTTTAGCTATCAACCAAATCATTAAGTTTTCTAAAAAAGAAGAAGAAAAAGCAAGGATGCTAGAAAAGCAGATTATGGAGAATAAGCTAGAAAGTCATAAATAAATCATTGTGAAAAGCAGAATAAAACCATAAATATATTATGTAAACTAGGTTATAAAGTCGAAGTGCTCGGCACTTCGACTTTATAAATCCAAATCCCCAAGCATTTTATAAACTTTATCTCTAGTAAAATTACGTGACTGCCAAGCATCGCTCGTTAATATTTCTCTTTCTCGCTTTCGCTCTTTAAGCAACGTTTCCAAACCTGGAACATTCGGATTTTTCTCGTAAAGCTCAATCAGTCCAAGAATACCAGTAGAAGAAAATTGGTTTAAATAGTGGATGTCAATTTTTCCTGTTTCCTCATAGCGGGCTATGTTTTGCTTCACAACAATCCAATCGAGATTGACGGTATTGATACCGACATAATAGACGAGTGCTGCGATAAAATAAAAATGAAACAAGGAAAGCTGCTCAAGCCAAATCTTCACAAGCGTATAGGCAAGGATAAACATAAGAAAAATCATGAAAGAATGGACTAGCACTCTCAAAAAGGTAAAACCATATGCATCCTCATACATCAACATTCTCATGAAGGCAGATATTAGAATAACACTACTTGATAAAACAAGAACAGTTAGAGTAAAACGGATTGCTTTTTTTAGAAATCCTAGAACTAGCTTCGTGGAATATATAACAGCGACAGTCACTGTTAGATTAATCATCGTCACAAAAAGTAACTCGAAAAATCCGCGCCGTGCATATTCCGCATAAGTGAAGCCGTCTTCAAGCGTCCCACTGAAAAAATATTTGAATTGGACAGCGACAAACAGGATGTACACCAAGTCTAAAAGTAATAGAACCGTCAATGTTATGACCCCATCCATTGAAAGGGGCTTGATCATCCCATCCTTTTGAATCATTTCCACTTTTCTTTGTAAAAGCACCTGCAAAAAGCCGAAAAATAGAAAAGTAATAATAACAATGATAATAAAACGAATAACAAGATCGCCTCTGAAGGTCATAAAATTCGGGATATTGGTTAAAATTCTTGCAAATTGAGTATCAGCTTTCATTAACAAATTAATAATGATAAATAAAAATGGAACAGAGATTCCGATCCCAATTAAAATCTTTTTCCAAACATCAAAACGCTTCGTATTATTTCCGCTTTTTGATAGCTTGGACGTATATTTTATAAAGGTTGCATTATAACGGATCCCGTCAACTAGGCGACGTAGGGTGTAAAAAACAAAATTGAAATTACTCCATTCGAATTTTTTCGGAGAAGTAACTAAAATAAGATGAAAAATAACAAGCGCTGGAATGACCAGAACATTTAATAAGTAAAACAGAGCCGTATCATATGTGTAATAGCCGGCGGCCAAAATCCATATCGAAATTAATAGCAAATAACCAAAACGTTGATGAGAAAATGAAAACGAACGAAATCTCCAAAAAAATAACGAATAAAAGCAAACGATAAACACAAAATAGGAGATGCCAATCTGAAACCTAAAGAACGATTCTTCCGCGACTATTCCAACAAGAAAACATAAAAATAAAAAAATCCAATCTTTCTTCTCTGTTTTAAACTCCATTTCAATCCCTCCAAAATCCTAAATAGGAATTCTATATACATAGTTTATCTATGTATATAGCTAAAAAAATTACACAGAAGCTTTCTTACCCCATCTGTAGCTTATCAAACATAAAGGGTACAGCAGTATGGTAAGGAAAATACATAACCCAATAAATGTTTCTGTCAACAATGGATGGAACCATTCTCGTGGTATGATCTTGAAAACCGTTAAAAACATCAAGGTCAAATTCGGCACTAATGCTAATATAAAAGTTCGTTTTAATACTTTCTTGCCTTTATGTCCAAAACCTTTCCCTATTTCATAACCAAGCAATGCCCAAAACACCATGTAAATCAGAGCAATCAAGATAGGAATGGACGTCAACTGATTCCATAGTCCTTTCAACCAAGTCCAATCGAATACATTATGGGCAAGGGTTAGTATGGCCCCTCCGCCAAAGAAAAAAATATTGACTGAAATAAATAACCATTTCATATTGCTTGGTGTAACAGAAAGCTCTTCCTCCCATATTGCAGCAATTTCATCGGGTGTGCCAAACCTTTGGAAAACTTTGTCCTGTACTTCAGCTTCATTTTCTATGTTGAGGAACTCAATTAGGAGTTCCTCAAGATGGGCTTCATATTCCTGTAAAATCGATTCCTTCTCCGGATGATTGCCAAGGCAAGAATTAAGTTCGGTTAGGAAATCATTCTTCAGCCGTTCCATGTTTTTTTCTCCCTAATACCGTATTGATCACTGAAACAAAGTCGTTCCATTCTTGGGTTTTTTCTTCTAACATCTCTCTTCCGGCTTCGGTAATCTTGTAATATTTACGGGCTGGACCTTTTTCTTGCTCCTGCCAATAGCATTCAATATATTCCTGCTTTTCAAGCTTATGTAGTGCTGGATACAATGTTCCTTCCTTTACAGAAAACCCATTATCGCTGCGCTTTTCTAATTCTTTCACTAGCTCGTAGCCGTACATATTTCTTTCATCGAGCAGTTGAAGCAATAAAAGGGATGTACTTCCTTTTACCAATTCACGATTAAACATACTTTCACCTACCTAGAGTTTTTAGGTATATAGAGATTCTATAATTTATCCAATAATTTGTAAAGATTAAAAATGGAATTCAAGTAGAAAATTGATGAGAGTATTTTTAAAATGTAAAATAAGCAGTAAAGAAAATTGCAAATATTTTTACGAAGGGAAAAGGAGAAAATGAATTTTGTTGATTTAATAAAAGAAAACTATATAGTTGCAATCATTCGAGGTATTGAAAAAAAGGATATCATTCCTGTTGCTGAAGCACTATATAAAGGGGGTATCAAGCTCGTAGAGGTCACCATGAATACAGATGGAGCAGTAGAAATGATTTCGATGTTAAATAAAAAATTCGGTAAAGAGTTATACATTGGGGCAGGAACAGTTCTTGACGTTGCAGAAGCAGAAAAAGCAATCGCCGCAGGTGCTAAGTATTTTGTTACTCCAAACGTAGATGAAGAGATTATCAGATATGCATTAGAGCATAATATCGGTATTCTTCCAGGAGTTATGACTCCTACAGAAGTTGTACAGGCGTATAAAGCTGGAGCGAAAATTGTTAAAGTGTTTCCAACCAGTATTTTAGGAAGTAGCTATATTAAAGAATTACAGGGGCCGTTATCCCATATTCCAATGGTTGCAGTGGGTGGAGTACGCCCTGAAAATGTCATTGATTTTATAAAAGCAGGGGCAGTTGGAATAGGAGTTGGTGGCAGTTTAATTGATAAAGCTGCGATTGCAAGCAGTAACTTTGAAAGTATTACTAAAAAAGCGGAATTATTGTTGCGGAAAATTAGGGAAGCTACAATCTAAAAATGTCGAAATTCAGATAGTGGATTTTCATCAATCGACATAATAAATTACTTTCCAATTCTATGATCTTTTAGTAATTGAAAGGGTAAAAGGTAAACAATTGTAAAATTTCAAGTGAAATTTTTTTGAATTTTATTTACAGCATCATCCATTTGGTGATATCATGACAATGTAAAGAAAAGTTATTACTTAGCTTTGTGAATATATTCACACTAATTTCACTAGATTTAAATAATTTATAATTATCTTATAATTTCATACTTTTTAATCTTTAAACAATTGTAATACTGCATAATAGAGTTATAATTGAAAAAAGAAAAGGTGTGTGACATGTTTGCACCTTACGTCGGTGTGCTGCCTACATCTTTCTACAAATTCTAGGGGAAAAGGTTGGTAGAAATGAGTAACAGGGAAACTAAAACAGACGTCATTTTAATTGGCGCCGGAGTCATGAGTGCTACTTTAGGAACGATCTTAAAAGAGATAGTACCAGAATGGGAGATTTCCGTATTTGAGAAACTAGCAAATGCAGGGGAGGAAAGCTCTAACGAATGGAATAATGCTGGAACCGGACATGCAGCTCTATGCGAGCTTAACTACACAGTTGAAAAGCCGGATGGATCTATTGATATTAGTAAAGCTATTAATATCAACGAACAGTTCCAGGTTTCAATGCAATTTTGGTCTTATCTTGTTAAGAACGGGTTGATAAATAATCCACACGAATTTATCATGCCGCTGCCCCACATGAGTTTAGTACAAGGGGAACAAAATGTCGAATTTTTAAAGAAAAGATTTGAAGCGCTATCAAAAAATCCATTATTCCAAGGGATGGAATTTTCAGATGACCCTAGCAAACTAATGGAATGGATTCCGCTTATTATGAATGGCCGTACACCAGATGAACCTATTGCTGCAACAAGAATCGAAACAGGAACGGATGTTAACTTTGGTGCTTTAACACGCATGCTGTTTGAACACTTAGAAAGTAAAAATGTTAATATAAACTATAATCATAGTGTTGATGATATTAAACGTACGAACGACGGTTTGTGGGAATTAAAAGTAAGAAATCTTGAAAAGGGTACAGTTGAACGCCATAGTGCAAAATTCGTCTTTATCGGAGGCGGGGGTGGTAGCCTACACTTACTACAAAAATCCGGCATCCCTGAAGGAAAGCATATTGGAGGATTTCCAGTAAGCGGACTATTTATGGTATGTAATAATCCGGAAGTTGTTGACCAACATCTTGGAAAAGTATATGGCAAAGCTAAAGTTGGTGCTCCACCGATGTCTGTACCACATCTTGATACAAGATATATAGATAATCAAAAATCATTGCTATTTGGACCATTTGCAGGCTTTACACCAAAATTCTTAAAAAATGGTTCTAATATGGATTTAATTACTTCAATTAAACCAGATAATCTGGTAACGATGTTGGCTGCAGGTGCAAAGAACGTTCCATTGACTAAATATTTGATCGAGCAGGTTATGTTATCAAAAGAAAAACGTATGGAAGAATTGCGCGAGTTTATCCCTGAAGCTAAAAGTGAAGATTGGGATATCGTTGTAGCTGGTCAACGTGTTCAGGTTATTAAAGATACTGAAGCTGGCGGTAAAGGAACACTTCAATTTGGTACTGAGGTAATAAATGCTGCTGATGGCTCAATCGCTGCATTACTAGGTGCATCACCAGGCGCTTCAACTGCAGTTCACGTTATGCTTCAAGTACTCAATAAGTGCTTCCCACAGCAAATGAAAGAGTGGGAACCAAAGATCAAGGAAATGATTCCTTCTTACGGGTTATCATTAATGAAAAATACAGAACTTCTAGATGAAATTCATGCTTCAACTGCTGAAACACTTGGTTTAACGGACAAAGAAGCTGTATATAGCGATAAAACGTTAGTTTTAGCTAATGCTTAAGATTGAATAAGTTTGTGCAATAATGTACAAGTTATTTACAAAAATTTCATAAACGTAAAGCAGAATGGAGAGGATCCTTCTGCTTTTTTCTGTGAGAAAAATTATTGTCGGTTGGTATGCCTGAACGAGCCTTTGCTCCTGCCTTTTGGAGCAACAGCGAAGAGAAGGTATGCCAATCGACTATTCTCATACTGGATTGGGAGTAGTCGCTCATGAGTGTTTTGTTATACTATAAGAAATTATAAAATTTTATGGATTATAGTATAAGAAAAGACATCGTAATTTGCCATTATGGGCAAATTACGTGTTTTTCTAATAATCAATGAAGAGTTGGTAAAAGGTGGTGGATGAATTGATTAATCGTGTAACAAAGAAATTGGAAGATGCTCTTCTAGATTGGGATTTGATGACGAAAACTTCAGGGGATGAAGGTGCGGATAACGCCGAAAGGTTTGAGATGCATTTTTATGAGTTCATTGATGAGCTAAAGGTATGGTTCCAAGGTTTACAACAGCCTCCAACCACCATGGAAGAGGCAGAAAATCTTGATGAAATCAAAGACATTATGGAACGTATACCTGCACCGCTTGAACTTAATTTTTATAATGAACTAGAGCTAATTATTGAGGGTAAAGACCAAGTGCGCTATGATTAATTTGGAATTACCTTAACAGTTATGGAAGCAATGGAATCATCTTTTGCTTCCATTTTATTTACATAAGTGATCATGGAGGGTTTTAAAATGAAAATTAATAATATTCTTGTGGCTGGCTTATATGAGGAGATCTTTCAAAAGCACATGCCTCAGACTATTTGTCAAAATTTCCGTTTTGTGGCTATTGATGAAATTACTGAAGTAGACTTGGAATGGGCTGATGCTTATGTTGGTTCTGCCCCTGCCTCCCATTTTGATCTTTCAAAACTTCAATGGGTTCATTCCTTTAATGCCGGTGTGAATAATTATTTAGCGATAGATGGCTGGGAAAAAAATAATGTGGTCCTTACTCGCACAATATGCACATTTGGGCAAAGAATTAGTGAGTACTGTTTAAGCTACATATTAAGAGATCTTCAACATCAAAAATATTTTGAGGAATTACAGGAAGAGAAAAAGTGGGTTCGTAATCCACCGGTTATGTTAAAAGACCAAGCCCTTGTCGTTTTTGGTACAGGCGAAATTGGACAAGAGGTAGCAAGGAGCTTTTCTTTTTTTGGAACGAATGTGTACGGCGTTTCTCAAAGTGGAGCGCAGAAAGAATATTTCCAAAAGGTTGTTACTACCACATCCGCTGCGACAATTTTACCTGAAGCTGATTGGGTGATAAGTACACTTCCTTTAACCAACGAAACAAAAGGACTCTTTAACAGTGAATTGTTCAGTCATTTTAATGATGCTGCTTTTATTAATGTAGGTAGAGGAGCAACGGTAGATGAAGGAGCCCTCATTGCTGCTTTGAATAATGGAAAGATCCGCAAAGCTGTTTTAGATGTCGTGACTATAGAACCATTACCAGATGGTTCACCATTATGGGTTCGAGAGGATGTCACTATCACTCCCCATATCTCAGCGATAACTGACCTAGATGAGGCTGTTACATGCTTCTTTGATACGTTGAAGAAAATTGAACAAAACGAGGCATTGCTAAATAAGGTGGATGTTTCGAAGGGGTATTAGGAGTAAACATTCATGTGGCAAGAAGAAATAGGTTCCCATAAAAAGAAAGTCACTTTACACTAATTGTGGGTGTAAAGTGACTTTCTATTAATAGAAATATTTTTTATCAATGTCTAATTAGATAATCAAAGGCCCCTAATGCTGCGATAGCGCCTGATCCCATTGAGACAATAATTTGCTTATATGGTGTATCGGTGCAGTCTCCAGCTGCAAATACCCCCGGAATATTCGTTGCACCATTTTTATCGATTATAATTTCACCATGTTTGTTAAGTTCGACGGTGCCCTCTAACCATTCAGTATTTGCAACATGGCCTATTTGAACAAATACTCCGTGCAACTCGATATGCTCCTCTTCATTTGTCTCACAATTGATGTAGGTAATACCGTTAACTTTATCAGTGCCAGTAATTTCTTTGATTTGAGCATTCTGGATGATGGTTACGTTTGGTAGACTCATAACACGATCTTGTAGAACGGGGTCCGCTCTTAGTACGGATCTAGCTAAAAGGGTTACATGTTTGACAATTCCCGCTAGGTCAATAGCTGCCTCAACTCCTGAATTTCCCCCGCCAATTACTGCTACATGTTTTCCTGCAAACAATGGACCATCGCAGTGAGCACAATAAGCAATACCTTTGTTTTTAAACTCTTCCTCACCAGGAACACCTGCATTGCGCCAGCGGGCACCTGTTGAGAGGATAACTGTTTTACTCTTTAGAACAGCACCGTTTTCCAGTTCAACTTCAATAAAATCTTTCTTTTCTATTCTTCTAGCACGCTGAAGGTTCATAATGTCAACGTCATATTCTTTCACATGTTCTTCAAGACTTGCCGCAAGCTTAGGACCCTCTGTATAATTCACACTGATAAAGTTTTCAATACCAAGTGTGTCCAAGATTTGACCACCAAAGCGGTCGGCTACAATTCCTGTTCGAATTCCTTTTCGTGCCGCATAAACAGCTGCACTGGCACCTGCGGGGCCTCCACCAACGATAAGCACATCAAATGGGTCTTTATTAGCAAATTCAGAAGCATCCGGAGTATTTCCGAGCTTTGCAAGAATTTCTTCTAATGACATACGGCCACTGCTAAAGAATTCTCCATTTAAATGAACGGTTGGTACAGCCATAATATTTTTACTTTCTACTTCTTCTTTAAATGCTGCTCCATCAATCATTGTATGCGTAATACTAGGATTTAAAAGACTCATCACATTAAAGGCTTGTACAACATCCGGGCAGTTGTGGCAGCTTAAGCTAGCATAGGTTTCAAAGCGATAGTTCCCTTTAATGTTTTTAATTTGATTGATTAATTTCTGATCCACCTTTGGAGCTCTACCACTTACTTGTAATAAAGCAAGCACCAAAGAGGTAAATTCGTGTCCAAGTGGAATCCCAGCAAATGTAATTCCAGTGTTTTCACCAATACGATTGATACTAAAACTAGGTGTTCTATCTAATGTTGTTTTCTCAACCTGTATTTTCGGAGACATGGCAGCCAATTCTTCAACTAAAGCTGTCATGTCGCGTGAAACATCATCGGCCCCAACACTCAAATTAATATGTACTTCACCTTCCATTAATTGTAGATATTGCTCTAATTGCGCTTTAATTTCATTATCTAAAATCATGGTCTTTCACTCCTTATACTTCCTTGAGTTAATTAAATTAATAAATTTTAAAATATTATTCACTTCTTATTTAGAATTATTATAATTATAAATTTATTATTATTTAAAGAGAGTAATTTGTCAACTAAAATCTTAGAAATCACTGGTAATTTTGCTTGTTTATGCGTTAATACAGAAAATAGAATATTATAAATATTCTCAAACAAGAGTTTATAGATGATAATCCTAGTTCATTAACTTTAGCTTGTTCGATTTTCAAGATTGTTCCTCCTTTTCAATTTGGAATCCGGGCTTTATATGAATTAAATTCTATTATATTAAAAAAATGTATGGAAATTCCCAAAATACGAATAATTACAAAGAAGCTTTTACTGAAATTTATTCAAATGAAAATCAATGCTATAATACTGGAAAACTACATAAAGGAATGAAAGTAGATGTGGCAAGAAGTAATTGAAATAGAAGGACCATATCAATTCGATAGGGTGATTGAGCGGCATGCAATAGATCCATTAAATCAAGTAGATTTACAAAAACGGTTGATTAAAGTTCCTATTTTAATAGAAGAAAAAAATCAATATATAGTAGAAGTAACGGGACTTGGTACAGTTAATAAGCCAGTTTTTAAACTAACAGGAAATAACTCAAAACAAAAGGAAGCACAAATTAAGAGGATATCTGAAATTTTCCAATGGAATACTTCTTTAAAACAGGTCAACCGCCATTTTCAACAAACAGATCTTCGTGATCTTTTTCAAGAGCATTTCGGAACACCACTGGTGCTTGATTTTGACCCTTTTAGCTGTCTAGTCAAGTGCATTATTCACCAGCAGTTAAATTTGTCTTTTTCCCATACTCTTACAGAACGTTTTGTTAAAACATTTGGTAACGAAATTGATGGTGTTTGGTTTTACCCTAATCCGGAAATTGTAGCGAACATAACGGTTGAGCAATTACGAGACATGCAATTTAGCAGCAGAAAAGGAGAATACGTGATTGGTATTGGAATAGCAGTTGCTGAGAGGGATTTGGAGTTTGAGGCATTGGCAAGGAAATCGGAAGAAGAGATTTTCAATGAATTAATCAAAATTCGTGGGATTGGCGCTTGGACGATTCAAAACTTCCTTTTGTTTGCCCTCGGGAGACCCAATCTTTTTCCAGCAACGGATATAGGTATTCAAAATGCTTTAAAGAAATTGTATAGGCTTGATAGAAAACCAACATTGGAAGAAATTGAACAATACAAACATAGGTGGGAGCCATATTTAAGCTACGCGGCATTATATTTGTGGCGAAGTATCGAATGAAATGAATAGTGCTTTGAAAGAATGGGGAGTGCCAACAGACCGTATCCATTTTGAATTTTTCGGTCCTGCAGCAGACATCGAAGAACAAACAACTGTTTTTTTCTTTTACATTTACTTTTTTATTTAATTATCTGTCTGCAAAATGGTAAAATTTACGCATAAGGGAGCTTTTTGATTCTTAAAATAACGTAGGGGGGCATTATTATGTCCATTAGAGTCAACGAAAAAGGCTTGGTTTATCTAGATGAAGAAACAATGACAGCAATTTTTGATTGTGTGTATGGTACGGATGGTGGAGGATTACGATCTTCGACAAAACAGTTGCTATGGGAACCGAAGTTTAGGGATTTTGTTAAAACCTTGAATGCACTTCAAGAGTATAATTATCGGTATCGAGCAGATCAAGTAATTGATTTATTTCCCATTTTTGATTCAACGATTGGACCATTTGAATTCAATTCGGAGGGAACAACATTATGGCTTGCAATGGGATTGGCAATAAAGGAGTTGTATGGGTTTAGAAGAAGTACATTGGAGGAATTGCTGAAATTAGTTAAAGTTAAGAAGTGAATATATACCTTATCTATTGGGGGTCTACTAAAGAAAAGTAGACTCCATAACTGCTATCGGACCACCGCTCTTTCCAAGGTACTTTTTTGCAAATGTATGTAATCAATTCCTATTTTAAGTGAAATTAACTATGATGACAAAAAATATTCTGTTATTTTACAAAAAAACCTCAAAAAACTCATGTTCCTTACGAATGGTTTTAAGTATGATATCTTTTCTATCATAATTACTATTCACCTTTGAATAACGAACCATGGGAGAGAACATGAATGTCAGAAGAATACAAATCTCGTCAAGAACGAATGCAAGCCGAAAAAATTAAACAAGCGCAGCAAAATACTAATAAAAAAACGCCTAAAATACAGTCCTTAATGAAAAAAGTGCTCATTGTCTGTCTTGTTCTAGGAATTGTATCAACTGGTGCAGGGGCTCTAACATTCGCCTCCATGATAAAGGATGTCCCAAATTTAGACGCTTCTAAACTAATAGACCCTCTTTCAACGAAATTCTACGATGTAAACGGAAACTTCATTTATGAGTATGGGAAAGAAAAGCGAACAAAAATTACGTATGATCAAATTCCAAAAGTGTTGGAACAAGCGTTTATTGCGACGGAGGATTCTAGATTTTACGAGCATCAAGGTATCGACATAAAAAGAACTGCTAAGGCGATTTTTGTGAACGTTACCGGCGATTTCGGCTCTCAAGGGGGCAGTACGATTACCCAACAAGTAATCAAAAACTCTTTTTTGACGCCAGAAAAAACGTTGAAGCGAAAGGTACAAGAATGGGATTTGGCCAATCAGTTGGAAAAGGAGTATTCGAAACAGGATATTTTAATGATGTATCTAAATAAAATATACTTGGGTAACCGCTCTTATGGGGTGGCAGCAGCAGCAAAGAACTATTATGGAATTGAAGAAAAGGATTTAAATAAAATGACGTTGGCACAAGCGGCCATGATAGCCGGATTGCCCCAGAGTCCGAATAATTATGATCCTACTAAACTGGAAAACATCGAGGCAGCTACCCAGCGCCGTAATATTGTCTTACGGTCAATGCTTCGGGAAGGTTATATATCAGAGAACCAAATGGAAGAAGCGTCTAAAGTTCCAGTTACGGATGGCCTTGTATCCAAGAATAATCAACAAAGTATGCCTTATGAAGCATTTTTAGATGCAGTTGCAAAAGAGGTAATGAGTAAATTGAGAGAAGTTGACATTAGCACGGATGGGTTATCTATTTATACAACCTTGGATCCTAAAGCGCAGGAATATGCTGAAAAAATGTTGAACACGGATGAGATTATTGCCTATCCAAATTCAAACTTTCAGGGAGCCTTCGTTTTTTTGGACACTACAACGGGTGAAGTTAGAGCAATTGGTAGCGGAAGAAACGACTATAAGGCGGAATTTCTAGGGCATAATTTTGCAATCGAAATGAAACGCCAACCGGGTTCGGTATTTAAACCGATTTTTGATTATGGTCCTGCCTTCGAACATTTGAAATGGTCAACTGGACATTTAATCGATGATCAAAAAACGACGTATTCAACAGGTGAACCAATTTCGAATTGGGATCGTCAATATCATGGAATCATGACTATACGAAAAGCCCTGCAAAACTCTTACAACATTCCGGCACTGCTCACATTAAGGGCGGTAGGGGAGGAGAAAGCAAAGACTTTCGCAGAACAACTAGGCATAACTTTTAAAAATGATAAAGTTTATGAATCCTACGCAATTGGAAGTAATACCGTGAGCCCATTGGAAATGGCAGGAGCTTACAGTGCTTTTGGAAATGGTGGGCAATACAGAAAACCGCACTTTGTTCAAAAAGTCGTATTTCCTGATGGAAAGGTTGTTAATTTTAATGAGGAGAAGCCCAAGCAGGTGATGGCGGATTATACTGCCTATATGGTGACAGATATGCTGCGTACGGTTGTAAATGATGGAACAGGTAAACTTGTGAAAGTACCGGGGCTTGATATCGCTGGAAAAACTGGGACAACAAACTTTGATGAAAAAACAGCGGCTCAATTTGGATACCCGGATAATGCAACCAATGATAGCTGGTTTGTTGGATATACACCGCAGTATACAATGGCAGTCTGGACCGGCTACACTGAGAACGGTCAGGGTAACTATATGACCGGTAATACAACGAAAATTGCACACTATATGTTCAAAGCGATGATGCAAACTTTTGGAACAGACGCATCCACTTTCCAGCAACCCGATAGTGTTTATAAAGTGAATAATGAACTTTATATAAAAGGTGTCAGTTCGGCAGAAATACCAATAATACCGAGTATTAACAAAGACAAAAATTGGTCTGAAAATGGAAAAATAAAATGGAAATATAGAGAAAAAGAATTGAAAGAAAAAGAATTGAAAGAAAAAGAGTGGAAAGAAAAAGAGTGGAAAGAAAAAAGAGACAAAGGGAAGGGAAAACATAAGCATGAGGATTAGAACGATTTGAAGCAAGGGCTGATGACACTCACAACAAATCGAATGAGTGTCATCATTTTTTTATTCATTTAGTTCAGATGCTAGAGTGTTCGCTTTTTGCAGCAGTTGGTCCCATTGTTGAAGGAAATTCTCAGGTGCTAGGGGTGGACTATAGAGATATCCCTGCACATGAGTACACTGTTTCTTTCGTAAAATGTCCATTTGTTCTGGCGTTTCTACTCCTTCCGCAATTACATCAAGCTGTAAATGTTGCGCCATCGAAATAATAGTGGATACAATCGTATCATCCTGTTCGTTTTCTGCAAGATCCCTGATAAACGATTGGTCTATTTTCAGGCGGTGAATCGGCAGATGTTTTAGGTAATTAAGGGAAGAATACCCTGTTCCAAAATCATCTATGGCAATTTTACATCCTAAATGTTTGAGATCTTGTAAGGTTTTTGATGCGTGTTCCATATTCATCATCATGCTTTCTGTAATCTCAAGCTCCAAATCCCCGGGTGGTAATCCTGTTTCTAGAAGAATTCCTTTCACCGTTTCGATTAAGTCTTGCGAATAAAATTGGCGAGAGGACAGGTTCACGGCAATTTGAAGGAATGAAAGCCCTTGATCGTGCCACTCTTTTATTTGTCTGCATGCTGTCCGAAGCACCCATTCTCCAATTGGGATAATAAGTCCAGTATTTTCGGCGATGGGGATAAATTCGGCTGGAGAAATGAAACCGTAGCTTGGATGGTGCCAACGAAGCAACGCTTCTACTCCTTGTATTTGACCGGTTCCAATATCTACCTGGGGTTGATAGACCAGACGAAGTTCATTTCTTTGCAAAGCATGATGCAAATGGTTTTCCAAAACAAGACGGTCGAATGCTTTGCCATCCATAGATGGTTGGTACATTTGAAAAGGAACCTGTTGTTGTTGTGCTTCCATAAGCGCCATGTTCGCGTGTTTTAAAAACTCGTCCACCTCAATTTTATTGTTATTATAAACAACACTACCTATAGTTACAGACACGTTTAGGAGAAGATTCTTAACCTGCAAAGGTTCGTTAATTCGACTTTGTATTTGTTTGCACACCGAGATCCACTCGTCTTCTTGATTCAAGCCAGGGTAAATAATTGCAAATTCATCCCCTGTAAGACGTCCAACAAATACATGGGATGGAAATTGTTCTTTTAGTCTGTCTGCAACCGATTTTAGGATTAAATCAGCGATGGAGTGCCCAAGAGCTTCGTTGCTTTGTTTAAATCGATCGACATCAAGAATCAGAAGTGTAAATGGTTTGTGACTTTGCATTTCCTGTGTCAGTTTTTCTTTTATGTAACGAAGATTAGGTAGTTTTGTTAAATCATCGTGGAACGCCATGTATTCAATTCTTTCTTGATATTCTTTCTGTTTTAAAATAGCCTTTTTTTGATTCTCTTTCATTATATTAAAATTTAATACCAATTCACCAATTTCATCCTTGCTTGTTATTTCAATCGGCTCTTGTGTATAGTCTCCACGGGCAATTAACTTTACCTGTTCTGCTACTTGGATAATGGGTTTCGTCATTTTTTTTGAAAACCACAGAATGACAATTACACCAGCAAGTAGTGAGATTCCTAGGGTAAACAACAATATATATAGTACACGATTCGCTCCGGCGTTAAAGTCGGGTAAATACGCCCCGGCACATACAATCCAATCCCAATTTGGATCCTTTTCCGCATAGGTGATTTTGGGGATATGTACATTAGGATTATCTGGCAAGGGCCATTCATAGGTGACAAACCCTCCACCGTTGTTGGCAGCCCTTACGACTTCTTTGGTTGAATAAACACCGTCCGTTGTCTTTATTTCCCATACATCCATTCCTTCAAAGTTTGGGTGTGCAAGTTCAACCCCTGCTGAATTTATAATAAATATAAAGCCGTGTTTTCCTAAGTTCAGGCGTGGATTGATAGGGCGATTCCCGTTCGCATCTTTTTTTCCCAAAATTGCTTCTTTGACTTGTTCCTGGGCATCCTCCAATAAAACCTTTCCTGTTTTTACTTGTTTATCTAATGCTTCAATCATTTCAATAGTCATCCGTACATCGGTTTGTAGGCTTTCAGCCCCAAGAGTTTTTAAACTATTTCTAGAAGATTGATAACCAATAATTCCAATTAATAGGCTCGGTACTGCTAGAAATAGTAAGGACATGATGATAAGTTTTATACGAATGGGCATTCTCTCGGAATCCTCCCTTGATTATCCAATTGATCCAACTACTTCTATTGTAACTTGCAAAAAGAATAATAGAAATAGTTAATAATTATCGTCTGGCGTCCAGTACATTCTGAATGTTTTTTATCCGTAACTTCAAACCGTGCCCCTAACCCTTCCCGCGCTATATGTAACGATTCGGATTCTTTTTTCCGTCGAATGGCAGGATAATTTCTTTAATTTGTCACATGTATTTTAACAATATATGAACCCTCTCCAATTGCAATTTCAAATTGTAGATAGGTATTTTAATATAAAAATAGATCGATCGATAAGCTTTTTCCATATGGAGAGTGTATGTAATATGACACAAATTGATGTACTTTATTCTAATTTTTATAAGGAACTATTCCTATATGTACAGAATAGGATGAAAGACCCTGATTTAACAGAGGAAATTGTCCAAGACATTTTTGTTAAAGTCTGTGAAAATAAAGAATTAATGAAAAATTTAAAAGGCGAACAAACAAAGGTTTGGCTTTTGAAAGTGGCTCGCAACCATTGCATCGATTATTGGAGAAAATCCCAAAAAACTAAGGAGGAAAGTGTGAAACGGGAATTTTTCCATTCTAGTATTCACTTTTTAGATGAAACGATAGAGAGAAAAATTTTTTCGGAAGAACTTAAGAACTTTCTTTTTAATATGTTAAAAAAGTTAAAAAAAAGTCATCAACAAGCCTTGTACCTCTTTGATATTCAACAATTTAGCTACAAAGAAAGTGCAAATCTTTTGGGAATCTCCGAAGAAGCATTTAGTTCTCTTATTAGGAGGGCAAGAAGGGCACTTCTTGAGCAAGTATTGAAAGAGTCAAACCCAGATGTTTTAAAGTTGCCATTAACAGGATATGAATTGAAAATGCTGCTTACATGGTTTGATATTACGGACTTTCCTTCTAATATAGAAGCGAAAATTTCATTGAAGACAAAAGACTTCTTTAATGGTTTCAACCAGAACTTTGACCCTTATAGACAAAAATGGTATCCGAAGGAATTGGAGGATTATTTACTCTCGTTTGTTCTTTTAAATAAAAGGATGATAGCTGCTGATTTTGGATGTGGAACAGGGACTCTTACTAAAAAGCTCAGTCCTAAAGTTTCAACAGTATATGCAGTTGATAATTCAAGGGAAATGTTAAACAAATTAGCAGGATCAGTATGCAAACGGGGCCAGGGGAATATTTATCCCTTGTATGCGGATGTATGTGAAGAAATGAACAAAATACAGGAATCCATTGATATTGGCTTTTGTTGTATGGTGCTTCATCATATTTTTAACCCGCAAACAGCATTAACAAATATTGCTAAGACTTTGGTTCCTGGAGGGAAACTCATTATCGCGGATCTTGTGTTTACAAATAAAAACTGGTTGTTCAAGGAAGCCCATGATTTCTGGTCTGGTTTTAAAGTAAGTCAGTTACGAAAATGGATTAAGGCGGCAGGTCTTGAAATTGTTGATATCAAAGAAAATCATTCCTATCATTTTCAGTTTATGAATCATGAAGATGAAAATGATTTAATTCAAGTCCCTCTACTATCTGCTTGTTGTGTAAAAAAATAATAATTCTATTAAGCTCTTTCAAGGGAGTGAACATGCATGAATATGGACAATGATCATGAAAATCTATTAAACAAAAAAATGACAAGAAGAACGTTATTAAAAGCAACTGGTACAGTGGGTGTTGCTACTGCTATCGGTGGTGGAAGCTATCAGCTTATTAAAGATGCGTTTGATGATCAAGCAAAAGCTTTTGGTGCTGAAATTGAAAGTTTTGAAACATTCCGTTCAAGTTGTTCAATGGAATGCTTGCATTGCAATTTAACGGCGTTTGTTAAGGATGGTAAGTTAATAAAGGTAGAAGCCAGTGAAGATTTTAATGTGAAAGGCTGTCTGCGGGGCGTTAGCCGCTCACAGTGGGTAAATAATCCTGATCGGTTAAAAATGCCCTTATTAAGAACCGGGAAAAAAGGTTCAGGCGAATTTAAAGAGATTTCATGGGAGGAAGCTTTAAGCTTAATCGAGGATAAAATAAAGGAAACGATGAAAACAATCGGTAATAAAGGCTTGCTGTTGGAGACAGCTTCGGGAAATATGGATGCGATTAAAAATTCTATAGCCGGCGCATTTTTTAATTTTCTCGGTGGAGCTACGCGTCCTGAAGGTTCGCTATGCTGTTCGGCAGTGGCTGCTGCGATGAACCCGATGGTGGGATTTCGTTACGTTGATACTCGTGATACGATTCGTGACAGTAAGTACATTATTTGTTGGGGAAACAATCCTGCTGTAACAATGCAGGCTTATTTTAAAGAATATGAAGAAGCAATGAAAAGTGGTGCAAGGCTTATTGTGATCGATCCACGTTTTAGTGAAACGGCTGCTAGAGCAGATGAATGGATCCCGATCGTTCCAAGTACAGACACCGCTCTTGCATTAGGAATGGTAAATATTATGATTCAGGAAAACTTAATTGATCGTCCTTTCCTAATTAACCATACTGGTGCGGTCTATTTGGTAGATGAAAAAGGAGGTCTGGTTCGCGAAAATTCAGAGGATCCAGATTCATATCTTGTGTATGATACGGAACGAAATGCACTTGTGCGACATGATGTCAGTGGGGTTAAGCCAGCTTTAAGCAAAGATGAAACAGAGCTTCCTAATGGATATAAAACAGTATTTGATTTAATAAAAGAAGAGGCTGCACAGTGGACGACGGAAAAGACGGAAAAAGAAACAGAGATTCCAAAAGGTACCATTATACGTTTAGCACGTGAGTATGCAATGAATAAACCTGCTATGATTATCCAAAATATGTCTGGTGCACAAAGGACAGAGTACGGTACTTATGTAGCAGCAAGTCAATTTTATCTGGCCTTGATTACAGGAAACATTGGAAAACCAGGTACTGGCGTCTGTGACGCTGGCGGAGTAACCCAATTTGTAAAAATAAATTCTCCTGTTGATGCACCAAAACCGACAGCGGAAATAAAGAATATACCAGTTGCCAAAATAGGAGAATCTGTTTTTAATAGTGATCCAACAGAAATAGGTTTTTGGTATATTATGACAACAAGTCCAATGACACAAATACCCAATACAAATATGGTACGGAAAGCTCTAGAAAAGGTTCCATTTGTCGTAGTTGCTGATAATTTGATGACATCAACAGCTCTTTATGCAGATTTAGTTTTACCAGTTACGACTATCTTTGAGGATACGAGTTTGATGGCAGGTATTCGTAGCCACTACATTCAATTAATGGAAAAGGCGGTAGAGCCACCAGGAGAGGCAAAGCCTGATTATTGGATTTTCACACAGTTAGCTAAGAGATTCGGTTTTGGAGAAGCTTTTGATAAACCGATAGAAGAGCTTATTCAAAATTGCTTAGTAGGAACAGGAATTACAATTGAGCAATTAAGGAAAGGACCGGTTAAGCCAGTGCCAACCCCATCAGTTCCTTTTAAAGATGGCCAATTCCGTACGTCAACAGGAAAGGCACACTTTTTCGTTGAAGATTGGGAGGCTAAGGGCTATAGTCCAATCGTCACCTATATTAGGGCCGATGAGTGTATTAAAAATAAGGATAATAAATTAGTGGAAAAATATCCGCTGATGGCTGTTCAGTATAAAATGCCTAGAAGTATTCATTCCAGTTTTAGCACACTGCCATGGTTAAATGAAGTACATCAAAGTCAACCGGAAACACTAATTCATCCGAATGATGCTAAAAAACGAGGAATCAAAAATGGCGATAAAGCAGTTGTCTATAATGATAGAGGGGAACACCGTGTCGTTGCAGTTGTAACTAGTCATATAAAAGAAGGAATCATAGGTTTGCAAAATGGATGGTGGGAGCAGCAAGGCGGAAGCAGTAGCCATGTTACAAATGATAAGGTTGAACCACTTGGAACGGGGCAAACATGTAATAATTCTCTTGTTGAGGTAAGGAAGGAGGGTTAAATATGACACAATATGGTTTTGTTATTAATCTACAGGATTGTTATGGATGTAAAACATGTGCGGTTGTTTGTAAATCAGAAAATCAGACTGCTAAAGGGGTGCAATGGAGGAGGGTAAGGGAACTTAGAACAGAGAATCCAAATACAATAAATTTCCTTTCAATGTCCTGCAATCATTGTGATGAGCCGCAATGTTTAAAGGTGTGCCCTGTTTCAGCCTATACAAAAAGGGACGACGGAATTGTCATTCAAGATCATGAACGATGCCTTGGATGTAGATCCTGTGTCATGGCATGCCCTTATTCTGCGCCGCAATACGACCCTGTTGAAAAAAAAGTAAGTAAATGTGATATGTGCGTAGATTTAGTCGATCAAGGACTTAAGCCAAAATGTGTGGAGCTTTGTCCAGGTAATGTTTTGAAGTTTGGTGATATTGAGGAGATTCGTGCTGAGTATGGTAATGATATTGACGTAATTGAGAGGCAGTATAATTTGCCATCTCATAAAATAAGCAAACCAAATGTTGTAATTATTGCGGCAAATTAGTAGAAAAGGAGGGCAAAAAAATGGATGCATATGAAATTCCTTTAGTGGTATTCACTGTTTTTATTCAATGGGCAGCAGGAATTGTAATAGCAATGGTTTTACTTGAGTTCTTAAAGCCCAAATTTATGGAGACAATTGGAAAAACGTCTTTAAAAAAATCGATGTATATAGCCTTTACGGTTTCAGTTATCGGAACCATTGCTTCAGTGTTTCACTTAGGAAATCCATTAAAAAGCTATACAAGTCTTCTTGGATCCTCACACTCTTGGTTAAGTAGAGAGATTATAACAGTAATCTTATTCAATGCATTATTACTACTATCAACATATATCTGGTGGAAAATGTCGGATAAGGCAAATTTAAGGAAGGGAATTGGCACACTAACTGCGGTCATGGGAATTATAACAGTGGTCGTTTCTGGAATGGTTTATTTTTCAATGACGTTGCACCCAGCATGGAATAATTGGACAACCTTTGCCAACTTTTTGCTAACGGGATTACTCCTTGGAGCCCTAACAGTTTCCTATTTCGCACTTAAAGGAAAAAACGATGAAAACGGTATGGGGGAGAATGTAACCAAAGTTTTAGGAAGTTATCTTGGGCTAATTGTAGTGGCCTTAGTTGTAACGATTGGAAGTTCTTTCATGGCATCAGGTAATACCAGTGAAACCACAGCAGTTGCCGCTGTCTCGGTATCTTCAGTTTTATTCTGGATTCGTATTATAAGTAGTTTATTAGTTCCGGCAACGTTAATTATTTATTTTGTTGTCGCGAAAAAGGTGGATATTGTAAACTACGTTTTAATGGCAGCGTGTTTTGTATTAATAGGAGAGTTATCTGGTAGAGCGATGTTCTACTACTCAGTTATGAAACAATATCCGTGGTTTTAAGAATCAGCCTGAATAGACTAAGCCTTATTTCAAAGGCTTAGTCTATTACTTTTAGGGAAATATATTGTCTTGGAAACAGTTTAAATGGCAATACTTGTTACTAAAAAGATTCTGGAAGTGGAATGAATTGAAGATTTTAAAGAAACGTTTACATATATTGGTTATTCTGATTTTAGTAGCCTTTTTTCTATCTTATTCAAACTCAAAAGCTAATGATCTGGAACAAACGATGAATGCAGAGCTTGATCAGTTTTTACAGCATGAGCCAACTTTAAAAGGAGGGCTTGTAGGAATTAGTATCCGATCTGCAAATACCGGTGAAATTATATTTGAGCACAATGGGGATACCCGTATGAGGCCAGCTTCAAATATGAAGAACCTAACTGCGGCAACTGCCTTATCGGCTTTAGGAGAAGGCTATCGGTTTAAAACTGAAGTCAGAACAAAAGGTAAGCGAGACGGAAGTACACTTAAAGGAAATCTATATCTTAAAGGCTATGGAGACCCAACACTATTAATAGAGGATCTTACCCAATTGGCAAAGAAAGTTGCCAGTTCGGGTATCACTGTTATTGATGGGGACCTTATAGCTGATGACAGCTGGTATGATGATGTTCGTTTGCCCCCTGATTTAGTATGGAGTGATGAATATGCTTACTATGGTTCTCAAGTTTCTGCGCTCACAATTTCACCGAATAAAGAATATGATTCTGGTACGATCCAGGTTAAGGTAACTCCAGGAAAAAGGATTGGGGAATCTGCGCAAATTCTACTATCACCTAAAACAAACTATGTAAAAGTCATCAATCAAACCATGACTATTGCACCAGATGGGAAAACGGAGCTGTCGATTGATCGAGAACATGGAACAAATATGATCATCGTGAAGGGGTTTATTCCTATTGGTGCGAAGACTAAAAAGGAATGGATAGCCGTCTGGGAGCCAACGCATTTTGTTCTTGATCTTTTTCAACAAGAATTAAAGAAACAAGGGATTAAACTTATGGGAGATTATAGAGTTGGTGAAACACCCCATGATGCTGATGTTCTTACTAGTCATCAATCCATCCCCTTGTCTGAACTTCTTGTACCATTTATGAAACTAAGTAATAACGGACACGCTGAAGTTTTAGTGAAGGAAATGGGGAAGGTAAAGAAAGGAGAGGGCAGTTGGGAAAAAGGAGTTGAAGTATTATATGAGGAACTTCCGAATTTAGGAGTGAATCCTAAAAATTTAGTAATTAGGGACGGTTCAGGAATTTCACATGTGAATTTAGTCCCAGCTAATGAAATTTCCATGCTTTTGTTTCATACGCAACAGCAAAAATGGTTTCCTGCATTTTTGGATTCATTGCCAGTTGCCGGTATTAGTGACAAGATGGTAGGTGGAACCTTGAGAAAAAGAATGCAAACCTTAAATGTTAAAGCAAAAACAGGCACTATTACTACTGTTTCTTCCTTATCCGGTTATGTCGAAACAAAAAAAGGGGAAACGCTTATTTTTTCCATTCTTATAAATAATCTTCTTGAGGATGATAACGGGAAAGTAATTGAGGACAAAATTGTTGAAATAATAGCAAATTATTAAAGAAACAGGAGAGGCGGTCGGTTCTCCTGTTTTTGTTTTTCACTTGTTTCAACGCGTATTACATGAGGAGACACAGAGATTATGATATATTTTTGATTAAACACTACACAAATAATGTAAACACACTCTGAAGGAGATAATTAAATGAATATAAAGTCAATTGAGCCAACTCCAAGTCCGAATTCAATGAAAATAATATTAGACCAAAAGCTTCAAGAGGGAAAACGTTATAATTTTACAAAAGAAAATATGAATCAAGCTCCTGAACAAATTAGGGAAATGTTAAAGGTTGAGGGTATTACATCAATCTTTCAGGTTACGGATTTTCTAGCTGTTGAAAGAAATCCACGGTACGAATGGCAGCCTATATTACAACAAGTAAGAGGAATTTTTGGAGAAAAAGCAGAAAAACCAAATGAAGAGATGGTTGAAAAAACAAATGTAGCATTTGGAGAAATAAAGGTTCTAGTACAATTTTTCAAAGGTATTCCAATACAAGTCAAATTATTAGATGGACAAGAGGAAAGACGATTTGGGATGCCGGACAAATTTAAAAAAGCTGCGGTGGATGCGGCTACAACAGAAAATATTGTGATGGAAAGAAAGTGGGTAGAGCAAGGGATTCGCTATGGAACTTTTGAAGAAATCGGAGAACAGGTTGTGGAGGAACTCTTAGCCGCGTATCCTGATGACCGCTTAGAAAATATTTTTAATCAAGCCAAAAATTCAACGGTGGAAGCGATAGAAACACAACTTAAAACAAAAGTGAAAATGGAAATAACCCCAGAAATGCTGGATGTACTGGATTGGAAAAAACGGTATGCTCTTTTAGAACAACTAGACCCTGAAGAAAAGGATATTCCGCTTTTAAAGAAGGCATTAAAGGATGAAAAAGCTTCTATCCGCAGACTGGCTGTCGTGTATTTTGGTATGATTGAATCGGAAAAAGTACTTCCTTATTTAGAGGATGCTGTTGTAAATGATTCTTCGGTTACAGTAAGAAGAACAGCAGGAGACTGTTTATCTGATATTGGGAATCCAAAAGCAATCCCGACAATGATTCATGCACTAAAGGATAAAAATAAGCTCGTGCGTTGGAGAGCAGCCATGTTCCTGTATGAAGTGGGAGATGAAACTGCAATCGAGGCATTACGTGAGGCTGAAAATGATCCTGAATTTGAAGTGGCTATGCAAGTAAAAATAGCTCTTGAACGGATTGAAGGTGGAAGAGCAGCAGAAGGCTCTGTGTGGAGACAAATGACGGAAAGCCGGAATAAAGAAGATAATTAGAGCCGGAGTTCCCGACCCTCTGTCCCAATGTTATACTTAAAGGAAAGTTGTTAAAAAATTAACCTGCAATTGTGGAGGGGATATTATGGGGATTATTAAAGCTACTTTAGATGCTGTAAGAGGCGGTCTAGCGGATCAATGGTTGGAAGTTATCGAGCCTCAGGCTATGAGTGATACAACAGTTATGTCAGTAGGTGTTAAAGTTAGAGCAAAGGATAAAAGGAACAGTAATTTCAAAGGCACAGACACAACAGTTTCTAACGGCTCCATTATTCATGTTTACCCAAATCAATTTATGATGTTGGTGGATGGCGGAAAAATTATTGATTATACTGCCGAGGAAGGGTATTACAAAGTTGAAAATTCTTCGATGCCGTCATTGTTTAATGGTGAATTTGGAGAAGCGTTATATGAAACGTTTAACAGAATAAAATTTGGCGGAGTGCCATCTTCTGCCCAAAAAGTTTATTTTATAAATCTTCAGGAGATCAAAGGGATCAAGTTTGGTACTCGAAATCCAATTAATTACTTTGATAATTTTTATAATGCTGAATTATTTTTGAGAACGCACGGAACGTACTCGATAAAAATTGTGGACCCACTTAAATTTTTTGTGGAAGCAATTCCACGAAATAAATCCATTGTTGATATAACCGAAATCAATGAACAGTATCTGTCTGAATTTATGAATGCGCTGCAAACAGCTATTAATCAAATGTCAAGCAACGGCATTCGAATTTCATTTGTTCCTTCTAAGGGAATGGAACTGGCAAAATACATGTCAACCATATTAGACGAGGACTGGACACGGATGCGTGGGATGCAAGTTGAGTCAGTCGGAATCAATAGCATTTCTTATGATGAACAATCTCAAAAGCTTATCAATATGAGAAACCAAGGTGCTATGCTGCAAGACCCAACAGTAAGAGAAGGCTTTGTACAAGGCGCGATAGCGAGGGGATTAGAAGCTGCTGGTTCAAATGAAGGTGGGGCTATGCAAGGATTCTTAGGTATTGGTATGGGTATGCAAGGTGCAGGCGGTTTTATGGGAGCGGCCTCAGAAGCAAATAGATACCAAATGCAACAACAAGCACAACAAAACCTACAAAAACAACAGCCTGTAAGTGCTCCATCTGAACAGTGGAAGTGTAAGTGCGGACATAGTAACACGGGCCGTTTCTGTTCAGAATGTGGTTCACCAAAGCAAACACCAGAGCAAGAAACTTGGAACTGTCAATGTGGGCATCAGAATCATGGGAAGTTTTGTGCAAACTGCGGTAGGAAACGACCTGATGATGATGGCAAATTAAAATGTAAGAGTTGTGGATTTACACTATTTTCTAATGAAACCGTGAAATTCTGTCCTGAATGCGGAAATAAGTTTTAACGATGAAACCCTACATTTGCTAAACCAACAATGAATGAGGTGGTCAGCTTGGAAGTAGTTGTTTACAAGTGTATTAATTGCGGTGGGCCTCTTGTCTTTAAGGCAGATACACAAAACTGGATATGTGATTATTGTTTAAGTGAATTTACCGAACAGGAAGTTAAGGCTTTTATTAATAATGAGCAATCGAACTATGAGTCTACGATGAGTGGCGAGTCCCTACAGGAAAAGAAACAGCTCGATCAAGAATTTGAAGAAAAAGCGGTCGGGTTTATTTGTAATAGTTGTGGGGCGGAAATCGTGACGGATGACACAACAGCGGCAACCTTTTGTTATTATTGCCATAACCCGACCATCATTCCTAGGCGTTTGGAAGGTGAATTTAGACCAAAGAAAGTCATTCCGTTTAAGTTAGATCGTGAGAAAGCCACAGAACGATTTGTCAACTGGTGTAAAAGAAAACCGCTTCTGCCTAAATATTTTACATCCACCTCACAGCTTGAGAAGTTAACAGGGATTTATGTTCCATTTTGGCTATTTGATTGTAATTCCAATGGGGAAGTTGCTGGTGAAGCAACGAAGGTCCGGGTTTACACTAGGGGCGATACCCGATATACGGAAACCAGATTTTATCATGTCAAAAGAGAGGGCAAGGCCGGTTTTAAAGCTGTACCAGCGGATGGATCGAAAAAAATGGATGATGAACTCATGACCATTCTAGAACCCTACGATTATCAGGATTTAACTGATTTTTCAATGTCCTATTTATCTGGTTATTTAGCAGAAAAATATGATATGGACCAAAACGATGTATACGGTAGAGTTTCCGATGTTATCCGAAAAAATATGGGTTCATTACTTCGTGAAACGATTCAGGGTTATAGCTCCGTACGTATACAGCATTCAAATGTTCAGTTAAAAGAGGTCGATGCAACGTATGTTTTATTGCCGGTTTGGGTATTTACGTACCAATTTAAAGGGAAGACCTATCTTTTTGCGATGAATGGACAGACAGGAAAAATTGCTGGGCGCTTGCCGATTAGTATGGGAAGAGCTGCATCATGGTTTGGCATGATATCAGGTGCTACTTTTGCCGTTCTTTCGTTAGGGGGGCTTTTCCTATGGTGATTTTAAAAAGGTCGCTCCTTATAATACCGGTTATCATGCTAATAATTTTAATAGTAGGAACCAGTGTATTCGCTACGGAAAACAAAGTTTACGATTTTGCTAGTTTGTTCACCGATATTCAAAAAGAACAGCTGCAAGAAAAGGCAACCTTGCTTAGTGAGCAATTAGAGATGGATATTATCATTGTTACAATCAATGATGATGAAGGAAAATCATCAAGACAATTTGCAGATGATTTCTACAAGGAACATGGTTTTGGATTTGCGGGAACGTCTGACGGTATTTTGTATCTTCTTAATATGGATAGCCGTGAAGTTTATATTTTTACAAGAGACCGAATCGTGGATTATTTTCCAGATGCGACAATTGAAGCAACGCTTGATGAGTTTTATCCATATTTGGGTGAAGGAAAATATAGTGAAAGTGCGGATGTTTTTTTAGATGAAGTGGAAAAAGTAATGCATGAGGGACTACCTATTAGTGCGGGAAACGGGCCATCAACAAGCCAAATTCCTAGCACAACGGTTGAAACTGTTCATACAACAAGTGATTCGGAGTTGATAAAAGAACTCACCCTTTATTTACTTATATCCATTGGGCTAGGTGCTGTTACAGTTGGTATTATGGCTATGAATAATCGTGGCCGCTCAACAGTCAATGCAAGAACATATTTAGAAAATAACTCCTTTGTTGTTACGAATACGGAAGATCAATACGTTCGTACAATGGTGACCCAACAAAAAATACAAAGGAATACAGGCAGCGGTGGAAGTTCGGGATCCTCTTTTGGTTCTGGTGGCGGTCGATCCGGTGGTGGCGGAAGGAAGTTTTAACGGCAGATAGTGAGAATCGATCTGAGTGAATGGTTTCTGAAACTAGGGCCGTTCGATGACGGATAATTTGCTTTTATCCGCACCAAATGGAGTTCAAGCCTCGTTTGATGCAAGATAATTTGAAATTATCTGCATGAAAGCGAAAAATGATTTCCAAGAATCGAGTTAGGTGTGAAAAATGGGAAACAATGTGAATAAATGATAAGTGATTCCTATAAATTGCTATTTCTCGTAAACTATGCCTATACTAATATATAGAAATCAAATAATTAATAATTCGACTAGGGGAGCATGAAAATGCTGAGAGAGATATGATCGACCCTTTGAACCTGATCTAGGTAACACTAGCGTAGGGAAGTGGAACTGGAACTGGCATTTTATGTGGACTATTATGTCTGTTTACCTAACCCATCTCTATTAAACTAGTGATGGGTTTTTGTATTTTATCGCTCCCAATGTTAAAGAGGTGAGAACATTCCATCAAATATTTTAGTAATGTTATATCGGAAACTGTCTTAAATAGAAAGGGGATAATATTTTGACGAACTTATTTACGGATCGATTATGGAACCGAATAGAGCCGATTTGGAAGTCATATTTGGAGCATCCTTTTGTGAAAGGGCTTGGAGAGGGCTGGTTAGAGAAGGATAAATTCAAGCATTATATGAAGCAGGACTATGTTTACTTAATTGAATATTGTCGACTTTTTGCTTTGGGAAGTGCTAAAGCACAGGACTTAAAAACGATGACTATATTCGCGAAACTTCTTCATGGCACGTTGGATATGGAAATGGAACTTCATCGTCAATATGCCGCTCGATTCGGAATTTCTCATGATGAGCTGGAAGCAACGGAGGCAGGCGCTACAACAACAGCTTATACAAGCTACATGCTAAACATAGCACAACTTGGAGGAATTGAAAATGTAGTCGCATCTGTCCTTGCATGCGCTTGGAGTTATAGCTTTATCGGTAAAGAACTAGCATCATGGCCGGGAGCAATCGATCATGAATTCTATGGTGAATGGGTAAAAATGTATTCATCCGATGAATTTACTGAATTAGCTGAGGATTGTATGAATCTGATAAACGAAATGGCGGAGGGAAAACCAGAACGAGAATTAGCTAAACTGGAGGAGATTGTAGTTAAAACAAGCTACTTCGAATATATGTTTTGGGATATGGCGGAGAAACAAGAGGAATGGCCCGTTAAACTATATACACAAAGCAGGCTTATAAAACCGATGTGAAATGGGAATAATAGGGAACATAGTAAGAATACTACAGATTGTCTAGGGTTAATCATTGAAAGAAGCGCCTAGGTACGTTATGCTTAGTATAGAAATAAGAATTTTTAAGAAAAAATAGAATAGTTATAATGCAGTAAAAAAGAGGATGCACCAATATAATTCCTTATCGTGCATCCTCTTTAGCTTATGGTCAACAGATGTTTAATAGGAGGATTATTATAATGAATACTAAAATTAGAAAAGTAAAATTCAACAAAGAAGGAAAGAATCCCGTTTACAAGGTAATTCTTGAGTGTCCTGAAGGAAAAGAATTATATACACACTTTGATTATATCCTTGAAACCAATACATATTCGGTATTAAAAGTAAAATATGATGGGCTTGATAAAGATGCAAAGCTTGCTTGGTATACTAAAGATGTTGAAAAGCTTCCCGTTGATAAATTCTTAGATAAAGTAAGCCAAAAGATCAATAAAAAATATGGTTATGTATTAGAAAGTAAAAACTAGTTTACATAAAATTTTTATGGTTAAAATTGAAGCTTAAATGTCGAAGTGCCTGGCACTTCGACATTATTTTGTCAGGGGAAAACCCCATCAATCAATTTTTGAGTCAATTTTGGATGTATCTGCACTTTCTCCAAACCATTCTTGTAATTTTGCTTTTGCTTTATTTTTAATATCCTCATCAATATATATTGCCACTTGCACTAATGCCAATCCAACTGCACTCAAATCATCGGTATACCCTACTCCTATCAGAGCATCTGGAATTAAGTCGATTGGAAGAATGAAATACCCTAATGCTCCAATAATCGTTGCCTTTGCCTTTACTGGAACCTCTGGTTTTTGAAGTGTGAAGTATAGTAGCAATACAATATACACAACAGATGAACCAGCTTTTTTAGCAAAAACCTTTAACTTTTGCCAAAATTTTTTATCAGAGAAATGTTCGGATGCAAATAATTTCATGTTGTTTCCTCCAATAGTTTCTAGTACTCACATCATAATATATCTTAATAAATAAAGGTAACAAAAAGGTAAAAGTTATTACACGTCGAAAAATCCCGACAGGTTTTGTCTGTTATTGACGCACGTATTTTATTGTATTTCCTATTGCCCTATGGTTTAATTAACCATATTGATATTTTATAAGAATTCTACAAAAAATAAACTTTACTAGAATATATGAATAGGAGGTTGATATAGAGGTCGACGGAAAATACATATCTGTAGAAATCATACGTAATCACTTTGGCATTTTAATTTATTATCTAAAATAATTCATAATGAGGAGTTATTAAAATGGTTATTCAAAATTTAGTTAATACGAAACAATATTTTGTAAATGAAACAAAAATGAACTATTTTGTGGTTTATGAAAAATTCGAAAAAGTTAAGGCCTTTATTAAGGATAAATATATAGAAGAATGGAATGCTGGAACAGAGGAACTTATACATATTTTTTATGCTAATAGTAAATCTGATTCCGTACGAAGTCTTCGAAGTTTCAAACTTAATCAAGAGAAGATGTCGATTGAGGATACACTTCAGACTATAAAGCAAGAACATAAAGAGATTTTCAAATAATCTAGAAAAAATAAGCCAAGGGTATCTTTGGCTTATTTTTTATGAATAGATATTATGCTCTGTCCTAATGCCATTTCTGGTATACTATTTTTATATGATGAAACATATATTCTTATTTTCAAACTAGTTGGTGATTTAATGTTAAATGATGTTCATATATCTGTGCGTGGTCTTGTTGAATATGTATACCGGGGCGGTAGTATCGATTCGCGTTTTCTCTCCCAGCCTACTTTACTAGAAGGGACAAGGATTCACCAAAAAATCCAAAAAACCTATCGAGAAACGGATCGGGCCGAAGTTTATTTGCATACGGAAATACCTTATAACGGTCTTACCTTTATCATTGATGGTCGATGTGATGGGCTTTTGTTTCATGATGATGAAGTAATTGTGGACGAAATTAAGTCTTATTCTCTCCCGCCCAGCCAACTACCTGAGGAAGGGTACCCAGTTCACTGGGCACAAGCGAAAATGTATGCGTATATATATTCGAAGGACCAGAGGTTAACGGAGATTGCTGCTCAACTTACCTATGTCCATGTTGAATCGGAAGAATGCATAATCTATAAAAAGAACTTCACTTTTTCCGAATTAGAGCATTTTGCTCATCAAATGGTGGAAGGCTTCACACCATATGCTGGTCTTCAGCAAAAGCATCGCACCAGCAGGAATGAAAGTATTAAAGCCTTAGATTTCCCGTTTGATAGCTACCGACCGGGTCAGCGGAAATTAGCGGGAGCGGTCTATAAGACGATCCTGGATGAAAAAAGCCTGTTTACAAAAGCTCCAACTGGTATCGGTAAAACAATATCTACTCTGTTTCCAGCCGTTAAGGCAATCGGAGAGGGCCACCTCAATCGTATTTTTTACCTTACCGCAAAAACGATTACCCGGACAGCGGCAGAGGATGCGGTTAACCGGATGCAATCCAGCGGATTAGATCTTAAAAGTATTACAATCACGGCCAAAGATAAGGTTTGCTTTAAGGATAAAACGATTTGCCAAAAGGATTATTGTGAGTACGCCAATGGGTATTACGACAGGATTAATCAATCCATTCTAGATATTCTAAGCCATGAAAAAGCGATTACCCGTGAAGTGTTGGAGAAATATTCGCATAAGCATAGGGTTTGTCCATTTGAATTCTCGATTGACCTTGCCTATGAAGTGGATGCTGTCATTTGTGACTACAATTATATTTTTGACCCAAGGGTATCATTAAAACGCTTACTCGGAGAGCAAAAGAAGAATACAGCTTTATTAATTGATGAGGCACATAATTTGGTTGACCGTGGTCGGGACATGTTTTCCGCCTCTTTAAATAAAAGGACTTTTCTTCAATTAAAAAAGGATTATAAGGAAAAAGGGAGCCTAGTTTCTGAGTTTGCTAAGCAAATCAATGCCTGGTTCATTGCTTTGAAAAAGTCGAAAGAAGGAATGTGTGAATTTGTCCTGGATGCATTGGATTCTGATTTAAAGACTCTGCTTTATTCTTTTGTAAAAGCATGTGAAGGGGGACTACAAACAGAATTCTCTGAAGACCTTTTGGATGCGTATTTCAATGTGAAAAACTTTTTAAAAATTGCGGAACTTCTTGATGATTCCTATATCATTTACGGCGAGCAGGGAAAAAATGATCTATATATCAAATTGTTTTGCATCAATCCAGCTAAGCTTCTTCAGCAGATGGGGAAGGGGTATCGTGCTAAAATCTTATTCTCAGCGACACTTTCTCCACTGCCGTATTATCGGGATATACTTGGCGGTCAAAAAGAGGATTATGTACAGTCACTACCGTCACTATTTTCAAGGGAACAAACGGAGGTCATCATCAAACCATTGTCAACCCGTTATCGGGACCGTGATCGCACAAAGGCTGCCATTGTATCGTTTGTCCAATCACTGCTTGAAAAACGTCCGGGTAATTATTTAATCTTTTTTCCTTCCTATCAGTATATGATGACAGTCTATGACCTGTTTAAAGAATTGGACCCGGAAACCAATACACTTCTTCAAAGTACAGGGATGATCGAAGAGGAAAGAGAAGCGTTTCTGGAAGCTTTTAAGCCTAATCAAGGGGAAACATTGTTGGGTTTTGCGGTCCTTGGTGGTATCTTTTCCGAGGGGATCGATTTAATAGGCAACCGTTTGAACGGAGTAGTGGTTTTGGGAGTTGGATTGCCGCAGCTTTGTTTTGAAGTGAACTTGATAAAGGATTATTTTGACAAACAGGGAAAAAATGGCTACAACTATGCATATGTCTATCCCGGTATAAATAAGGTGCTGCAAGCAGGAGGTAGACTGATCCGTTCAGAAAATGACCGAGGAACGATCGCCCTTATTGATGACCGCTTTTTACAAAAACAATATCAGCAATTATTGCCGGAGGAATGGAAGGAGCGTGTATGAGATTATGACAAGAATAACGTTGGTTGGCATTGGAAGACTAGGTAGCTCCCTAATGAAACAGTGGGATCAGACCAATGAAGAAATAGGTGTTTTTCATCCGTCTGAGGAAAAGGTAAAAGGTTTTATTTCCAATTATAAGAACGGTACCCCTGTATCAATAAAAGGGTTACCCAATACGAATACGATTATTATGGCTTTGCCTGCAACTAGGATAGCCGACTTTCTTAAGCAAAATCATCATTCCCAAGTTACCTTCGTAAACATGGCAACTGCCTTGAAAACGTCAGATCTCCAAAAAGAATTCCCTGAATTACAAATTGTTAGTATGAAGTTTGTAGGGCATTCCGTGGACCTTTTCAAAAATGGAGAAGGTTATTTCATTACGGAACAACAATCTCCTGATGATATCGTAGATCTATTTACCAGAATCGGAGAGGTTAGGAAGGGCGACCCTGAAATTGTCAATGAAATCAACAAGTTGGCTACTTATTATGGTATAAAAGCGGCAGTAGAATTAGAGAACGAGCTCAAACTAAAAAATTATGACCAATCTTTAATTAATCGTGCTCTTTCAGCGATTACACCAGAAGTAATTAAGTCTTACCAAAGGAAGGATCTCGGTCATTTTGCTCAAAGTGTTGCTGATGAGGTTAAGGAATCATTTAAAAGATGACTATTTTTAAGGTATTTTTTACTTGAGATAATATTAAATCCACATTCTTCTATTAAAACCTCTGGATTCCTGTTAAGATGGCAGTCATTAGCAATATGTTTCCAAGCTGGTGTTAAAAGATGCTGTAATCCTGCACAAAATGGCTGTTCCATTTTTATATGCTCTAAAACTAGTAATTTTCCGTTTGGTTTAAGAACTCTTTTGCATTCTTGTAATACTCGCTCCATATTATCAACCGAGCAGAGAACGAGTGTTATCACAATTGTATCAAAATGGTTATTGGGAAAGGGTAAGTGCTCAGCTTTATTATACTATAATAGGAGAGAACATTTAAATAATATAGAAAGCAGTAAAGATAAGAGGGAGCAAATGACAACAACCAAAACTTATATAAAAGAATGGCAGCAAGCACTGCATCAAGAGATAAATTACTTAAAAAAGTTTGGCGGAAGCCGATATTCAGTGACAAATGGCAGGCTGTTATCAAATGACGGCACTTATAGCTATTATTTTGATACAGCTTTCTTATTAAAGATACCAGTTGGTTCCTCTATAAAATTGGAGTGGGGAACGATGAAAAGTACTGGCAGAATGCTTTCCTCCGAGGGAAGGGGAGTCATTCTGGCAATAGAACAGAACTTTGGCGATCTTATTCAGGATGCGTTTCTTCTGCATGACCCTTGGGAACTGTTGGAGCAATTAATAGAGCGCTTGGATGAAATCAAAAAAAGCAAACAAAAGCGGCTTAGAGTGAAAAGATTGATGAATCCTTCCATGGAAACTAAGCATCCTGTAGCAAAAATTAAAAGTAATGTCCATGAACTAGTTTTGCGGTCCAAATATAATCCGGTCACATTTGTCTGGGGACCGCCGGGTACCGGGAAAACCTACACCTTGGCTAGAACAGCTGCTAACAAATATATTCAGAACAAAAAGGTGTTGATATTGTCACATAGCAATCAAGCTGTCGATGTATTGATGGGTGAACTTACTGATTTTATTAAAAAGAAAAAAAGATTTCAAGAAGGGGATGTGCTCCGCTATGGTGGAAACATCGGGGATACTCTATCTACCCATCAGGAGATTACCACAAATCTGCTTATTGAAAAGCAGGACCCGCTCCTTGCCAAGGATAGAGATAGACTAATGGAAGATAGGCGCCACTTAAAGCAGGATTTAGCCTATTCCTTCAGTAAACGAGATTCGGATCACTTGCTAGAACTAGAGATAAAGATTGCAAGGGTTCTGGAAAAAGTAAGGGAAAAAGAAGTTGAATTAGTGAAAGATGCGTTAATTATTGGAACGACACTGGCAAAAGCGGCTAGTGACAGTGCTGTTTATGAACGAGAATATGACGTCGTCATCATTGATGAAGCAAGTATGGCCTATGTACCACAGGTAGCTTTTGCAGGAGCTTTGGGAAAGCGAGTTATTATTTGCGGGGACTTCAAGCAATTGCCTCCGATTGCTTCGAGCAGGGACATATTTGTGGCCAAATGGCTAAAAGAGGATGTATTCCATCATGCTGGGATGGTGGATTGGTTGCATGAAGGGAAGCTTCACCCGCAGCTTTTTTTACTAAAAGAACAGAGGAGGATGCACCCTGATATTTCTGAATTTACAAATCGGTACATTTACCAATCACTGGTTGGAGATCACGAAAGTGTCAATAAAAGCAGAAATAAGATCGTAAGTCAAACTCCTTTTAAAGACCATGCTGCTGTCCTGCTGGATACCAGTTTCACAGGCTTGCATTGTATGAATGATAAAAGCACCAATTCCAGATTCAACCTCTGGCAATTGTTGCTGTCTTTTCAATTAATGAATGAAGCATACGCAAGTGGAGCTAAATCGATTGGATATGTGACACCATACCGAGCCCAAGCGAATCTTATGGAACTGCTTCTTGAAGAAATTTATGAGAAAGAGCGCAGCCACGCGGATATTATTGCGGCCACTGTCCACCGATTCCAGGGAAGTGAACGGGATGTGATGATATTTGATACAGTAGACTGTGACCCGCAAGACCGGGTAGGTATGCTGTTAATCGGCAAGGACAGTGAACGTCTGATTAATGTAGCGATTACTAGAACGAAGGGGAAATTTATTCACGTCAGTAACAGAAATTTTATCGAAAAGCACATTTACCAAGGAAAAACGCTACGACAACTCGTTGACCATCAGGTCCGGAACAAACAAGGGGTTACAACAAAAGATATTGGTTCATGGATTCGAAACCAACACTCTAAGTTAAGGTGGATTCATGCACGAAAATTGGAGGGGGTTTTTCAGGACCTGCAATCGGCAAAGTCATCGATTACTATCTCCTTGCCGATGGGAACCAACTTACAGGAAGAATGGAAAAAGCAGTTACTAAATAAAGAAAAACGAGTAAAATTAACTATTATTTCCGATCGCTTTCCGTTTCCGTTTGTAATGATTGATGAGAAGGTTTTGTGGCTGGGACTTCCACTTGAAGGAGCCAGAGGGGTTCAGTCCCCTTATGTAGCAGCAAGACTAAGTTCAAGCCAAGTTTGTGAATACTTGTTAAAACAGATTTAGATGGGTCACGGGGTCGGGAACTGTGTCCCGTTTTGTGACAGAGAATACATAATTATAGGTCCACTCCTAATAAATGTTAAATATATTGTATTTAACAAATATTTTGAACGGGGTGGATAAATGTATTTTTTAAGATCAATTTCAGATGATATTCAGGTTGCCCAATTACAGTTTCGTAATCTTACAAAAACAAGGATGCTTGTTTTAGGAGCTTTTCTCGCTTGTCTTGCTGCTGTACTTCAGGCAGCGGGTGGTTTTCTGCCAGGGATTGGATACTTTATCAGCCCATTTGCCACTTTACCGATTCTGATCTGCGCTATGTTTTCGCTTCCGGTTGGTGTGATGTCCTATTTTCTTACTATTCTGTTGTTATTTATTTTGGTACCTAGTGAACTAAACGTGTTTCCTTTTACAACTGGGTTGTTAGGAATAGGAATAGGAGCAGCTTTTTCCTTTTTCAAGAAACGAGTAAGTATTATTTTTGTTGGTGCCATTCTCTTAACGACAGGTATTATTAGTTTACTCTATATTTTCCGCTTCCCTGTTCTTGGTCCAGCTGTATCCTATTCCTTTTCATACCTTACTACAGGTGGTATCTTCTTATTTGCCCTATTTTACAACTGGCTCTGGGTTGAGATTGCTCTATTCTTTTTCAAAAGATTAAGGGGCTTTATAATTTAGTGACCATCTGAATAGGATTGTCGAGTACTTGAATTAATCATTGAAGACACCGACAATTTGTCCAGGGCATATGGATAAATGTGTTGAACTATCTAAAAGGGGGGTGTTTTATGGCTAAGAACGATGTACAACCATTTTGCGCACAAATAATGGATAAAGCACCTCTGTTTGTAGCAGAAGCTTACGACAATATCGAAAAGAAAATGAAAGATATTCATCTAGAAAGTTTTCGTGGGAAATGGGTGATCTTATTTTTTTATCCGAGTGATTTTACATTAGTTTGACCGACGGAGTTGGCAGCGGTCGCTGCTATTTATGATCAACTGAAAGTCTTAAATACTGAAGTGCTGGCCATAAGTACGGATAGTGTATTTTCTCATAAAATTTTTACCGAGGTTTCTCCAACTGTTTCTAAGATAAAGTTTCCGCTGCTAAGTGACAGAACACAAGAAATAAGTAGAGCATATCGAGTGTTAGATGAGAAAACTGGTGCAGCATTCAGAGCAACAATCATTATAGATCCAGAAGGAATGATGATTGCCGAATTTGTTAATCCTCCGGATGTCGGGAGAAATATTTTCGAAATAGTAAGGATCATTCAAGGTCTGCAATATAATAGAAAGACTGGGGAGGTTGTTCCGGCAAATTGGGTACCGGGTCAATCGGGAATTACAAGAGATACAAAGTACATTGGTAGAATTTAAAGTTTAATTGAATATGATGGGCTTTCACCAAAACAGTTGGGTTTGTTTTAATAGGAGGATCAACATAGGGACGGTTCTTGAATGGTACCGGAAAAAATCGGGACTATTTCAGTGTCTAGAACCGTCACCGTAATTCTCATTTAACTCGATATAGTACAACATAGCCGTTCTCTCTAGCAATAAATTTGCGGTCCTTTTCTTTTTTATTCAGCACTTTCTGAAGTTTAAAAAGAGAAGCTTCTTTTGCGTTTTCTGGGGTACTACCATAATTGTAAGCGGTTACACTTTTGATCGTAGAAGAAACAATGTACCTGTCATCGTCAAGCCAAATTCGGTGCCTTACTTTTCCATTATGATACCAAAATGAATTCCAAATTTTCCTAACCATTACGATAATCACCTCGTTTTTTAAACTATATTTATAATATACTGTGTTTATTCTTTTAATACCAGTTTTATTTTTTGAAAATACAAAATTTTATGTGATAACTAAAACATGTGGAATGCTGAATCTCCATTAATGAGTCACCGTACTAATAGAAAATTTCAAATCATATTCTTATACGAGGAACAGCATAAAGGGGTGTGAAGTTAATTGGTGAAAGTTAAAGTTCGTTTACAGCCCATTGTTAGTCATATCAATTTACCAACTGTTTTGAAAACAACTATACTTCCAGGTGACTCATTTGAAAGATTATTTATTGCAACTCAGGTAGGGGAGATCTTTTATGTAGGAAATGGGATGATAAAAACTTTTTTAGATATTCGCTCGCGAATTATAAAACTAGGTACATCTGAACCAGGTGTTTCTCGTGGTGGATATGATGAACGGGGATTGATTGGACTAGCGTTCCATCCCCAGTTTTATTATAACGGTCTGTTTTATCTTCATTATTCAGTAGCTGGAACACAAGGTCCAGGTGCCCTTACCGAACGCTTTACCCCTAATCCGTGTGATCCCAAAACGTTAAATCTGAGGTGGATAAATAGAGAAACTCAATATGATCATATTGATACAGTTGAAGAATGGATTTTACAATCGAATGGTCAACCTCAAAAACGACGAACATTACTTAACTTAAGAAGGCCATTTTTTAATCATAACGGCGTTAATAGCTTGAATTTTTCACCTGAAACAGGAAAAATGGTTTTAACAACAGGAGATGGTGGATCGGGCTATGATCCATTTAATTTAAGCCAGGATGATATGGAAATAGCCGGTAAAATAATTGAAATTGATGTAGATAAGATGCCATATATTCAAAATCCACCTGTTGTCACACGTTTTGAAGAACTCCCTGTACCTATTCAAGAAACGCTTACGGTAATTGCCAAAGGGGTTCGTAACATACCTGGTATATCATTTCAAAGGTTTCAAAATGGGTACATCAAATATGTGGGAAATGTCGGACAGGATTTGGTCGAGTCGATTTTCTCATTCGCATCTTATAAACCAATACCGGTTACTCATCTTGTTCAAGCTTCCTTAACGAATTCTGTACCTGACCAAAACGGATTTATTAACTTAGGTTGGCGGGGATGGGAAGGTGCTTTCCCCACTTCAATTATAAGGGGTTGCTCTGAAGACTCGACTATGGATGAGAAAACAATTGCCTATTACAATGAGACATTGGTCACTTCCATTCAGCGTATTCCGCCTCTAATAAGTTATTTTCATAAAGACCCCCGCCCTGATAAATTTGAAGGAATTTCACTAACAGGGGTGCAAGTTTACATGGGGAATAGTATCTCCACTTTATCGGGAAACGTTGTGTTTACTGATTTTGTCCGTAGTCAAAAAACTCAAACACCAGCTAGAGGGGTTTTAGCTTACACAAGGATAAGAACAGATTGTAAACTAAATGATTTTCATGTTATTGAAACCGATTATAATTATGGAACTCAATCAGCCTATTATGTTAGTTTGGGAACAAATCAGAATCAAACCAGACTTTTTTTAGGGGTTCATGGTTCTAGAAATGTAACAGATTTTAACAAAGGTACCGTTTTTGAAATTATTCCATAATTCATAGCCTTGAAGTTTGATACTATGAACACACATACGATTTATAAAACAACGATCGAGGAAACTCTAACTATCAGCGAAACAAGTGGAAGAATAGATATAAAACAAAACCGTCGTTATTTTCAAATAGAAATAAAAAAGGCCAATCTATCTTGGAGGCTGCTCTTGAACAAAAATTATCTCTAAATTATAAGTGTAAAAAGGGTACTTGTGGAAAATGTAAAGTAATGGCAGTGAATGGTCGTAATGATCTTCAATAGACAAATAGCCTTGAGATAAAGAAATTAGACAACTTAATTGAAAGCGGATTTCGTCTTGGTTGCCAAGCAAAGATTAAGTAATGGTACAATTGTAATATTTTTGGAACATCGACACACTCACAAATGTTGAAATATCAATGTTTGTGAGTGTTTTTTAGTTACTTTTGATCGTACTATTTAATAATTGTAAAAAAAGGAGCAATGACCACCACTAATGCAAGTGTAAATACAACGATTGACCCTACTTTACTTTTTTCCTTCCATAATGTAATTGAGAATCCAGCAGTATAAAGGAATATGATAATCATCATCACATAAACAAAGATTTTCATTTTTAATCACGAACCCTTTGATAACTAGGTAATTCACTTTGTCGTCCAAATTCACCATATGTAATATCTACACTAATTTCTATTACTGCATCCGGATATGATTTCATCCAATCATATTTTTCCCATTGCGGAATGGTTAAAAAATGCTTTCGTGCAGCTAATGAAAAGCCGAATGGTTGCCCTAGAAATTCTTCTTGTGTCCTTTTAACAAGTGCAGCAATACGTTCTTGAATCCTTTTTTTCATATGCTCCTTTAATTCATCTCTTTTATCTTTATTATTGGCATAATTAACCATGCTATGGTCTGTTAAAACTTCAACCAATAAGGGAAGATTTACACGTATTTTGGGAGTTTTTTGTGTTACGTCAACTTTTATTTCAGGGTCATTTATTTGTGTATACCGGGCAGTAATCCAATAGCCCTCCATAAAAGGATCAGGAAAAGACTCTAAAAAACTAGGCATTTCCATGGCTGTATTCATTAATTCAGCAATGCGAGTTTCCTCCACGGACAATGTTCCAATCATTCTTCCTTCCTTAAAAATTGCAGAGCCTAAAAATTGTGCTGGATTAGTATTTCCGGTTACCTTTAATTTTCCCGCTATTAACTCCGGGTCAGAATTTAGTTCTGCAGTATCTTCGTCTTGCTCAGTCGTTGCATAGGCAGTTATAAAAAGATCTGCATCTGCCTCTGTTATTCGAAAGAAATTGTGGATGGTTGAATCAGGTATTAAACCTATTTTAATTGAATCCTTAAACATTATTTCAAAATATTCATGTCTTCTCGTTTCAAGTTTTGGTTTATTATTTTCGATAAATTTATTTGCCATTTCTTTTGTAATAATAAGTCTTGTATCCCTCCTAATGTCACGGTCTTTTGTAGCATCATAAATCCAACGAATAAAATCTTTGTCTTTTGCAAAATCCTCAGAAACAACAAAGAAATCTAATATATCATATGTAATAGTCTTTGCAATCACAGCATTAGCAATATTTTGAGATCGTATAAAATCCGGTGCATTAAATGTTATAGTTTCATGTGTTGGTTCCTGTGAACCTCCGCCTACCTGGGTCGATCCAGCCTCGGGATTAGAGATTAAATAGGTGACCTTAATAATGCCTTTATAACTTGTTTTATCTAATCCAATTCCTAGAACATAGGCCCTTTGATCAATTTCCTCTTGATCCCAACAACCTGTTAAAATTAAAAGAGTTGTAAATATTAGGATTGGCTTAATGGTGATTTGCTTTATCATGTTTAAACTCCCCTTTTAATTTGGCAATTAACCACATGAAGCAAGGAAATAACAGAAACACAGGGCTAGTAACTTCCAATAGCATTTCCCTTAAAGTAAAAATAGTAAAGGTAGGGGCGTCAGGTGCCATACCGATAATAACGGTAATTGTTGCGATTGTCGGGATTAGATATTCAAAGTTTTTGATATTACAAATCCTACCCAAAAAAAGTGCAATTAAATACAAATAAAAAGAAAATCGAATAAATGTGGCAACTACCCAAAATGGAAAGAAAAAGGTTTCAACGTTGGTTAAAAATCCAAGGCGAATTAAGCGTATTAATTCATGAAAAGGGTAATTCACCATATTTAAACCTTCATAATCAAATACAAATAAATAAATAAGAAAGGAAAAACAGATTAAAATCGATACGATACATAATCCGGTAATCGTCCCTTTTTTAAAAGCTTTAGCTGATACAAGATAAGGCGCGATAAGTCCCAAAAAGAAAAAATCAGCATAAATTGACACATGGGACGTACTTTCTTTGATGACCTCCCATGCACCAGGACCGAAAATAGGAAATATCAAGTGTCCATTGCCATCTTGTAGTGAAAACAATAGAGCCATAAAAATGGAAATCAAAAGGTAGAAAAGAACTAACCATGAAATAGTACCCAGATGCTCTAACCCTTTTTTTGCAATATAAGCACTAGTAGTCATTAAGACAGCAAAAATTATTAATGGTGGTGAATTGGTAAAGTACATTGTACTAATAATATCAACATAAACCGCAGAATCGACGATTAGAGCACAAATACCGAGAAGTAACAAAATCGTAGATAAGCTGTTGCCAATATATTTTCCAAATAAATGAATGATACAATCATGCAAATTTTTATTTTTATATAATGTAATAACCTTAATCATTAGATAAATTGGGATAAAAGATAAGATTCCATTTATCAGTGGTACCATCCAGTACGCACTACCTAATGGTTCAACTAAAATGGCAGGTGTATCATCTGCGAGCTTCACACCAACTACAAGCAGAATGATTGCGACATATTCTCTTATCCCAATTTTCCCAACTGTTTTCTCCATAGAGTATCTAATTCCTCTGCTTTTTGATATGATCCTTCGGTTTCACATAACCCGGACGAATCTTTTCATTCTTTAATAATTGTCTAATAATGGTGTCTTTTGATGATGGATATTTCGGTGACATTGGAGCCAAATAAGGAACACCGAATGATTTGATTGATACCATATAAGCAAGGCCCATTGTAAATAAAGATGCCATACCATATATACCAAATAATCCTGATGAGAGGATAAAGGCAAACCGAATAATTCGAATGGCGAAATTCATACTGATATCACTAATGGTGAATGAGCATAGCCCACTTAATGCAACAACAATGACGATAATTGGACTCACGATATTGGCTTGAACGGCTGCCTGACCTAGAATGAGCGCCCCGACGATTCCGATTGTCGGTCCAATTGGGCTAGGTACTCGTAACCCAGCTTCTCTAATAAGCTCAAATGCTATTTCCATCATTAAAATTTCGAAAAAGGATGGAAAGGGGACCTTTTCACGCGTTGCTGATATCGCTAATAGGAGGTCAGTTGGCACCATTTCAGAATGATAATTTGTGATAGAAACGTAAATTGCTGAAGCAAAAAGTGTAATAAATAATGCTGATACACGAAGAATTCTAATAAAATTACCATAGATAAAACGTAAATAGTGATCTTCGGGATTATGAATAAAGGCCCAAAAGGTCGCTGGTAGAATTAAAGATGCCGGTGAATTATTCATGAGTAGAACGATATACCCATCTTCCAAGAATGAAGCAGCACGGTCAGGTCTCTCCGTGTATAGAATACTTGGAAAAATAGAGGCTGGTCTTTCCTCTATATACTGTTCTAACAAGCTAAGATTTTGGATTGCATCAACCTCTAATGCACTGACCCTCTCTTTAATATTTTTAACCAGCTTATCATTTGCAAGATCCTTTATGTATAAAATATATAACTCATTTTTTGAGCGTACTGAGACTTGCGTTGTTTCTACTATAAGATTTTCATTTTTAATTTTCTTACGAATCAATGAAATATTTGTCGTTACTTTTTCATTAAATGCTTCCTTTGGTCCTTTTACAACATTTTCATTTTCAGCTTTTTCAACAGATCTACTTTGAAAATTGGAAGTCCCTATTACATATGCTTGATGATCACTATCAACAAAAAGGACTGTATTTCCTTGATTTGCACCATCCGTTACATCCTTTATTTTTTTTATCTCAGAAATTGATTGGACCTGTATAATATCTTTGATTGATTTTATAGAATTTTCATTGCGTAAAAGAGGCTCTATAATATGTTCACTGATCACCCTTACGTCAGAAATAGTTGAAATAAATAAGAGTGCAGCCTTTTTATTTAAACCATTAATAGTGAAATTATGGATTTTAACATCACTATTTTCTGGTATTGAATACATCTTTTTAATTATTGAGATATTATTTTCAAGTACAGAATCAATATTCTGATTCTTTCTTTGAATATCATCAAGTGATGATTGTTCGGGATAATCCTTTTGGTCTTGAAACTTATCCTTGTATTTTTTATATAAATGATTTAGCATATCGGCACTCCAGACCCCTTTTTACATAGTTTTCCTATTGTTTCATAATTCATACTATGTCTTGGTAATGATCAGACAGTATTGATTGCACCATTCAATAAACCCCAATAATATAAAAAGCCTAAAATACGCAAGCAGTTCAAAATGCTTTCATATTTTAGGCGTCGATTGTTCAACTGGCTTGATTCACTTTTCCACCATGGATAACCTGAAATTTTTTCTTTTAATTATTTTCAACTGGTGACACTTGATAATCCGCTTTTTTGACTGCATTGATGACAAGCCCAACGAGTCCTCCAATAATCGCTGGCAAAATCCAACCTAATCCTACCGAATACAGTGGAAGAATAGTAGTAAATAGATCATTGATGACCTGTACCTTAATGCCAGCCGCATTTAATCCATCAAATACACTTACAATACCAGTTAATAACATGCTAACTTGATAGACCGCTTTTTTGCCTTTAAATAGAGGGTGAAGGAATGTTAACACTAGTAGGCAAATAGCTAACGGATAAAGAGCGACTAAAACCGGTACTGAGATAGAAATTAATGTTGATAAACCAAAGTTTGCAATGACTGTACTAAACAATGTGAAAATGATTGCCCATCTTGTATATGAAATACTTGGTACTAATTTGTTGAAATATGCTGCACATGATGTGATCAAGCCGATACTAGTTGTTAAACAAGCAGCAATTACAATAATAGAAAGTAACGCATTTCCGTATGAACCAAAGTAATGAGCGGAAACTGCCGCAAGAATGGCACCGCCATTATCTAACATGCCTAGTTCTGAAGCACTTGTTGCCCCCATAAAGGCAAGGGAAGAATAGATTGCCGCGAGTAATCCGCCAGCAATAAGCGCAACCTTCAAACTGGAAGTCATAATTTCCTTCTTCGTAACTGCACCACTATTCTTCATTGTATTGATGATAATGATCCCAAATACAAAAGCAGCAAGTGCATCCATTGTTAAATACCCTTCTTGAAATCCTTTGAAAAAGGCATTATTTAAATAATTTTCAGTTGGTGCTTGAATTTCCCCAATTGGATTAAGGAAAACAGCAACAATAAGAACAGCAATTGATAGTAGTAATATAGGTGTTAACACTTTTCCGACAATATCAACTAATTTAGAAGATTTTAGTGAAAAGAATAAAGTAATCGCAAAAAAGACAATTGAAAAAATCAGTAAAGGTAAGGACCCTGCATTGTCTCCAAAGAAAGGTTTAATTCCGATTTCATAAGATACTGTTGCCGTTCTAGGTATTGCAAAAAGTGGGCCGATTGAAAGATAAAGCGCACATGTAAATAAAATTCCATATATAGGATGAACTCTACTTGCTAGAGATTGCAAGTCGTTTTTCCCAGAGAATCCCAATGCAAGAACGCCTAGAACTGGTAATCCAACTCCGGTTACGATAAAGCCAGCATTTGCAGCCCAAACATTTTCTCCTGCCATTTGCCCAAGCATAACAGGGAATATTAAGTTTCCAGCTCCAAAGAATAGCGCAAATAACATAAAACCTACTGAAACGACAAATGAGAATGAATTTCTTGATGCCATAAATAAGACCTCCATTAATAATAAAAAATATTCAACTATTTTAATATTGAAATAACAATATAATTATTTTATTTTTCTGATAACTGAATCGATATTATTTTGTTAGAATATTTTTTAATTTTTCATGTGATTAGAATATATCACTAATATAAAGGTTATGCAATAGATTTCTGAAAAATCGAATTATATAAAAATACCAAAAGTGACAATTTTCTGACAAGTAATCTTGGATTTTCGCTTAATGTTATTCTTTTATAGATGTTTAAATATAATAGTATTACTATATTATTAAAGTGATTAAAGGTAATTTGAAACACTTAATAACCATAAACCAATCATTGATGTTAATCTAGCGAGAAATTATTCTTCATGATAAATTTATAGAAGTAAATTTAAAGTCCGTTTTAAATGAAAGGAGGCAACCTAGTGAAAATTAAACTCAATCAAAAAATCATCAAAGAGCGTTGTGGGGCTGTCTCCTTTAAAAGAGGAGAGGCCTTTTATCGTAACGGAAAAGTAGTGATAGAAGAAGTAACTCCTACTTCATTACAAGCTATAGTCCATGGAGTCGAGTATTTCCAAGTTCACCTTGAGAAAGATTCAGAAGGATTTCAAGCAACCTGTAGCTGCCCTTCACTTTCTTCTATAGATAAAGATTGCCAACATGTTGCTGCGGTATTACTTGCTTGGCAGCATCATCAGCAAGATATGAAACAAGGAGAGCATACTGCCGCTAACCAAACAGAGGGAGAGCTATCGGAAGGGTTGCTACAATTATTTGAGTCGAAACAACCATTAAAAAGTGGACAACAACTCCATTTTGAAAATAGACAAGTACTGGAAACAATTATTTTCTGTAAAGGCATTGCCGCTCGGGGAAATACCCGATTTGGTATCGAAATTTCCATTGCAGCACAGAGAGTAGCCGATATTCGTGATTTTCTAGAAAGTGTTAAGGAAGGAAGATGTCACACCCTCTCAAACGAATTCCAATACGACCCAAATAAACATTGTTTTGATAGTGTAACCAACGCTATTATTGATCAGCTCATTCTTGTTATGGATGACGAAAAAATGTATCATCAGGCATTACCAACTACGGCGGTTCATCAGGACAAAAGGATGTTACTTGTTCCGGCATCATTCTGGAAAAATGTCGAACCGCTATTAGTACGTGCCCCACAAGTAAACTTACAATATAGTGGAAAAAGCTATCAACAATTCCGTGTTACCGATGAACCGTTGCCGTTAACATTTGAATTTACGGGTACAGAAGAAAACGGGTACCAACTCATTATTCACGGTCTGAGCCAGATGATGATTTTAAAAGAATATGACACCGTCCTTTTTGCTGGAAAAGCCGTTGTTATAAAAAGAGGAGAAGTGGAACGGCTCCATGAATTAAAGCGAATACTGGAGAATTCCAGAACGAATGAAATTCTAATACCCAGTCATCAATTGAAATATTATTTGGAAAAACTATTGCCAATCTTAAGAAATATAGGGGAGGTTCATTTATCCGGGGATATTACCGCACAGCTTCATAAAACTCCGTTACAGGCAAAGCTCTATTTAGATCGTGTGAAAAATCGCCTGCTAGCAGGACTAGAGTTTCATTATAAAAATGTTGTCATCAATCCACTAGATTATCGGCAACCAAAAGTAGGATCGATGGTTATTCGAGATATGGAGAAGGAAGAAGTCATTCTTAAACTGATGGAGGAGAGCCAGTATAGCCAAACGGAAAGTGGCTACTATTTACAAAATGAAGAATTAGAATATAACTTTTTGTACCATGTATTACCGAAATTGCAGAAAGTCGTACAGGTGTATGCGACAACTGCCGTACGGATACGGATTGTACCAAAAACTACGATACCGAAAATCAAGGTGAGGCATTATAAGGAACGGAACCACTTGCTTGAGTTTTCGTTTAAGATTGACGGTATTCCCGAGACGGAGATCAAAGAAGTCTTAGCAGCACTGGAAGAAAAACGGAAGTACTACCGCCTGCGTGATGGTGCGTTGCTATCTTTAGAGACGAAAGAGATGGAAGAAATCAAACGTTTCTTGCATGCTGTCCCTGTTCAAGACGATGAATGGGAAGAGCGCTTCGAAGTACCTGTTGTCGAAGGACTTAGGCTACTTAATTATTTTGAGGATAATGATGTTGTATCACACGAAGCATCATTTCGGGAGTTTATAGAGAAACTTCAACATCCAGAACGATTGCAGTTTAACGTTCCAGCGCAGCTAGAGGGAATTTTGCGAAACTATCAAAAGCACGGGTTTAATTGGATGAAAACTCTTGCTAGTTATGGATTTGGAGGAATTCTGGCAGACTCAATGGGACTTGGGAAGACGGTTCAAAGCATCGCCTTTATTTTATCTGAACTTTCGATTATTAGTGAAAAAGGACAACCGGCCTTGATTGTGTGTCCTTCGTCTGTTACGTACAATTGGCAAAGCGAAATTATGAAATTTGCACCCGATATTGGGACGGTAATTATGGATGGGACCAAGTCTGAACGAGTAAAACTGCAAACCGAACTTGACGGTATAGACGTGCTTATCACAAGTTATCCTTTATTACGAAGTGATCTGAGTTGGTACGTGAAGCAGGAATTTCATGTTGTATTTTTTGATGAAGCACAAGTGTTTAAAAATCCCCTTACCCAAACCGCTCGTGCTGTGAAAAAACTACAGGCAAATCATCGTTTTGCTTTAACGGGCACACCGATGGAAAACGCGTTGGAGGAACTATGGTCTATCTTTCATGTCGTTTTTCCCGAATTATTTCTAGGATTAAGAGAGTATAGTGAATTAACGAATAAACAGATTGCGCGGAGGATTCGCCCCTTTATGCTGCGTAGGGTCAAAGAGGATGTTCTTGATGAATTACCTCGGAAAAAGGAAGTATTGGAAATGAGCGAATTACTACCAGAACAGAAGAAACTTTATGCTGCTTATCTGGCAAAACTACGTCATAAAACTCTAAAACATTTGGATAAGGAAACGATAAGGAAGAATCGTATTAAAGTCCTAGCTGGTTTAACGAGACTGCGTCAAATTTGCTGTCATCCTCGACTTTTTGTAGATGGTTATACAGGAACTTCGGCAAAATTTGAACAGCTACTGCAGATTGTTGAAGATGCAAGACGTTCCGGACGTCGTCTGTTGATTTTCTCTCAATTTACGAAGATGCTACAAATGATAGGGCAAGAACTAGCTATTCAAGAAATCTCTCATTTCTATTTAGATGGGCAGACTCCATCAGAGGAGAGGCTTGAGTTATGTAATAGGTATAATGCTGGTGAACGTGACATATTTCTGATTTCCTTAAAGGCAGGTGGGACAGGACTTAATTTAACCGGTGCAGACACCGTTATCTTTTATGATAGCTGGTGGAATCCTGCCGTCGAAGAACAAGCGGCAGACCGCGCACATCGCATAGGCCAAAAACAAACAGTTCAGGTAATCAAGCTTGTAGCCAAAGGGACAATTGAGGAAAAGATGAATGAATTGCAAGATAGGAAGCGGCATCTGATAGAGGAAGTCATTAATCCGAAAAATGGACATTTGGTGACACTTACAGAAGAAGATATTCGGGATTTGTTGAGTTAGCTTGTTAGTCATCAACCGAAATGGAACACGGGAACCGAACTGTCACCGTGTTCCTATAAAATAAAATACTGAACAAAAGTAAAAAATGCTAAAAAAGAAAAGTTATAGAAACTAAATGTTAGTAAATACTTTTTTGTCTCTTTAGGGTTTACCTGAATATATAGTTTGTAAGAGATGACGCTGGCCATCGAAGCGATGATCGTTCCTAATCCCCCGATATTCACTCCCAATAATAATGGTTTCCAATCGATCGTGAATTCTGCAAGAAGGATTGAGGCAGGGACATTACTGATCAATTGGCTTAACAAAATAGAGCTGAAATAGACTGAACTTGAGTCTTTTAGACTTGCACTAGCAACCGCCTGTACAGCATTTGTATGCGAGATGTTTCCAACAAAAATAAAAAGACAAATAAAAGTTAAAAGCAAAGAATAATCGATCTTCATCAATAATTTTTTATTAAAAAGAAAGACGGTTACCAAAGTGACGACGAACGCAATTTGATCACTTATGACCCCGAAAATAGACATAATGATGACAGCTAAGACTAGTCCCCAAATCATTGCTGTTTTTCGATTCTTGACCCGTATTGGAGCCAGATTCACTTTCAATTGCTTCCCATGAAGTCTATCAATCAAAAAATAAAGAGCTACAATTCCAAGAACTGCGATGGAGAAGGCGGTGTTAAAAAAAGTCGTCGGGTTTAGCCCATAATGAGCATAGATAAATAAATTCTGTGGATTTCCCATGGGTGTCAAGCTGCTCCCAATATTGGCAGCAATGGTTAGCAGAATAATCGTCTCCATCATGGGCGTACTTGTCCGTTTGCTGATAACAAGGGTCAATGGTACAAAAGTCAGTAACGCCACATCGTTTGTGACAAACATTGAACTGAAAAAACATAAGAAAATGAGTATAGCTGAAACAGATTTACTACTATTACATCTACTTACGATGCTGATCGCAATTTTGTCTAGTACTCTATGTTCATCCAGTGCTTTAATCGCAATCATAAGACTAAATAAACTGACCAAAACATGAATATTAACATACTCCAATTTTGGAGGATGAATGAAACAGCTTGCAATTGCTAATAAAAGCGAAATCGTAAACACCTTGTCTTTTATGAAAAAGCTAAAATTTATATTGATTTTTTTTTTATTTTGAATGAGTACAGATTCTTTCACAGCCCACCACCAGCAACTTTATATAGTACGAAAACAATGATATGATTCTACCATGTACTTTTCAGGTTGGGAATAAGTTAAATGCAAGTGATTTATTTTGAAAAAAAGAACTGATGAATTGTGAAATTTTTAAAACCATCTGATATTTTAAGTGGAAATACGTTTAGTTATTTAGAAGTTTTCAATGTGACAGATGGGTTGGCGCTTGGCACTAAAGAAAACGGTGTACTATATTATATTGAAGATCTTTATTGCATGAATCCTAGCTGTAAATGTAATGATGTTGTTCTTATATATACAGAAAATAAGGAAATTGAAAGTGAAAAAGGAGCTCATTATGCAGTTAGACTATCATTAAAAAAGAAAAATTTCGAGATTCTTGATACGAATGGGGTTACTAAGAAAGAAGTAGAAGATCTTATTAAGAATTCCATGAAAAATAATAACGAAACAATAGAGTTTTATAAGAAGCTTTATCTAGAAATGAAGGAAGCGGGAAAGAAAGTTTTACACGGGGGAAACTCAGATGACAACAACATAACTGAATCTTCACAGAAAACACTTAAGGAACAATTACGTGAGCTACAGTCTAGCAGTATCATATGGATAATTGAAGTCGTATAAGATCGAATTAGAAAGCAACGTTGCCGGTTAAATGAGGCTGATATACAAATGGCGAATGGACAGAAAATTGTCAAACAAGGAATTTACGAAGAAATTATCAATACAAAACTTAAAAGCGAACTAGCTACATTAGATATAGATAATTACGAAGTAGGGAAGGAGTCACTTGATCCTGAAGAAGCCAGAAAACTACTATCATCGTATATATCGGCCGTAACTAGGCGTGCTCTTAAATTAAAGAATTAAAAATAGAAGAGGAAGGCGAAGTGCTTACCTCTGTCTATTCAAAACTGAATTCGATTAGAAGCATCAAAGAAAGGTGAAGTGATTCGTCTCGTTACGCCGATTTCGCAAAGTTCGTTATTTACCGGCTCTAATTATGAGCTGAACATGCTGGGAGAATTGAAAAAGGAAATTCTAACTGCTGATTCTATCGATCTGCTCGTTTCATTTATCAAATGGAGCGGCTTACGTTGTATTATAGAAGAACTCCAAACTTTTACTAATTAGCCAGGCAAAGAACTAAGGGTCATAACTACATCGTACATGGAAGCCACGGATTATAAGGCGATCATCGAACTGAGCAAGCTGCCAAATACTGAAATCAAAATTTCTTATGATGTTGATCGCACAAGGCTCCATGCCAAAGCTTATATGTTCAAAAGAGAAACAGGCTTCAGCACTGCCTATATCGGCTCATCCAATCTTTCAAATCCAGCTTTAACGTCAGGGCTTGAATGGAATATTAAAGTAACTGAAAAAGATTCATATAATTGAGGTGTATAAGGTGGATTTACAATTACAAGGAAAAAATGTACTTATTACTGGCGGATCGAAAGGAATTGGAAAGGCGATTGCAAAGGTTTTTCTTACAGAAGGTGCTAATGTGGCGATTGCTGCGCGCAGTGTTGATTTTTTAAAAAAGGCAAAAGAAGAATTGGGTGATGGGGTTACTATTTTTCAGTCAGATATTACAAAAACTGAAGAACGCGAAAAGCTAATTCGATCTTTTGTCGAAAAGAAGGGCTCCATTGATATTCTTGTTAATAATGCTGGTGGTAGTAACGGTGGAACAGTAATAGAAACAGACCTGGATTTATTTCATGTAGCGATGGAGCTGAATTATTTTTCAGCTGTTCATTTAAGTAAATTAGCTGTTGAGCAGATGAAGAAAAATGGCAGCGGGGCTATCATTAATATTACTTCGATTTTCGGAAGAGAAAGTGGTGGGAAGGTTACGTATAATAATGCAAAAGCCGCTCTTATTAGCTTTACCAAGTCGCTCGCTGATGAAGTGATCCGTTACGGTATTCGCGTAAACAGTGTTGCGCCAGGAAGTATTCTTCATGATACGGGAAATTGGAAAAAGCGAATGGAAGAAAGTCCGGAAAAAATTAAGGCATTTGTGGAAAATGAAATTCCTGCAGGACGTTTTGGCGCAGTTGAAGAAGTTGCTAATGTTGTGGCTTTTCTTGCTTCTGAGAAGGCCTCTTGGATTGTTGGAGCAAGCCTCAATGTGGATGGTGGACAATCAAGGATGAATTTCTAGGTCTAAAGTACCATATTCACAAGTATTTACAGGTGAAAATGTCTTTATATACATGTTATATTGTATTTACGCGGTACGAAAGATACACAATATCGCAAAAATTATCCTGCATTGTACGTGACTCATTCTTGTTTAAAACCGTACTATTTTTTCGGGATTCCAATATGAATTGACTGATGCCATGCCTGTATTTCAGGATCGCAGACAGGTCAAACTGCGGAAACCCACCTGCGAGAGCGGGTTTATAAAACAATTTGGGATAAGGCATAGGTGGGACTCAACTTTTCTAACGACATAATTATATTTAGATAATAATTCCATACCGTGGTAGGCGGGGAGCTAGCGGTGCCCTGTAATTCGCAATCCGCTTTAGCGAGGCTGAATTCCTTTTCTGCTGTATGACAGTGTAAGGTTTGCCTTATGTAAGCGGTGTTGACCTTCGGAGTCCTCGCAACAGATACCCATCAGATTGGTCAGGTCGGGAACGAAGCAGCCATAAGTGGTCATTTCTGTGTGTCGAAGGATTGCTCTGAATGAGCTTGCTGCATGAGTAACACTTATATTTCGATATCAATGATAGGTTCACGGTTTGTTTAACTTTACTTAAGACTTAAACGCTAGTTCTATTTAGGAATTAGCGTTTATTATTTTATTTAATGAATTAAAAGCAGGATTTATTAGATATTTGTCGAAATTTAAATAACAAACACGATCTCCACTCTAAATTCCACTAATACCATCCGAAACAGACCTTATTCCAAACCATTTTCAAAATAAAGAAGTTACGAAACAATTTCATATGAACAATGTTCTAAAATCCCATGTATTTGTTTAAAGTTTTTTCGTGTTACAATGAAGTAAATATTGACGGAATTCGAACGGATTAGACAAAAATATTTTTGAAGGGAGAAAAAAGATGAATACGGAACAAATGTTTAAGGAATTAATGAATGAAATTAAAGGCATGAAAGAGGATATAAAAGGTCTTAAAGAAGATAATCAAAGTATCAAATCTCAATTAGAAGAGAATACACAATTAACCAAAGCTATTCACCATCGCCAAGAAGAATCTGACGCCAAATTGGAAAATCTTTCAATGGACATGCATCTTATGCGTGGCGAACTTTCATCTCTTAAAGAAGGACAAGAACGGCAGGATAAAATTCTTGAATCCTTAGCTCTGCGCTCCCTTGAACAAGAAACAGAGCTACGGGAATTGAAAAGAATTAAATAAGATTTTCCTACAATACTTTAAACAAAAATAAGGAGTGTTAGAAATGGCAGTTATTTTGCAGGTTGATTTTAAAATGGAGGGACCATTTGGTCAAGAGATGGCTGAAGGTTTTGCTGGTCTAGCGAAGAGCATTAATGAAGAAGAAGGCTTTTTGTGGAAAATTTGGACTGAGAACAGTGATGCTAAAGAAGCCGGCGGCATTTATTTGTTTGAGACAAAGGAAGCAGCCCAAAAATATTTGAACATGCATACGGAAAGGTTAAAAGGCTTTGGCATTGATCCTGTTAACGCTAAAATTTTTGAAGTGAATGAGGAGTTAACAAAGATTAATCATGGGCCACTCAAGTAGACGTAGTGGTTGAAAAGCGACAATAATGAAGCAATACCTCCGAATACAAAGGACTATTCTGTATTCGGAGGTATTGTTTTTTGTTTTTGGCTGTTTTCGTAAACTTTGTTCTTTATGGAAGAAAAGCAGAGGTTTATTCATTTAGAATTAGAGCTACACTACGAAAAAGCTGGCACCCCCTTGGAAGGGTAACAAATAGTTTTCCGGTTATTTGCAAAATGGAGCTCATTTCGGATTAAATAAGCGGAGGTTTTCCTGTTATTCAAAGAAAAGTCGCCCAATTTTGCGGTTTAAAATCAAATTGGCGGAATGTTTCCGTCTATTTATTAGAACGAACCTTAAAAAAGGTAGCAAAAGGCAAAATATCTTAGATAAGAGCCTTGTTTTTAAATCAGTAATGAAATATATTTAAAAATTGATTTCTATCAAATCGATAATGATAATCGTTATCATATAATTAATTTAGAAAATAACATTTCTACTATCTATACTAGGGGTGGTTAGAATGGAAAAGATCCTGATGGTTTATTGTAGTATGACTGGAAATACTGAGACAATTGCTGGATTGGTGGAGGAAGGTATTACGGAGAGTGGTTTTGATGTAATACGAAAGGATGCGCTTGAGGTTGATGCACATGAGATCAACGACTACGAAACAGTTATACTGGGTTCCTACACATGGGGGGATGGAGAAATCCCAGACGAATTCCTTGATTTTTGTGACGGAATACGTGGATTAGATTTCACAGGCAAAAAATTTGCTGTATTCGGTTCGGGTGATACATCTTATGATGACTTTTGTGGGGCGGTTGACATCATAGAAAAAATGATTGAAGAAAATGGCGGAATAATAGTATTGGAAAGCTTGAAGGTGGAACAGTATCCGGATGAAAACGATGAAGAACGGTGCAAGGAATTTGGAAAAAGATTTGCTGAATCGGTAAACAGTATTTAAATCATGGCTCGGCCCCTGTGCCGCCATGTGATTTAGAACCCTTAATTTAAAATTCGGAAAAAATTTATCTATTTTTTGTAAAAGTTTCCCGTATAATAAATTTAAGTAGGAGTACTACAGATATCTGCAGTGCTCCATTTTTAATATGTAAATAAAGGAGGAGAAATCATCGATGTCTAATGATAATGAGGTTGTATTAGATAAAGAAAAACAAAATGAATTAAAAAAGATGAAGCTTGAAAGGAAAGAAGGAGAACCCACTTCAGCCTTTAAAGGCGCTTCTTGGGGAGCACTGTTAGTAGGTGTTTCGGCCTATCTCATCGGTTTATTTAACTCGACGATGCAACTGAACGAGAAAGGTTATTACTTTGCAATTTTAATATTTGGACTTTATTCAGCGGTATCTTTACAAAAAGCTGTAAGAGATAAAGACGAGGGGATCCCAGTTACGGGTATTTATTATGGAATCAGTTGGGTTGCACTTATTGTATCAATATCATTGATGGCCATCGGTTTATACAATGCAGGAAGTTTGGTTTTAAGCGAAAAGGGATTTTATGGGATGGCGTTCGTCCTTAGTTTATTTGCTGCGATTACGGTCCAAAAGAATATTCGAGATTCACAGAGGGCAAGAGAAAGGGATTGAGTGATAAAAAAGCGTCGCTAATCGCAGGGTAATTAACAACGCTTTTTCGATTTAAGCAAACCTCTCAATCATAAAATCAATAAAATACCTGCTGGAAAGTGGCAGGATTTTTTTATTTTTATACGCAATTCCAATCGTTCGGATGATTGGCGGAGAGATTTTCTTCTTCACTAATTCGTAACTGACTCGATTAAGGACCAATTCGGGCAAGATGGAAATGCCAAGACCGTTTTCGACCATAGACATAATTGTATAGTCGTCGTGGACCCGGTATTGGGTATTCGGCTGCAATTCGTTTTGTTTAAAGATTTCGAGGGGCTCGCTTAATTCGCCTTCGTCCAAAAGGATAAATGGCTCGTGTGATAATTCTTCTAAAGTGACATTTTCTCGGGACGCCAGTGGATGATTGCATGGTAGCACAGCCAGCATTTCGTCATCTTTTAAAGGAACTGTTGGTAGGTCCGTAACAGCATCAGGATTGACGAATCCAAAATCGACACTGCCATCCTTGATACTTTTAACAATACTTGTGTATTCCCCTTGCTGCAGTTGAAAGTGAACAGATGGATAGATCACTTTAAAGTCTTTGATTAACCGAGGCAGCCAATTACAGGAAACACTTGAGAAAGTTCCAATGCGAATGAGCCCGCCTTCAAGCCCTTGCATTTCTTTTTTCTTCTCCAAAAGCTCCCAATAGGCATTACTTACGTTCGTAATATATGGTAGAAACTGTTCGCCATCAGGTGTTAGGCTGACCCCTTTTCTGGAACGGAATAATAGTGTTGTCGAAAGCTCATCCTCTAGGGTTTGGATCAATTGGCTAACTGCTGATTGTGTATATCCTAATTCTTCAGCTGCTTTTGTAAAGCTTCCTTTTTCAATTACCTTCATAAAAGCTTCATAGTGTTTCATCCGAACTAAACCTCCGTTATTTACATAAGTAACTCTAATGCATTAATCATATATATTAATTTTACTTATTGTCAAACTATGTGATAAAATCAGAACAATTTGGTAGATTTGATGATTTGGAGGATATTTTGATGAATTCGAATATTAAAGAATGGAAAAGGGGTGTTAAGGACGGCATTCCAATTGCGCTAGGCTATTTGGCAGTTTCTTTTACGTTTGGAATTATTGCTAAACAAGCAGGGTTAAATCCGTATGAAGCTATTTTCATGTCGGCAACCAATTTAACTTCTGCTGGCCAATTTGCTGGTCTTACCTTGATTGCTGCAATGGCAACGATGGTGGAAATTGCTGTCACACAGCTCATCATAAATTCGAGATATATTCTCATGTCTTTCGCCTTGTCGCAAAAAATTGATTCGAATACGTCGTTGTTCCATAGATTGCTAATGGCATACGGAATAACAGATGAAGTATTTGGTGCGTCAATGGCCGTTAGAGGGAAGCTAAGTCCTTATTATGTATACGGCTTAGTTAGTGTAGCGATGCCAGGATGGGTTTTGGGTACATTTCTGGGCGTAGTTTCAGGGAATATTTTACCTTCAAGAGCAACCAGTGCATTAAGCATTGCACTCTATGGGATGTTGATCGCGGTTATCATTCCACCGTCAAAAGGGAACAAATTGCTATCCGGAGTTATCTTGGTGTCGATGGTGGCAAGTCTACTGTTTGCAAAACTTCCAGTATTTCACACCATATCTTCTGGAGTGAAAATTATTGTGTTAACTATAGTAATAGCAGGGATTGCGGCAGCATTGTTTCCTGTAAAAGAGGAGGCTATACATGAAGGCTAGCGTTGTATTATACATTTTAATGATGGCCACGGTGACCTATATCATCAGGGTACTGCCGTTAACACTGATTAGGAAAGAAATCAAAAATACGTTTATTAAATCATTTTTGTATTATGTACCCTATGTAACACTGGCGGTCATGATTTTTCCAGCTATATTGAATGCAACTGCATCCCAGTGGTCAGCCTTAATTGGATTTGTTGTTGCTATTATATTAGCCTATTTGGGCGGTAGTTTGATTAAGGTTTCTATTCTTTCGTGTCTAGCTGTGTTTGTTGTTGAGCTGTTTATATATTAAGTGGACAAGCTTATTCATAGTATAATTTGTTCCAATTTTAAACAATATAAGGGGGTATCTTAAATTACCTACTGGAGGATTAAAAATGAAATTAGCTGCACACGAATTGCATGATTTAAATGAATTAACAATGAGTTGTGTTAACTCCATCACGAATATGGGATATATGCTGCATCATGTACAGTGCCCTGAATTTAAGCAAATTCTTGAAAGACATTTTCCATTCCATGTACGGGACTATAACATGAAGGTTGAATTTTTAAATAAGACAGAGGGTGCGAAGCGGGAACTCCCCTTGTTAAAAGAAGATAGACAAGTCCCTGATTCCTACATGCAAATCGTGGCACCGGCTCCAGCCGTTCAGCCAAGAACGATGATCGAGAATATGAATGACCGCGAAATGGCTACGGCCTACCTTTTAACGTTAAAAAGAGCAGGGCGTGAATATGCTTGGGCAGCAATGGAGATGGTTAATCCAGAAGTTCGTTCATTCTGTCAAACAGCATTTATGATGAGTTGCGCTCATGCCTATGACATGTGGCAGTATATGGCATCAAAAGGCTATTATCCGGTTGAAAATGCAAACCCTACTGACATCGCTAAAATTGGATCTATGTATCAGGTTATCCCGGAAAATCAATCGCAAATCCAGCAATATATGGTGAATTATCAAAATCCGATTGCAGGAAATAGTGATCAACTATATCAATAAGTGGGCTAAAGCCTTATTTCCAAGTTGTTGATCTGTCTTCGGACTGAATTTAGGTATTGAGTGCGTCTTCAGTCCGAAGTGAAATATTTATCACAAAATCTAAGGTGCTTCGTCCCATGACTTTTTAGATTGTAGTCATATTGCATCCTCTTTTTTCGATTTTACGAAGAAAAATATAAAGATTACCAACGGAAGTGCAATTAGAAAAATGCTTCCCTTTGATGGTTGTAGAGTTGGAATATCCGTTAACGCCATTATATATCACTCACTTTGTCAATTTTTCAACTAAATTAGGGTCCACATGAAAGTGTCGATCGACGATTCTTTGAAAAAAACGATATTCATTTTTCATTGTAGGAAGGTTTGGCTCAGGCATAGGAACACCAAATATTGGACCTCCTACATTAATAGTAAATGATCCCGGTGCAATAAAGCTACCTGTTACACGGAGTTCATCGCCTATTAATAAAAGCGCGAGAACGATATCAATGATATCGATAATTAAATTCACAGTTTGACTGCCCGTTTTACTTTCTATTCTACTCGCCCCTGTTAGGGGTCCCCCTAAGGAAGCCCGAAATCCTCCCGGCGTAACAAAAACTCCAATAATGGTTATTTGCCCAGTTAATAATAACACGGCTGTAACGATCGCAATTTCACGCTGAATTGTTAAAATGATTTGTTGATCCTTTTCTAATTCATCGTTTATTTTCATAATCGTTACACCCTCCCAATCTATGTTATTCGTCGTTTAGTCGGATGTTGCGACCATATTTTTTTAAAAAAATATATATGGGGCTTGTTTTCTAACGAGTTTTTTGATGTATAAACCTGTCCTTCTTATTAAATAAGGGCATTTTTTCCATAATAGCTTCATAAATCTTAACCGGAGAGGTAAATTATTTTGGAAACAGGACCAAGTTTCCCTGTGGAGTTGAAAAATATGCAAAACCTTTTGAGGATTTTGGAAGTCGTTCAAAATTCAACAGAAAAGTGGATCATTGCAACGATTATTAATGTTGATGGATCAGCGTACCTAAAGGAAGGTACATTGATGCTGATATCGGAAAGTGGTCAAACGGTAGGGATGATTTCACCGGGATGCTTAGAGGAAGACCTCGTTATAAGGTGCAAAGAGTTATTCTTGTCAAAACGTCCACAAACAGTCACGTATGATTTAAGAAGTATTGATGACATTGGATGGGGGCAGGGTATAGGCTGCAATGGGGTCCTCACCATTCTTTTGGAACCAATCGATGAAAAGCTAAGAAAGGAGCTTTTATTTTTAAAAAATTCATTAGAAAACGGGAAAACTGTACTGCATGAAAAGGAATTTTCGAACGATTCCACTTTAAAATCCTATTCATTTGAGATTGATCACGGACAAGAAATTATTGAAAAAACTAATATTACCCGCATCCAGGAAGGCTTCAAATATACTAACTTATTTACACCACCTCCAGTTCTTCTCATATTCGGCGCAGGGGAAGATGCAAAGCCGCTTGTTACATTAGCTGCCAAAATCGGTTTCTTTCTAAAGCTTTGTGATTGGAGACCCGGCCTTTGCAATGAATATCATTTCCCTTCTGCCAACCAATACTATATTGGGGGATACCCACAAAAAATTATGGATCAAATCACTCTTTCAAAAAATGATTTCGTTGTTATTATGAGTCATAATTTTTCAAAAGATGAAGAGTTTCTGAAAAACATAATAAACTATGATGTTCGTTATATTGGAATATTAGGTTCTGAGACAAGAACAAAGCGGTTATTAAAAGGAAAAGAGTATAAAAACAATCTTTATTATCCAATTGGTCTGTCTATTGGGGCAAAAGGCAGTGAGGAAATTGCTGTTTCGATTATGGCGGAAATCATTCAAATATTTCGGCGGAGCCATTTGAAATGACAGCAAATCATCGCTCTATTGTAGGTATCTATTTGGCGGCAGGTCGGGGTTCAAGGATGGGTCAAAATAAACTTGTCCTTCCATTAGGAAACCACCCCTTAGGGAGCTACGCCCTTCGAACTGCGTTGCATTCCGAGCTTGACCATATTATCGTGGTTTTCCCTGATGAAGAATGGACGCTTAAAGCATTAAAACCTTATTTCACTGAAAAAATCACCGCGATCCAATGTCCCAATTCCCATCTAGGGCTCTCTTATTCACTTAATTTTGGAATACAATCTTCCCATACCACTGACGTCGCTGGAGTGGTCATTTTATTAGCTGATCAGCCCTTTATTCATTTCGAAATGATTAATAGTCTAATAAACATATTCCAACAGGAAAAAGTAGACTATGTCGCGTCAAGCTTTAACAATATTATTAGACCACCATTTCTTATTGGGAAACAGTTATTCCCGCTTTTACAACAATTAAAGGGAGATAATGGCGCTAAGAAATTGCTAACAGGTAATTCAGTTCTTAATGGAAGAGTCCTACCCTACGAAAATCAAAGGCTGTTTTTTGATATTGATACGATGGAAGAGTATGAAGAGGCTTTGAAAAGGGGTGAAGCAAATTGCATATCCTTGGAAAGGGAGTAATTCGTAAAGAATCTTTTGAAAAAGTGACCGGAAATGCAAAGTATACTGGTGATTATTTTATAAAAGAATCGCTTCACGGACATCTTTTAATTAGTCCTTATGCTCATGCCCTTATTAAGGGCTTAGATGTAACGAAGGCTGAAAAACTCCCCGGTGTCAGGGCCATTGTCACGGGAGGAAATTTGCCACTTACAGGGGAGGAAATGCGGGACCGGCCACCAATTGCGACAGAGCGGGTTCGTTTCCATGGTGAGGTAGTGGCTATTGTTGTAGCGGATACACCGTATCAAGCAGAGCAAGGGGTCCATGCTATTCAGGTTCAATATGAACCGCTTCCTGTAGTTAATTCCCCTTCCGAAGCATTGAAGTCCGATGCACCGCTCCTTCATCCGCGAATAGAGGAATATGAAAAAATCCAAGGAGTTTACCCTGTACCGGGCACAAATATTGCGACTTTGACGAAGATTCGAAAAGGGGACCGCGAAAAGGGCTGGGAAGAAAGTGAAGTGATTGTAGAGGAGAAATTCGCCTTCAGACCTTCCGATCATGCGGCAATGGAAACGAGATGTTCAATTGCGCAAATACACAAAGATGGAACTGTTGAAATCATATCCTCCTCACAAGCTCCATTTATGATTAAGCGATTAATTGGTCAATATTTTAATATACCTATAGGAAATATTACTGTGAATACGCCGCTTGTTGGTGGAGCCTATGGTGGGAAAGCATCTGTGCAACTCGAAATATTAGCCTATTTGGCTAGCAAAGCGGTTAATGGTAGAATGGTAAAAATTTTGAACAGGCGCGAAGAGGATATGCTTACTTCACCAGGTCACATTGGACTGGAAGCAACGGTAAGGCTTGGCTCGACAAAGGATGGAATTCTAAAGGTTGCTGAACTGCATTACCTTTGGGATGGTGGTGCATATTCAGATAAATCGATTGATTTAAGCCGGGCTGGAGCAGTTGATTGTACAGGTCCTTACAATATTGAGCATATTTGGTGTAATTCCTATTGTATGTATACAAATCATCCATATGCGGCTCCCTTTAGAGGATTCAGCCATTCCGAGGTTCATTTTGTCTTTGAAAGAACAATGGATGTCCTTGCGAAAAAAATAAATATCGATCCCTTAGAGCTTAGGAGTAAAAATGCGATTTTGCCGGGGAATCAGACTCCTACTCAGGTTGTCTTGGATTCCAGTACAGTTGGTAATTTACCGAAATGCATAAGTAAATTAAAAGAGTTGATCAATTGGGAGGAGGGCCAGGTCATTACACTTGATGATTACAGAGTTCGAGCGAAAGGAATTTCCTGCGTCTGGAAAAATTCAACCATTGACCCCAACGCCAGCTCCGGCGTCATTTTGCTTTTTAATTATGACGGTAGTATCAATTTGATTTCTGGTGTTGTTGAAATTGGAACAGGAACAAAAACGGTCCTTGCACAAATATTGGCTGAAAAACTAAAAATGGACATCAATGATATCCATGTTCAATTTACTGTCGATACATTAAATACGCCGGAACATTGGAAAACAGTCGCAAGTAGAGGAACGTTTATGGCGGGAAGAGCGGTACTGGAAGCAGCAAACGATGTAATTAGACAGTTAAAAACGATTGCCGCGATAATTCTACGTGCATCAGAAGAGGAATTAGAGGTAGGTTATGGAAAGGTTTTTTTAAAGGCTGATTCGAGTACCTTTATTCCCATTAAAGATATTGCCTATGGCTATACTTATCCAAATGGAAATTCCATAGGCGGACAGATTCTCGGTAGGGGCAATTATATGACAAGGGGGATCACCTACCTGGACAAGGAAACGGGAGCCGGGAAACCAGGACCTGAGTGGACGGTTGGTGCCCAAGGCGTGGAAATTGAACTGGATACGAAAGACTATACGTATAAAATAATTAAGGCTGTCTCTGTTTTTGATATCGGGCAGGTACTCAATATAAAAGGGGCAACCGGCCAGGTCAAAGGCGCAATGAGCATGGGGTTGTCATTCGCGGGGCGAGAAACCTTTCATTTTGATCCACATGGTCGGGTTCTTAATCCACAATTACGAACATATCGTCCGATCAGGTTTGGAGAGCACCCAAACTATGAGGTTGCATTTATTAAGACCCCACACGTCGATGCTCCTTACGGGGCCAGAGGGATCGGCGAGCACGGGCTCATCGGAATGCCGGCTGCTCTTGGAAACTCTTTATCTACGGCATTATCAGCCCACATTAATTTTCTCCCAATCATTCCAGAGTTGCTTTGGAAGATTAAGGAAGGTGGTGAAGACAAATGCTGACGGGTAATATTGAGTACTACAAGCCCGCAACTATGAAGGAAGCTGTGGAGCTCTTTTTTGCTTTAAAGGAAAAAAATAAACAGCCTCTTTATTACTCAGGGGGTACAGAAATATTGACTCTTGGGCGCCTAAATAGGATTGAAGCAAAATCCTTTATTGATATCAAAGGTATTGTAGAATGTCATATATTTGAGTTCAAGAATGATTCATTAATTACTGGCGTGGCCCTTCCGCTAACCTTTATTGAAGAAAAAAATTTATTTCCATTGCTAAGCCAAACTTCAATGGGTATAGCTGACCATACAGCAAGAAATAAAATTACACTTGGTGGAAATTTATGCGGAAAAATTTATTACCGTGAAGCTGTACTCCCATTTCTACTTTGTGAAAGTAAGGTTATCGTTCTCGGTAACGACGGGGTAAAGGCAATTCCGATAGGGGAAATTTTTCATCGCTCCTTTCAGCTTCAAGAAGGGCAGTTTCTCATCCAGCTTCACACGGAAAAGAAATATATCAATCTGCCATTTAAAAGTATTAAGATACGGCAACAATGGGAGACTGGCTATCCTTTAATAACAATTGCCGCTATTAAAGTTGAAAATGAGTTACGCTTTGCTTATAGCGGGTTATGCCGGTTTCCTTTTCGTTCAAAGGAAATGGAGGAAGCGATAAATCAATCAGGCTTGCAGCTTGAGGAAAGAATTGCTAAGGGGCTGGAGTATTTGCCAGCACCAGTTCTTGATGATATCGAAGGTTCGAAGGAGTACCGACTATTTGTCTTAAAAAATACTTTAAGAAAAATCATTGTGGAAATGGAGGGGAAGTAGTGATTCAAAAGCCGTACACAAAAATAAGTGTTCCCATAGAAATCAACGGAGAAGTCCGCCAAGTCGATTTCCGTCCGGCAGATACGCTTCTTAGTGTACTTCGAAATCAGCTTTCATTAACTGGATCTAAACCAGGCTGTCTTAATGGTGACTGTGGTGCTTGCTCCGTTATTGTCAATGATACGGTATATAAATCCTGTATTATGCTGGCAATTGAGGCCATTGACGCAAAAATCACGACAATAGAGGGTTTACATGATACACCCATTCAAAAAGCATTTGTTAAACACTTTGCTTTCCAATGTGGTTATTGCACGCCCGGGTTTATTATGAATTGCCATGCATTACTGCAAAAGCATCCTCAACCAACTTATGATGTGATCAAAGAATGGCTCTCTTCCAATATATGTCGGTGCACGTGCTACCAGGAAATCGAAGAAGCGGTGTTAGATGTTATAGAAAACAGAGAGTAGTGGGTGGGGTGAGCCACGGGTCGGGTTCTCCGTCCCCATTGGGTACTCTACCCGACCCTGTGTCCCAAAGTGACTTTCGCAAAGTTCCAATTAATTTAATTAATTTCGAATTAAATAATCAAATGCCCCTAAAGCCGCTGTAGCACCTGATCCCATTGAAATAACAATCTGCTTATATGGATTTGTTGTGCAGTCACCAGCAGCAAAAACACCAGGGATGTTTGTTGCACCACGATTATCAACGATGATTTCACCCATACGATTACGTTCAACAGTTCCTTCTAGCCAATCTGTATTTGGTACAAGACCAATCTGTACGAATACTCCAGCTAATTCAATATGCTTTTCAACCCCTGTGTCACGTTCAATATAGGTGATCCCATTGACTTTATCTGTTCCTGTAATTTCCTTTGTTTGGACATTCTTAAGAACAGTTACGTTCGGAAGGCTAGTTAATCGTTCTTGTAAAACGGAATCAGCTTTTAGCTCTGGCATAAACTCTAGAACTGTTACATGCTTAACAATACCTGCAAGGTCAATGGCTGCTTCAATACCAGAATTACCTCCACCAATAACAGCCACATCTTTACCTTCGAACAATGGACCGTCACAGTGAGGGCAGTAAGCTACGCCTTTGTTCTTATATTCCGTTTCGCCCGGTACGCCGACATTACGCCAACGGGCCCCAGTTGAAAGGATGACCGTTTTGCTCTTTAGAACAGCACCGTTCTCCAGTTCAACCTCAATAAGGTCTTTCTTTTCTAAACGCTTCGCACGCTGTAAATTCATGATATCAACATTATATTCTTTTACGTGCTCCTCAAGACTTGCTGCAAGCTTAGGGCCTTCTGTGTGCTTAACACTTATAAAGTTTTCAATTCCTAATGTATCCATAATTTGACCGCCAAAACGCTCTGCAACAATGCCTGTACGAATACCTTTACGTGCTGCATAGATGGCTGCACTTGCTCCTGCAGGACCGCCACCGACAACAAGAACATCAAATGGCTCTTTGTCAGCAAATTCAGATGCATCGGGTGCAGAGCCAAGCTTAGCTAGAATTTCTTCAAGAGACATACGTCCGCCTCCGAAGTTTTCCCCATTTAGGAACACCGTTGGTACGGCCAGGATGTTTCTGCTTTCAGCCTCTTCTTTATAGGCCGCACCATCGATCATTGTATGTGAAATATTCGGGTTTAGTACACTCATGATATTCAATGCTTGGACAACGTCGGGACAATTGTGGCAGCTTAGGCTAACAAATGTTTCGAAGCGATATTCGCCTTTAATATTTTTAATTTGCTCAATGACTTTTTGATCAACTTTTGGAGCTCGGCCGCTGACCTGTAATAGAGCCAACACTAAGGAAGTGAATTCGTGACCAAGAGGGATCCCGGCAAAAGTAATACCCGTATCTTCACCAATTCTATTAACACTAAAGCTCGGTGTTCTTTCTAATTGAGTGTGTTCGATTTTAATTCTAGATGACATAGAGGATAGTTCTTCCATTAAAGCTAACATATCTTTCGATACGTCGTCAGAACCTACGCTAACTTTAAGTAGAATTTCTCCCTCCATTAATTGAAGATATTGTTCTAATTGCGCTTTTATATCGGCATCTAAAATCATTTAAATGCACTCCTCCCATAATATATTCAAGAAACTCCTCAGAAGTTAGTAACAATAATTATTAGTTATTTATAATAATTATAATTATAAATTTATTATTATATATTTCTAAACTATTGTCAATAAATATGATTGAGAAAGGGCCCTAATAATTAATAATATGTAAAATCATAAAAAAGTCACTCTACATTATGTAAAATTAGTAGAGTGACTTTCGGAATTATGCATTGAATTAGATTTTACCTACAAGATCAAGGCTTGGCTTAAGTGTTTGAGAGCCTTCTTGCCATTTTGCAGGGCAAACCTCGCCTGGATTATTACGAACATATTGAGCAGCTTTAATTTTGCTAACAATCGTATTAGCATCACGACCAATGCCACCAGCATTAATTTCAAGTGCTTGAACAACACCGTCTGGATCGATAATGAAAGTACCACGGTCAGCAAGACCATCTTCTTCAATTAATACATCAAAGTTGCGGCTAATTTGGTGTGAAGGGTCACCAATCATAATATACTCGATTTTCTTAATAGTATCTGAAGTATCATGCCAAGCTTTATGAGTGAAATGTGTATCTGTTGATACAGAATATACTTCAACACCAAGTTCCTTTAAAGTTGCATAGTTATTTTGAAGATCTTCAAGTTCAGTAGGACATACAAAAGTAAAGTCAGCAGGGTAGAAACAAACTACACTCCATTTTCCTTTGAAATTTTGTTCAGTTACTTCGATGAACTCTCCGTTATGAAATGCTTGAGCTTTGAATGGTTGTACTTCTTTTCCAATTAAAGACATAATAAAATTCCTCCTAATATTTTTTTGTAAACAATATGTTGTTTTAGACAAATGTCCAAAACTTATTAAATAACCAATAATTAGTTATTTATAATAATTATAATACAGTATTTATTATTATATATTTTTAATTCCTTGTCAACAATAATACTTAATTTCATCCTAAAATTTATAATAATTTTAAAAAAATGGATTATTACATTAAATGAATTAAAATTGATCCTAATGGTTAATTATCATTTATTCATAACATTTCTCATTACTGTATGTAACGAACAATTAGGACTAGATTCAAATATACAATTCCCATTACTTTCTATATTAAAACCTAATAAATATCTTTTTTTGATAGAAAATAAAGAAAAACAGAATGGGAGGTATATTATTGTGAAAAATAGTCAGGATGCCTTTACAATTGTGGGGACCAATATTAATGAAGTAAAAAGTCAAAATGAGAACTCAGGCTTGTCCTATAATGAAGTAAAAGAATGGCTGGTCAAAACATCGAGCGGACGTGGCACCGGAAATTATAGTGATACCGATATTCAAGAAGTGAAAAATTCTATTCAAAATCCCAAAGGATAACATTTAAATAAAAAAGTTGTCTAATTTTTTCGAATTCCTTATTGACTCCAAGCTAATTCTAGGTAAGGATAGTAGTATATTTTATTTTTTTGTTGGAGGATATTATGAAATACATTAGTACACGTGGCAATGTAAATGAAATTGGTTTTATTGATACAGTTTTAATGGGACTTGCAACCGACGGCGGGCTTCTAGTTCCGGAACAAATCCCGCACATTCCTGTAGAAAAGCTGCAGTCTATGTCCAAGCTGTCTTATCAGGAATTAGCATACGAAATTATTTCCTATTATGTTGATGGAGAAATTCCAGAAAATGAACTTAAAGAATTAATTAATAAAAGCTATGGAACGTTCCGTCATCCAGAGGTGACACCTGTTCAAAAGATTAAGGATAATATGTATGTGCTTGAATTATTCCATGGTCCAACCTTTGCATTTAAGGATGTGGCGCTGCAATTTTTAGGGAATTTGTATTCCTATATTGCTAAGAAAACTGGAGTAACGATCAATATTCTTGGTGCTACTTCTGGCGATACAGGTGCATCTGCGATTGAAGGGGTAAGAGGAAAAGAAGGAATTCGCATTTGTATTTTGCATCCCCATGGAAAGGTAAGTAGGGTTCAAGAACTGCAAATGACAACTGTCAATGATCCAACGGTTTTAAATTTAGCAATAGAAGGAACGTTTGATGATGGTCAAAGAATTATCAAGGAAATTTTCGCGGATTTAGAGTTCAAAGAAAAATATCATTTACGTGCTATTAATTCTATTAACTTTGCTCGTATTTTAGCACAAACAGTTTATTATTTTTATGCGTATTTCCAAGTGGCAAAAGAGCAGGATATTAAGAATTTAAACTTCAGTGTGCCAACTGGAAACTTCGGTGATATTTTTGCCGGTTATTTAGCGAAGAGAATGGGTTTACCAGTAGGTAAGCTTATCGTTGCTACAAATGAGAACAATATATTAGAACGTTTTATCAAGGATGGAGTGTATCAGCCAGGTGAATTCCGTGGTACTTATAGCCCGTCAATGGATATACAAGTGGCGAGCAACTTCGAGCGTTACCTATACTACTTGCTAGATGAAAACCCAAGCGCTGTACGTGAATTAATGGATCAATTCAAGTCAGAAGGAAAAATTGTTGTGGGTGAAGAGCTTCTTCGTCAAGTACAAGTGGATTTTGCAGCCCATGGCGTGAGAAATGAAGAATGTCTGCAAACGATTAAGACGTACTATGCAGACACAAATTATTTGCTTGATCCTCATACATCTTGTGGAGTTGCTGCTTATGAAAAATCAAGTATACCTAATGAAGTATGCGTTACATTATCTACAGCACATCCAGCTAAATTTAATGAAGCAATAGAATTATGTAATATAGAGCAGACATATCCAGAGCAAATTCAGCAATTGTTTGATAAACCACAATTCCTAGAAGTTGTTAGGGCAGACAATGAGGAAATCGCTCGTAGATTAAAGAAACTTTTCAGTTCTGCACAATAAAAATCTATAAGATTATTGACAACAGGGTGCCCCTCTAAGTTATATTTGGGGCACTTTCTTCCTTATTAATTTTATGTAATAATTTTTTTCCATATATTATTAATAATGTCACCCCTGCTTAGAACACCAATGACTCGTCCAGCTCTATTAACTACCGGAAGTTTTTTATAATTATGTATAGATAATAAGCGCATTGTCATTTCAAACTCATCTTCAGGTGATACGGAGAGGATATTTCTTTTTGTCATGATTTCTTTGACAGATGTATCCAACTTTTCATGTAATACGTTTTCTAATTCCCCATCCTCAATTATGTAAATAAGTCCAGCAAATCCAAGACGCTTTGGAGATAGGTAGCGCAATACATCTCCATCTGATACCATTCCTACTAGATGCCCCTTATCATCAACAACAGGTACACCTCCAATTCGATTGGAATTGAGTATATCTAACAGTTCCTTGATCGTACTCGAAGGTTTTACCGTAAAAACTTTCGTAATCATGAAGTCTCTTACTTTCATTATAATTCCCTCTTTTGATGCTGGAATAGCAAACATTTTTATGTACCCATATCTTAACATAAACATTGCTTTACTAGTAATTTGAAAAAAAAACATACAAAGGGAGCTTGTATGTTCTTCTCTTTAAGCATTATGATATTTATACAACCAAAGAATACCAGATTTAATAAAGCGCGCAAATCTTCCTGTAACAGGGCGTTCTGCTACTAATCCAAAACCATGTTTTTTTCCTAGAGATCCAAGAATTCCTTTTAGTTTGATTGTTGGCATTGATTCCGGTAATTCCTCGTTATTCCAGCGCTTTAATAAGATCTCAACGATTTGTTCTGCCTGACCTTCTGCCAATTGCGCACTTGGTGCATGGGGTAGACTTGCACAGTCACCAACTACATACACATGTTCATTATTTGGAATATTGTGGTGTGGTGTAATTACTATCCGACCATGACCGTCCTTCTCTACAGGCATTTCCCTAACAATAATATTCGGTTGAACACCTGCAGTCCAGACAACAGCATCACTGTTAATAGCTTCATCATGATTGTACAGTAAATTTGGTTCAATTTTTGTAATATTGGATTCACTTACAATTTCAACGCCATTTGTATTGAACCACTCTTCTACATACTTACTTAAACGAACAGGATATGAAGATAAAATATGTTTACCACGATCAAATAATTTAATGTCCAAATCTAGACGGCTTTCGCGAAGTTCACTAGCCAACTCAACACCGCTTAATCCAGCACCAACAATGCTAACGGTCGACCCGGGAGGTAGATCATTCAGAACCTTGTAGGTTTCACGTGATTTTTCGATGGATTGGATACTGTAGGTGTTCTCCGCTGCACCAGGTACATTATGATAGTTGTCTTCACAACCCAATCCAATAATTAAATCATCATAAGGAACCGGCTTCATGTCTTTCAAAAGCACCTTTTTTTCTTCTAAATCAAATCCTCTTACTTCACCATATGCAATGTCCAGCCCTAGGTGTTCAGGAAAAGCCACACGTACATCTTGGTCTGAAATAGTCCCCGCAGCTAAAGCATAATATTCCGTTTTCAAGCAATGATAAGGATTCCGATCAATTAGTGTAATTTTTACGTCATCAGGAAGTTGATTAGGCAAAAAACGGGCAAGTATTCTCATACCACCGTAACCGCCACCTACAACCACGAGATTTTTCATTTTTAAGTCCCCCTTTTCGTGTCTCTTTTATACTATAACAAAAGCTCTTCATAGATATTTTTTATATTTAAAAGTTATTTAATATCAAAGAAAGTATAACGAAATTATGTCAAAATAACAACAATTCTGTGACGAAACTTAAAAAGAGATTTCATTTCCAGATACTGAAATAATTGTTAAAATGAATGCAAATGGATAAAGGAGGCACCCTTATTGAATTTAGATAAAAGCACTTTCTTAAATGAGTATCATTTTACAGAAGATTATTTAAATCAAAATAATATTGATTGGGAAAACCTAATGCTTATTTACAATGACTATCTTAATCTGAAACCCCAATTAGAAACACAAGCTAACTATATTGCGGATGTGTTCCGAAAACATAAAAATGTTCATACGGTTAAATCAAGGGTAAAAGAACCAAAACACTTGGTAGCTAAACTTATTAGGAAAACCTCTGATAGACAGGGGACCTACGGTAAAGAATTTCAATTTTCGGTAGACAATTACAGAAGAGAAATAACAGATTTGATTGGTGTACGTGTTATCCATATATTTAAAGAGGACTGGGAGAGTATACATAATTTTATTAAAGAAACTTGGGAAACGATCGAAATAGTTGCCAATATAAGAGATGGTGATAATAAAGAACCCTATGAAAATTTGGGATTATCCATAAAATCAAGAGAGTCAGGCTATCGTTCCGTTCATTATTTAGTTAATTTTACCCCAACACGTCAAAATGTAATTGCGGAAATACAAGTTAGGACTATTTTCGAGGAAGGGTATGGTGAAATTGATCATCAACTAAGATACCCAAGTAATAATATACCGAACGTGTTAGCATTAAATCTCTTAGTGCTTAACCGTCTGGCTGGAAGTGCAGATGAACTATCATCTGTAGTTAAATTACTTAACGATAGTTGGAATGAAATGGGGCATGAATATAAAGCGATTATTGAAAAAAAAGATATGGAATTAAAAAAATTAAAATCAAGAATAGAAAAACTTGAAATCGATGAATCAGAAAAAGCATCACTTGTTTCGGATATAAGTAATATTCTTGTTCAAGAACTATCTGATGATATCTTAAGTTTTTCAGACAAACTTAAAGATTTTACTGGATGAACATCTCCAATGGGGATGTTTTTTGTTTTTCTAAAAAAACCAAAACTAGATTAATAGTTTTGGAATATTCATTGGTTTTGGACATAAAATCAAAACAAAACAACTAAAATTCAAAACAAATAGACAAAATCATGTTGTTTTATTTGGATATTAAACAGAATCATACCAATACAATATTACATTGTAAGGGGTTTGATCGTTTGAAATTGTAGAACAACACAGATTACTCAATGGATTGCAGGTGAATTACATGTCAGTTTCTTTTGAAGAAAGAAAAAAGGTTATTGTCAACATTCTTTCGAAACAGGATCGTGTTAGAATTCCAGAGCTTGTTGATATACTTGGCGTTTCAGGCGAAACAATAAGACGCGATCTTGACCGGATGGAAAAGGAAAATCTTCTTAAAAAAGTCCATGGTGGAGCTGTAAGGGAAAAAGGAGCTTTTGAGCTTCCGTATGATCAAAAATCCATGGTTAATGCAGAAGAGAAGTATGCAATTTGTAAAGCTGCAGCAGATATAGTCGAGGATGGAGAAATCATTATGATAGGCCATGGTACAACCGCATCGCATATGGTTCATTATTTGAAGGATAAGAAGGGTGTTATGATTGTTACTCCTTCTGTCCCGATTTTACTTATGTGTTTGGAGGGTCATTTTGAAGGAAGAGTTATTTTTACAGGGGGAGAATTGGATAAAGAGCAAAAGCTTACGGCGGGACCTATAGCAGAAAATATGTTAGGTGAATTAAAGGTAAATAAAGCTTTTATTGCTGCTGGAGGAATATCTGTTAACGGTGCAATCACTGATTATGACATAAATGGTGCAAATCTATCGAGAAAAATGATTGAACGGGCAGATGAGGTTGTTATTCTTGCTGATCATTCTAAGTTTGGAAAAGCAACATTTGCTCACATTGCCTCACTCCCAGAGATTTCAACGGTTATTACTGACAGCAAGTTATCAAGTGATTGGAGGAAGAGGTTGGAATCATTTGATATTAAAACGGTGATGGCGTAAATGCCACAAAAAACTAACTAGTATATAAAGGGGATAGAGATATGATCAAATTGGACATAGGAAAAGAGGAAGTTCTCCAAAAATCGATTGATTGGTGGAACCCAGGAAAAACACGTCAATGGCAAGAAGATGGCATTGATTTTGTGATGGGAAAACGCGAAGGGTACTATATTTACGATATGCACGGAAAGAGGCTCATGGATCTGCACTTAAATGGGGGTACGTTTAATCTTGGTCATCGAAATCAAGAAGTGATCCAAGCGCTAAAGGATGCGTTCGACGAGTTTGATATTGGGAATCATCATTTTCCTTCGATTGGACGTGCTAAACTTGCTGAAGCCCTAGGTCGCTCAACCCCAAAAAGCGTTCGTTATACTATTTTTGGTTGCGGAGGAAGTGAAGCAATAGACGCAGCCATTAAATGTGCACGTTATGCAACAAAACGTAAGAAAGTCGTTTCCATTCAAAATGGTTATCATGGTCATAGCGGGTTGGCTGTCTCATTAGGACATATTCGTTATTCAGGTCCTTTTTTAAGCCAAGGGGAACCTGGTTTATTTAAACAAGTCCCTTTCAATGATCTAGCTGCGATGGAAAATGCCCTTTATGAAGAGGATGTAGCTTGTGTCGTGATCGAAACGGTTCCAGCTACATATGGATTTCCGCTACCGGAGGAAGGTTACTTAAAAAAGGTAAAGGAACTTTGCGAAAGATATGGCACTCTTTATGTGGCTGATGAAGTTCAGACAGGTCTAATGCGGAGTGGAAAGATGTGGGGTATCGAACATTATGGTGTAGATCCGGATATTCTTGTTACAGCCAAGGGTTTAAGCGGAGGAATTTATCCGATCACAGCAACAGTAGTTGGTGAACGTGCAGCCGGCTGGATGAACGAGGATGGGCTTGCACATATCTCAACTTTTGGCGGGGCCGAACTGGGTTGCGTTGTTGGTGAAAAGGTGTTGGAGATTTGTCAACGTCCAGAGGTAGTAAAAAATGTCGAGTATGTTTCCCGTTATTTAAGAACAGGACTGGAGCGGATTAGACAAAACTATTCCGATTATTTTGTAGGCATCCGTCAGCTTGGTGTCATTATGGGATTAGAGTTTAGAGAAAAAGATGATGCCAAAGATGTTATGCGTGCTTTTTATGATAATGGTGTTTGGGCAATTTATTCAATGCTTGATACAAAGGTTTTACAATTTAAGCCAGGATTGCTATTAGATAAAACTTATTGTGACGAATTGTTGGAGCGTTGTGAAAAAGGTATTAAAGAAGCGGCCAGAAAAAGATAATATAATTTTCTTAAAAGGGAGGGGTTCCCCCATGGAACAATCAAAGTTTCAGTCAGTTGAAGAATTATTAGAGCATTTTAATTACATTAGTCAACGTGCCAAACTTTTATATCCTGAACATGAAAACTTAATGGTAGAGCTTCTTGATTATTCTGAAAATGCTACGTATATAGTGGAAAATAAGGAAACGAAAGAAAAATCAATTTTGCGGGTATGTCGTCCGAATTATCATACGAAGGAACAGATACGGGTAGAAATTGAATGGATTCTTGATATTGCGAAAAATTCGAAGGTTGAAGTAGCGTTGCCAATAGCGGGAAGTAATGGAGAATTTGTTCAGACAGTTACCAGTGAATTTGATAACCATGATTATCATTGCACGATGTACACTTTTCTAGAAGGGAAAGAACCGAAACCAAGTGATGAAGATTTATTGATTAGAGATTTCGAGACATTAGGTGAAGTTACAGCCCATCTGCATAAACATGCTAAGTCATGGGAAAGAGTGAAAGATATTGATCGGGAAAGTTGGAATTGTGAAACGATTCTCGGTGAAAACCCGAAGTGGGGCAAATGGGAGAATGGAAAAGGGATCACACCTGAGCGCAAAGAACTTTTTCAAAAAGTTTCGAAGGTAATCAAGAAAAGACTAGAGAGGTTTGGAAAATCAAAAGACCGTTATGGACTTATCCATGCCGATTTACGGCTGGCGAATTTACTTGTACACAACAATCAAATTAGAGTCATTGACTTTGATGATTGCGCCTTTGGTTGGTACTTATTTGATATTGCTTCTGCACTTAGCTTCATTGAGCATGAACCCTATGTCCCTAAGTTGGTAAAAGCGTGGTTGAAAGGCTATCGGAAGGTTCATCCTCTTTCGAATGAAGAAGAGCAAGAAATTCCTACTTTTATAATGTTACGTCGTTTAATGCTCATTTCTTGGATAGGCAGCCGAGATAATGATTTGACCAAACAAATGGGAGTTGCTTATACAGAACAGACAGATCAATTAGCTAAGAATTATTTGGAGGCGTTTTCTGACTAACGCCTAGTTGGAAGGTTTATAGTGTGATAGTTATGTAAATCAATAAAATTTGAAAAGGAGGCGTACCAAATGGAAGAAACCAAGAATTTGGAATTAAAGAAAACGCTTACGCCATTTCATTTATGGGTAATTGGGGTGGGAATCGTAATCTCAGGAAATTACTTTGGCTGGAACTTTGGCTTAGCAGAATCAGGATATGTTGGTATGTTAATTGCCGTTGCAGTTATGGGGATTATGTACTGGTTTATGTGTTTAGGAATTTCTGAATTGTCGACAGCCCTTCCGCATGCCGGAGGTCCTTATTCCTTTGCTAGAAGGGCAATGGGCCCATTGGCCGGCTACCTAACCGGAATTGGTGTAACGTTAGAGTACTTAATTGCTGCTCCTGTTGTAGCGATTGGGATTGGAGGCTATATTAATTTCTTATTTCCATCGGTAAATATGATTATTGCGGCAACCTTCATGTATATTTTCTTCATGATAATACACATAATTGGTATTAAGGAATATGCAACACTTGAAGCAATCTTTGTTTTCATAGCTTTAGCTCTACTAGTTTTAATGTATTTTGTTGGTTTTCCACAAATTAAGATTGAGAATTTATTTGGAACAGGTGAAGCTTTAATTCCAAACGGATTTAAAGGAATTTGGGCGGCCCTTCCATATGCTATGTGGCTCTTTCTTGCTATCGAAATGCTGCCAATGCTATCTGAGGAAACAAGAAATCCCAAAAAGGATATGCCAAAAGGAATTATTTCAGGAATTACAACATTATTGATTCTCTCGGTAATAACAACTACTGTTGCCATTGGTCTTGCAGGAATTGAACATATGAGCACAGCAACTGACCCACTACCAGCAGCTCTTGCGGCAGCCTTTGGAAACACTTATTGGTTAGCTCAAATCCTTGCCTCGGTTGGACTTGTGGGGTTGATTGCAAGCTTTTCCGGCGTTATGCTGGCTTATTCACGACAAATCTTTGCCTTATCTAGAGCAGGATATTTACCACCCATTTTAGCCTCATTGCACAAAACAAGAAGAACACCATATTTGGCAATTATTTTACCTGGTATTGTAGGTTTAGTTTTAGTGATGCTATTCAATCCGGATGATTTAATTTTGATTTCAACATTTGGTGCCCTAGTTTCCTACATTTCTATGAATCTGTCAGTATTAATTCTAAGAAAAAAGGAACCGAATCTACCACGTGCATACAATACACCGTTATTTCCAATCACTCCAATCGTTTCATTAGTACTCGCTGTAATTTCTATTTTTGCAAGTGTATTTGCAAACATCACCTTCTTCATGATCAGTATTAGTATTTTTATTGTAGCGATAATTTATTACTACGCCTGGGCTCGTTACCGAATTAACACAGATGCACCTGAGGAACGTATGGGTGATGAAACTGCTGTAGCCACTGAAAAATAAGTATTAGAGGAGGGGGAACATGGATAAAGAATTAGTTGAAAAAATAACGAGACTTGTCCTAGAGCGGATGAGTTTAGTAGAGAATCCTACTAAAGGAAAACTAAGTGATGATGAAATTAAAGAGTGGAATTCATTTCATGATGCAGGCGTTGTGAACCATACCCATAAAGAAAATATTCAATACTTAGTGCCGCTGTCTGATAGTGAGGTTTCCGATTGGAGCAACATTACTCTAAATAATGCACACACTTACTCGAATAAAGTGAAGTTTACTAGATATTAAAAGGAGGAATTTATAATGTCAACATCTTTAAATGGAGCACTTGGAATGATCGAAACAAAAGGTCTTGTAGGTTCAATAGAGGCAGCAGATGCGATGGTAAAGGCTGCAAATGTAAATATTGTCGGAAAAGTTCATGTCGGGGGAGGTATTGTAACCGTCCTAGTAACAGGAGATGTGGGCGCTGTTAAAGCCGCAACGGAGGCTGGAAGTGTGGCAGCACAACGTGTTGGAGAACTGCTTTCTGTCCATGTAATCCCACGTCCTCACAATGAATTGATTGCTATTTTACCCAAAATAGGTGAATAAATAATGGTCTTCGAGGTGTACTTTTAATGGGAAAAGTAGATATAGATCGTTTAGTTGATGAAATTGTAAAGGAGATTACAACCCTGGGAAAAATGGAAAAAAGTAAAAATGAAACTCTTGTTCCAATTGGTGTTTCCAGTCGGCACTGTCATTTAACGGTTGAGGATTTTGCTGTTCTTTTCGGAAAAGATGCATCGCTTACAAAAAAAGTGGATTTAAAGCAACCAGGTCATTATGCCGCAAATGAAACGGTCACTCTGGCGGGGCCAAAAGGATGCATTCAAAACGTAAGAATACTGGGTCCATTTAGGAAGAACACGCAAGTTGAAGTCAGTATCTCTGATGCAATAAAACTTGGTTTACAGCCGCCAATTCGGGAGTCTGGTAAGATCATAAACTCCTCGCCTATTACAATAATCGGTCCTAAAGGAAGTATCTATTTAGAAGAAGGGCTTATTATTGCCCAGGCCCATATTCATATGTCACTTGAAGATGCTGAGTATTTTAACGTGAAGGATGGAGACTATGTCCGCATTAAAATGATGAACGAAAATCGACCGATATCCTTTGATAAAGTTAAAGTACGCGTATCATCAGGCTTTGTTCTAGAAATGCATATTGATACAGACGAGGCGAATGCTGCGAATGTAAAATCAGGTGCGCATGGGAAACTCTTGAAGCCAGGTGAGCAGTAATGATCGACTCTAAGCTTATCGAAGATATAGTAAAACAGGTGATAACCAAACTTGAAACCAATGGAAATAATACTAAATCTAATCTCCTTGTCATCTCCAAGCCGGGACAGGATATGGAACAGGTATTAAGTCGTTTAAAACAAGATTGGAATATTGTTTTGGCTGAGAAAATTGAAGGTAATGTATTTTCCAGTTTTGATCAAGCGATGTTTTTAAACATAGATCAGGACACAATCGTAAGAGTTGCCCTCGGCCTAGCCGACAGCCCGAACAGTAAGCTATTTGTACAATTAATCATGAACGAAATCCCGATAACGTTCATACCAGATGCTTCGTTACGTCAGCTGTTGGAAGGGGATGAAAAAAATCATCACTATTCCTCCTATATTAAGAAGCTACGAGATTATAAAGGGACGATTGAAAAGTTTGGTGTAACCTTTAAATCATTAGAGGAATTGAAGTTGTGCAATTGTTCAACGATTAAAAAACTAAATGAACAAAGTAAGTCATCTAAAACCCTTATTTCACTTGAAGATATTATGCATTTAGCTGGTAATCAACTTGTTGTTCAACAAGGAACAATCATTACCCCACTTGCGAAAGATAAAGCAAGGGAACTTGGAATTCAGATTTCTTTTTCCTAAAGTCAGGGAGGATTTAATTATGGTAATAGGAACCGTGTTAGGAAGCATTTGGGCTACAAGAAAAGAGGATGGGTTAACAGGGGTAAAACTACTGAAGGTCAAATTAGATCATGTTGAGCCAGATGTTACCTGCATGGGTTCTATTCTTGTGGCAGCTGATCGAATTGGTGCAGGTACAGGAGATAAAGTGATTATAACGAGAGGAACACCGGCATCTAAATTTAATGATCAACCGGTTCCTATTGACGCACTGATTATCGGAATTATTGATCCGGAAGAATAGGAAAGGATGAAATCAATGGGAAAAGCTGTTGGGATGATCGAGACATTGGGAATTGCTACTACAATTGAAGCAACTGACATGATGCTCAAAACGGCTGATGTAATTGTATTTCAGCAAAACAAAACAGATCCAGCTCTTGTAACAACATTTATCACGGGCGATGTTAGTGCAGTGGTTGCTGCGATTAAAGCTGGCAAAGGTGTAGCAGAACGTACGGGAGCTCTCATTGCCTATACGGTCATTCCAGCAGCTGATGATCAAACTTTGGATAGATTGATTGAGTGAAAGCAGGTGTATATGTTGTGATAGAAAAAAAGCGTAACAGTAGGAGGGATTCACTAAATGAGCTTTGACCAAGACCTTCAATCCATCCAAGAAATGAGAAATGCTCTTACCAAAGCCCATGAAGCGCAAAAAGTGTTTGCGACCTTTACACAACAAGATGTGGATCGGATTGTAAAACAGGTGGCTGATGCAGCATTTCGGGAATCTAAAAGACTTGCAGATATGGCTGTAGAAGAAACAGGGATGGGCATTGCGGTGCATAAAAAAATAAAAAATGAAGTAAGTTCACGCGACGTATACGAGTCCATCAAAAATGAAAAAACAATCGGTATCATTCATTGTGATCATGCCTTAAAAGTAACTGAAATTGCTTATCCATTTGGTGTAGTAGCAGCTATTATTCCAACTACTAATCCAACCTCAACAGCTATTTACAAAACTTTAATATCATTAAAAAGCGGAAATGGGATTGTGGCAAGTCCGCACCCTAGAGCAACAAATTGTACGATCGAAGCACTAAAGATCTGTAACGAAGCTGCTATCGAGGCTGGAGCACCCCAAGGATTAATTGGCTGGATTTCAAAACCGACTATAGAAGCAACTCAACTGTTAATGAATCACAAGTTGACTAATGTTATTCTGGCAACAGGCGGAGTCGGTCTGGTAAGAGCTGCCTACAGTTCGGGTAAACCGGCATATGGTGTTGGTCCCGGAAATGTACCAGCTTATATAGAAAAAACGGCTAATGTTGCCAATGCTGTTAAAAATATAGTTGATAGCAAAACTTTTGATAATGGAACGATTTGTGCTTCTGAGCAAGCTATCGTTGTTGACCAAAATGTAAAGGAAATGACAATTCGAGAGTTTAAAAAAAATAAGGCTTATTTTGTAGAAGGAGAAGAGAAGGTAAAAATGGAAAAAATCATCTCACCTGTAATTGGGCAGCTTAATCCTAACATAGTTGGCCATTCAGCAGTGGAAATAGCAAAAATGGCAGGGATAAACGTTCCGGCTGATACCCGTGTCATCATTGCAGAAGAAGACCGATTAGAAAAGTCCGCTCCATTTTCGATTGAAAAGCTATCACCCATTCTTGCTCTTTATACCGCTCCTACTCAAAATAGGGCTAAAGAGATTTGTTTAGGTCTTTTGAATCTTGGAGGGAGAGGTCATAGTTTGTCAATCCATACAAATGATGAACAAATTGCTGAGGAATACGCACAGATTATGCCTGTATCAAGAATTATGGTCAATACTTTATCATCAATTGGGGCAGTTGGGGCAACGACTGGACTAAAGCCTTCATTTACTCTAGGATGTGGGTCCTATGGTGGCAATATAACAGGTGATAATATTTCAGCGCGGCATCTCATTAATATAAAACGTTTAGCATATGTAACAAAAGAGGTTCTTCTTCCACAAGAATCAGAACGTCCAAAGGATTCTTTAAGTAACGAGGGTGACCATGTAGAAAACGTTGTTTCAAAGGTTCTGGAAAGTATGAAGATTGAACGAGAACCAATTGATGTTAAGGAGATTAAGTTTCTAGTGCAAAAAGTAGTTTCCGAGCTTCAAAGGTAGGAAAGAGATACTTGTAGAAAGGAAGAGAAATAGATGACAGATATTAACGGTGCTTTAGGGATGATTGAAACAAGAGGTTTGATTGGTGCAATTGAAGCAGCAGATGCAATGTTAAAGGCAGCTGACGTTACCCTTATACGGCAGGATAAGGTAGATGCAGCTTTAGTAACGATTGTTATTGAAGGCGATGTTAGTGCAGTACAGGCTGCGGTAGAAGCAGGTAAAGAAGCAGCTACTCGTTATGGAACGGTTGTCTCGTCCTTGGTAATTCCTCATCCAGATACCGAAACAAAAGAACTTATCAAAAAAGGGAGATCGTTATGAAAACTTTTAGAAGGAATAAAATTGCGGTAATCGGAGCCGGCTTTACTGGTGCTACTTGTGCCCTCATGTTAGCACAAAAAGAACTGGGTGATATTATCTTGGTTGATATACCAGAGTTGGAAAATCCTGCGAAAGGAAAAGCGTTAGATATGCTAGAAGCAGGTCCTATTGAAAAATTCAATGTTTCCATTAAGGGCACATCAGATTACTCTAAAATAAAAAATGCAGATATGGTTATCGTTACTGCCGGTATAGTCAGAAGGCCTGGTATGAGCCGCGATGATTTAGTCTTAACGAATAAAGAAATTATAATAAACGTTTCAAAAAAGATAAAGGAGTATGCCCCAGATAGTTATGTACTCGTTTTGAGCAATCCAGTTGACGCCATGACCTATACATGCTTTAAAACAACAGGATTTCCAAAAAAACGTGTAATCGGTCAATCTGGTGTGCTTGATACGGCTCGTTTTAGAACTTTTGTAGCTAAGGCTTTAGACATTTCAGTCGAAGATGTTACAGGTTTTGTACTTGGAGGACACGGTGATACTATGGTGCCGCTGATTCGGTATTCCAATGTTGGTGGCATACCCTTGGAATTAATAATGTCAAAAGAACAAATCGATGCCATTATCGAGAGAACGAGAAAAGGTGGTGGCGAGATTGTTGAGTTACTAGGGAATGGTAGTGCTTACTACGCACCCGCTGCGTCTTTAGTAGAAATGGCAGAGGCCATAATCAAAGATAAAAAACGCGTTCTGCCAGCCATAGCGTATCTTGAGGGTGAATATGGATATAACGACCTCTATCTAGGGGTTCCAACGGTGCTCGGTGGAAAAGGTATTGAGAGTATTATAGAACTGCCCCTAACAGACGAAGAAAAAGCACAATTGGATATATCCGCAAATGAGATTATGAAAACAATAAAGATAACAGGAATACTATATTAAAATATTAAAAACAACTGAGTGAAATCAATAATTTTCAAATTCCAGTTAGTGGACATGCTTCTGAAATAATTTTTATGGATAGTATCGGAATATTAAATAGGAAATGGACATAAAAATTACTACCAAACAAAAGCCACAACAATACACAAACTATTCAACAACTATCCACTCTTTTTTGGTAACTTTTATTATCTTGTAATATCAGAATCTTCAGAAAGGGGATGTTTAGATGATTTCTTTAAAGGGAAAGACAGTAATCGTTACAGGTGGAAGTAAGGGGATTGGAAAAGGAATTGCATGTGTATTTGCCAATCATGGTGCAAATGTGGCAGTTGTTGCCCGTGACCTCTCCACCGCTGAAACATGTGCAGCTGAAATTAATGGGGGAGAGGGAAGAGTGGTTGCTTTCAACGCCAATGTTACGGATCGAAAATCAATGGAGTCGATGGTCCAAAAAGTCACTGAAACATTCGGTGGTATCGATGTACTATGTGCTAACGCCGGGATATTCCCGTCTGCTCCTCTTGAAGAAATGACTGACGATGATTGGGATACAGTGATGAATACAAATGCAAAAGGAACATTTATTTCAGTTCAGACATGCCTGCCGGTTTTGAAAAAAGCGGAATTTGGCCGGATTGTCATTACATCATCAATCACTGGCCCTGTGACAGGTTATCCTGGGTGGGCCCACTATGCTGCAAGTAAGGCTGCGCAGCTTGGTTTCATGCGGACAACGTCATTAGAATTAGCTGCTGACGGAATAACTGTTAATGCTGTAATGCCTGGCAATATATTAACTGAAGGATTAGAGGGAATGGGAGAAGATTATTTAAACGAGATGGCCGCTTCAATTCCTATGAAAAAGTTAGGAACAGTGGAAGATATCGGTTATGCTGCTTTGTTCTTAGCCTCCAAGGAAGCTGGATTTATTACTGGTCAAACGATTATTGTTGACGGCGGGCAAATTCTACCGGAAAACTAACCAACATGGACAATATTCGTGCCACAACAGTTGATCGAAAACTATGTAAGCGTTATCTATCTTGTGATGAAGTTTTGATCGAACGCCGCCAATTGCTTAGGATACTTTTACAGGAGAGAAGGGAGATAAAATGTCTAAAGCAGGTCTTGCATTATTTGAACAAAAGTCAACGGGTGGAGTAGCCAGACAAATCAGTCCGGTTGATACATTGATTTATTCAGCTGCAAATCCTGGTTTAATGTTCGCACTTGTATATATTATGTGGGCGCCGTTTTTATATCCAGGTGCCCACATGGTTTGGGCTATTTTGGCCGTATCTCAGATGTTTATCATTGCGGGGCTTTATTGGTTATTTTCCGTGTCTATGCCAAGGTCCGGCGGTGAATACATTTATATCAGCCGGATTATGCATCCATCACTAGGTTTAATGTCAAGCTTTATGATTACCTTTACTTCAATCTCATGGACTGGGATTCTATTAAACTGGATTGTAAAATGGTCGATTGTAGAATTCTTCTATTCGATGGCGCTTATTAAAGGAAATGATCCAGCCTGGTTAAAGTTAGCTGAATTCTTTAATACAAACATCATGCATGCGATTATTTGTACTGCTTTGCTTTTACTCATTTATTATATTTACTATAAAGGTACAAAGTGGATGGTAAGGCTGGCCTATGTAACACTAACTGCTACTCTAATAGGGGCTGTAGTTTTTATAATTGCAAATATTGTTACAGGCCAAGGCACATTTGCCGTGAACTTTACGCAACTCACAGGGCTAGCCTACGATGATGTCATAAAAATAGCAAAAGAAGATGGCTATACGACAAAGTTTTTATTCGGCGCTACATTTATGGCTGGTTCGACCTATATTATTCTTAATACATTGGGGTCAACATTCGGCGCTAATTTAGCTGGTGAGGTTCGCAACGTTCAAAAATCACAGCTACTTGCTTTATTTGGATCAATTGCGATCTTAATGGTCGTTTGGACAATTTTCTATGGTATGACTTATGTAAACTTCGGTGATATATGGTCAAATAGCCTGTATTACTTATATAATGCAGGGCATGAGGCTTATCCATTCCAAGGCTATGATCCATTTATAACGATCATGATTGGGATCATGACAAAAAGCCCTATCTTTGTATTTTTGATTGCCATTTGTTTTGCTGTTGCAACTTTTGGATCAGCTGCAGGCTTAGGCTTTGGCCCATCACGTAATTTTGTTGCTTGGTCTTTTGACCGCTTAATCCCTAGTAAATTTATGGAACTCAATCCGAAGACAAACTCTCCTACTTATGCATTAAGAACTGTAATAATTGGGGCTTGGATTTTTTCAATGGTCGATATTTTTCTCCCTTCCTGGACAGCCAACATTGCCTACACAATTTTTACATGGTTCTTGGCATGGATCTTTTTGGGTATCTCAGGAATCATATTTTCAACGCGGAAGAAGATCTTGTTTAATTCCTCTCCTCCTATTGTCAAAACAAAATTCCTAGGTATGCACCTAATTACAATTCTCGGTTGGTTAACTCTAGCGATTAGTGTATCAATTTGTTACTATCTTCTAATACCATTTTTCAGAGGAGATTTACCATTTACCATGATTGTTGTCTCATTGTCACTCATGTTTATTCCTATTTTTATCTATTACATGACGAAACGCTCGTACGCTAAAAAAGGAGTAGATATTGATATTCAATTCCAGGAAATCCCTTCCGATTGATCATCAATCCAACCATATAACCTTATTTAAAAGGGAAACGGAGTGAGAGTCTTGAGAATATTCTATGCCGCAGATTTGCACGGTGGTGAAACTGCTTTCCGTAAATTTACCAATGGTGGTAAGTTTTATAATGCTAATTTAGTAATATTCGGAGGTGATTTTACAGGGAAAATGGTCGTTCCGATTGTTGAAAAGGATGGCGTTTATACCTGTACGTATTATGGCTCAACTGTAAAAGTAAAAAAGGTAAGGGAACTTCCTGATTTAGAAAGAAATCTGCGTGATGCTGGTTTTTATCCATTAGTGATATCTGAAGCAGAATTAAACACGCTAAATGAGAGCGATGCAGAACGGATTATTAAAGAAAAGCAAATGGAAGTTCTTAAAGAATGGATAAAGCTCGCTGATGAAAGATTTGCAAGAACTGAAATCCCATGTGTTATCATTCCAGGCAGTGTTGATGATTATTATTTGGATGATATATTAAATTCAGGAAATCATGTCCAAAATGGTGATGGGAAAATTATTGAAGTCAACGGTTATGAAGTTGTCTCCATTGGCGGTGGCAAGCCAAGTGTCTTTAGGTATCCCCGTGAAGTGAGTGAAGAAGAACTTGCTGAGAAAATTAATGCATTATGTGCTGAAGTAAAGGATATGAGGAAGTGTATTTTTAATATTCATATGCCTCCTTATGATACCGATTTGGACCGAGGTACTTTATATGATGAAGACTTGAAGCCGGTATTAGATGGAGATTCTTTAGCAACAGCACCAACCGGTAGTAAAGCGGTTAGAGCAGCAATTGAGAAGTATCAGCCATTACTGTCATTGCATGGTAATGTCCATGAAAGTAGAGGAGTAACTAGAATAGGGAATACGATTTGTATCAATGCAGGTACAGATTATGATCAAGGTATGCTTAGAGGAGCATTAATTGATATTAGTTCAGATGGTACCCTGTCTTATACGTTAACAGCAGGGTAAAAAGGGTGTGATAAAATGTTAATTTTAGGAAGGGGAATTAAAACGATACTATTCGATAAAGATGGAACAATAATAGATTTTCCTTCCATTTGGATTCCGTGGATTGATAATATTTTTGATTACTTAGTAGATACTGTACCCGAATGCCCATTAAGTAGAATTGAATTAAGGACAGCATTTGGAACGGGGGAAAAAGGAGATTTTGTTGATCCAAAAGGACCGCTAGCCATTGCAAGTATAGAAGAGAGTAAGACCATCATTGCCTATAAATTATATGAAAACGGAGTTCCATGGGATTCAGCTGTGGTTTATGCTGTTGAAAGTGTAAAATTTGCAAATGAAAAAGAAAATTCTTCAACAATAAAAGCAATTGATGGAATAAAAGAGTTTTTAGAGGATGTAAGGGCAAGCAACATCAGGTTAGGTGTGTTGACAGCTGATGATACAGACAGAGCATGGGAACATTTGAAAGAAGTAAAGCTGGCTGACTATTTTGAATTTGTCATTGGAAGCAATCAAGTATCAAATGGTAAGCCCTTCCCTGATATGGCTTATTTAGCAAGAGACCGCTATAGTATTTCATTGTCAGAAACAATGTTAATTGGGGATACAAATGCTGATATGCAATTAGGGAAAAATGCTGGGGTAAATGTTACAGTGGGAATTGTCACCTATTCAGACAACAATATAAATCACCTGAAAGATGCAGATGTTATCATTAAAAGTTATAAAAAGCTAACGATGTAAAGGTAAAGAAGCAGGGCTCTCCCCTGCTTCTTTATTTATAAACCTTTTCAATATCTACCCGTCCTGAGAAGAACGTTGCTCCGCCGCCAATATCAGCTATGCGGTCAGGGGTGAGAGAGTTGAGGTGGTGCTTCGTACCAGGTCGGTCACTCCACAACCCTTGAGTGGCAACTACTCCTGGCAGTACATTTTCATCTACAGACACTTTCAGCTCGCATTCACCACGATCGTTCCAAACTCGAACTAAATCCCCATCCTCAATATTTCTTGATAACGCATCCTGAATATTTAAATGTAATTTTGGTTCTTTTTCCAAACTTACGTGTTTCTCATTGTTAGAAAAAGTAGAGTTTAAGAAATTGTGATTAGGTGCCGGGACAAATTGAAATGGAAAATCCCCGTCATCACATAATGGGATATAAGTCGGCAATGGTGGAAGCCCTGCATTGGCCATCTTTTGTGAATAAAGTTCGATTTTCCCGCTTGGTGTTTCCAGCTTACCAGGGAATAATGGCTTCATGTTTGCTTTCACATATTTCTTTTCTACCAACATTTCATACGTAATGCCTTCAATATAAGGATTACCCGTATTTTCAAGCGCACCTGTAATAAGTTCTACGTCTGTTTCAAAAAGAGCGGGATCGTCAAAGCCCATTTCTTTTGCCAAGAGCCTGAATACATCTGTGTTTGATTTTGATTCACCATACGCTTCGATAACCGGCTCCTGAATTTGGACGTGGTTATGCCAATAGGAACAATAAAAATCCGTATTTTCATAGGAAGAGGTAGCAGGTAAGATAATATCTGCGTATTTAGCCGTTTCTGTTAAAAATAAATCATGAACGACTAAAAACAAATCTTCCCGTTCAAGTCCTGTACGTACTTTATTTCCAGATGGTGCAACAACGGCTGGGTTACTTTGGTAAACGTACATAGATTTAACCGGTTTCTCCAATGAAAGCAGGGCCTCACCAATGGCGTTCATATTAATAATACGGGTATTCTTATTTTTTAATAAATCAGGTCTTTGCAACCATGTTTCATTATATCCCAAATAACTCGAATTAGATTTAATCGCACCTCCACCTTTATGCAGCCATTGGCCTGTCAAAGCAGGGAGGCAGGCGATCGTTCTAACGCACATGCCGCCATTATCATGGTGCTGAATGCCATTTCCAATTCGAATAAAGGAAGGGGAGGTTTCAGCATATAACCTTGCAAGCTTGTAAATATCCACATCTGGAACTCCAGTAATTTTAGAAACAGTAGATGGATCATATTGAACCACATGGTCCCGAAGCTCTCCATGACCAACTGTATATTCCTGTAAAAATGCTTCATCTACCAGATTTTCTGCGAATAAGATGTGCATCATTCCTAAGGCAAGCGCTGTATCTGTTCCTGGCAAAATCGGAATAAACCAATCTGCCATTCTACCAGTTTGGTTTTTATGGACATCAATAACTACAATTTTGGCTCCATTTTTACGGGCTTTTTGGGCTATTGCCCATTGGTGCATATTCGTGCTGACTGCATTGATTCCCCAAAAGATGAACAGTTTTGCATGAATCGTATCTACGGGGTCAACTCCAAAGCTGCCGCCCATCGTATATTTATAGCCCATTGCACCAGCTGTGCTGCAAATCGTTCGATCAAGCTGTGTGGCACCTAACCTGTTAAAGAAGCGACGGTCCATTCCTTCAGCACTGAGATTTCCCATATTTCCGTAGAAGCTGTATGGAATGATACTTTCAGGACCTTCCGTTTCGATAAGCTGTTTCCATTGGGAAGTGATCGTTTGGATCGCTTCGTCCCAGCTAATCCTTTCAAATTTTCCCTCTCCTTTTTTACCAATACACTTCAAAGGGTATTGTAATCGCTTCTCATCATACAGCCGTTCAGCGACATTTCGTACTTTATTGCAAATGTTTCCTTTTGTAACAGGGTGGTTTGGATCTCCCTCCACTTTAATTATTTTTCCATCCTTTTTATGGATAAGTAGTCCACATTGATCCGGACAATCAAGGGAGCAGACTGATGGAAAAACCCCGTCTTTCTGACTAGCATATGTATTCATGAAAGCTCTCCTTTTTATAATTTTATTAGATTATTAACATTTCATTATTTGTAATAGTACAAATTATACTACAAAAAATAATTCTTTGTTGCGACATTGCATAATATTTTAATAACAAAAAACGGATGAAACGGCTATTCCCACATATTAATTTATTAGGAGGTAATCTACAGTGATGAAAATGAAGCTTCCAAATTATAAGAACAAAATTTACTCCGCCCATTTTTAGAGCTATCTATGTATTACGGCCCAAATTGATAAATAAGCTTTCCCAAGCCATCGACTATCCACTTACGTTTATTCATTTAAGATTTCTTCCACCTCAAATTCATTTCGTATAAGTTTAAATAAGGTAGTGGAAAATTTCCATTACCTTATTTATGTTTTTAAACATTTTTTTAGCCAATCCATAATAATCTAAATATGAGAGGTGATTCATATTTCATATTCAGAGGAAAATGCCAATAAAAAAGTAAAAGCACCCCTTACAAAAAGAGGCAATAAAACAAGACAGAAGCTGCTCGTTGCTGCTGAGAAGGTTTTTGGAGAAACAGGTTATTTTCAAGCTTCAATTGTTGATATAACGAAAGAAGCATCGGTTGCCCAAGGAACTTTTTACATTTACTTCCCATCCAAGTATGCCATTTTTGAAGAATTGATTACGCAAATGAGTAAGGATTTTCGCAGTAAAATAAAGGGCGAAATTGGCGGGGTCAAAGATTACCAGCAGGTGCTTCGGATAGGATTTCGAACATTTTTCTCTTGGGTAAAAGAACATCGCAACCTTTATAGTATTGTGCAACAAGTTCTTCTCGTAGATGAAAATTTATACCGCAGCTATTATCAAAGACTTGCTGAAGGTTATATCAGAGAATTAAAGGAAGCCGCAAAAAATGATGATAGTTTGATGGATCTTGACCCCGAAACGATTGCCTATAGTTTGATGGGGATTAGTCAATTTATCGGAATGCGCTGGGTATATTGGGACAATACGGATGTACCTGAACCTGTTTTCGAGGATGTGATGGGAATCATCTTCCATGGAATAACTGGAAATAAAAAGGAGTGACAAAGTTGAAGGGTATCCATTATTGGATTGAGAAAAGAGCGCAAATCGCCCCTAATAAACTTGCCCTAATTGGTGAAAATGATCGGGTTACGTACAAGCAAATGTCAGAAAATATTAATGTAATTGCGCAGTGCTTACAGGAAAGATTATTGCTAAAAAAAGGCGATCGACTGGGTCTTCTACTCCCCAATGGGATTGAATATGTGATGATTTTATTTGCAGCTGCGAAGATTGGAAGTATTATAGTACCACTAAATACACGTTTAACAGCAACTGAATTAGCTTTTCAAATGAATGACAGTCAAACGACAGCATTCATAATCGGGAAAGAGTTTGAAGACTTGGGGAAAAATATTCTCGATAGAACAAAAATCACTTCCGTTATGTTGCTTGATGCGGGGGTAAAGTCTTTACAGGAACTAGTCCAAACAACTCAACGTGAGGAAGCTTCCTTGCCGGAAGTAGATGGCAGCTTACCTTTCATCATCTGTTATACATCTGGGACAACTGGCCGACCAAAGGGGGCAGTTTTAACACAAGAAAATATGTTTTGGAATGCTTTAAACAATCAATTATCTTTAGATATTACATCCAACGACGTTACCCTTACACTACTCCCATTATTTCATATTGGCGGGATTGGGCTTTTTTCATTGCCGGTATTATTTATGGGTGGAACCGTCGTTATTCCTTCCAAATTTGACACTTCGCGAGTCTTAAAACTGATTGAGCAATATCGGATAACGCTTATAATGGGTGTTCCTACTATTTATGATTCTATCCGAAAAGATCCTAATTTTAATCATACCGATTTAACATCTGTCAGATGGTTTTATAGTGGTGGCGCTCCATGTCCGCTGGAACTCATTTCATTTTTTACTGATAAAGGCCTGCCGTTTGGGCAAGGCTTCGGGATGACGGAAACGTCTCCAACCGTGTTTTTGCAAACAAAGGATAATTACTTAGAATCTAAAGGTTCAATCGGTAAAGCAGCGATGTTTACAGAGATAAGAGTTGTAGATCATTTAGATAGGGACGTTGCCCCAGATGAGGTTGGTGAACTTTGGGTAAAAGGGCCAAATGTTTTTAAAAAATATTGGAATTTGCCAAAGGAAACGGCAGCTTCATTTAAAGATGGGTGGTTTTTGACCGGAGATTTAGTAAAAAAAGACCAAGATGGCTTTGTCTACATCGCTGGTAGAAAAAAAGAAATGATTATTTCGGGCGGGGAAAATATTTATCCTCTTGAAATAGAGCAGGCCATCGCAAAACTGAAGCAAGTACAGGAAACAGCTGTTATTGGAGTTCCCGATGACAGATGGGGAGAGATTCCAATCGCTATTATTGCTTTACATGAAGGATCAACCCTAACGAAAAAAGAAATTCAAGAGTATTGTAGACAGTATTTGGCCAAATACAAGGTTCCAAAGGACGTTTATTTTGTAAACGCTTTACCTAAAAACGCAACAGGAAAAATCGATAAAGCGTTAATTAAAAAACAATATACAAGGAGCTGGCATCATGATTGAAAACATTGGCATCACAGCAACCGGTATTTTCTTTCCGGAAAACATTGAAACAGCAAAGGATTTAGAGCTGAAAACCGGTATTCCAGAAGACATTGTTATTAATAAATTCGGGCTTTATCAAAAACATGTTTCCAACGCAAATCTGCATGCTTCAGACATGGCGATTGAAGCGGCGCGGCCGATTTTAACCAAGATTGATCCCTTAGAGATTGATGTGATTATTTATTTTGGCAGTCCCTATAAGGATTATAACGTGTGGCCATGTGCTGCTAAAATTCAATACGAATTAGGAGCCCAAAATGCCTATGCGTTTGAATTGATGAATGTAAGTTCGTGTTTTCCAATAGCTTTAAAGGTTGCAAAGGATATGTTAGTTTCTGATGAATCCATTCAGAACATTCTACTAGTGGGAGGATGTAAAGAATCTTACCTTATAGATTACGAGAATCCTAGATCAAGATTTATGTTTAATTTCGCAGATGGAGGTGCGGCCGCCTTAATTCAAAGGAATGGAAAAAACCACCTATTAGGATCAAGTATTATTACGGATGGCTCCTTTCACGATGATGTGAAAATTCCGGCGGGAGGATCTGTACTTCATTCTTCAGGAAATTCTATTAAAAATAGACTTCATTATTTAGATGTGACTGATCCGCAGGATATGAAAGAAAGGTTAGACTTGGTGAGTGTTCCAAACTTTGTAAAGGTAGTAAACAAAGCCGTTCAAAAAAGCGGCTATAAGTTGGAAGATATTGATTTATTGCTGCCTCTTCACACTAAAAAATCGATGCATCAGGAATTGCTGAAGCAGTTAGGGCTACCCGAAGAGCAATCCATCTATTTGGATCATTATGGGCATATGTCTGCACTTGATCCTTGTATTGGCCTCCATATTGCACAACTGAAAAAGCAGCTTAATGCTGGGGATTTAGTCGTCGCTGTTAGCGCAGGAACTGGATATACATGGGCCGCAACCGCCATTCAATGGGGATAACTCTGATCTGATGAGCCACAGGGTCGGGAACTCCGTCCCAGTTGTTTTTTAGCAAAAATTAAGGAGGAATGTGAAATGAAACGTAAGGGGAGAGCGTTTGGTTGGCTAGGAATGTTGATGATCGTGATGATGCTTTTCGTTACAGCGTGTGGTTCCAATTCAACAGGAGGTAAAAATTCGGGCACGAACAGCGATCAAAGTGAGCCGAGCAGCAGCAATGATAAAAACGGAAGGTCTGATGAAAAAGGAACGATCAAAATAGGAGTTCTTGCTTCTTTAACAGGAGCGTTAGAGGCGTATGGAAAACAAACATTGAAAGGCTTTGAACTAGGATTGGATTACGCTACAAATGGAACAATGGAGGTCGCTGGGAAAAAGATTGAATTTGTTGTAGAAGATACTGAGACTAAGCCAGATGTCGCTGTTCAAAAAGCTACAAAGCTATTAGATGAAGGGGCAGATTTTATCGTTGGTTCCAGCTCTTCTGGTGATACTTTAGCCGTACTCCCGTTAGCAGAAGAATACGAAAAAATAATGATAGTTGAACCGGCCGTTGCGGATTCAATTACAGGAGCAAACTGGAATAAATATATTTTCCGCACAGCTCGCAATTCTTCACAGGATGCGGTTGCAGGAGCGGCAGCGATTGCAAAAGAAGGTGTGACGATTGCAACATTGGCTCCGGACTCTGCATTTGGCCGGGATGGAGTAGCAGCGTTTAAAACTGCGGCAGCAGATTTAGGTGCTAAGGTCGCAGTTGAAGAATATGCTGCACCTGATTCAGTCGATTTTACTTCTAATATTCAACGAATTATTGATACAAAACCAGATTATTTATACGTTATTTGGGCTGGTGCTAATCCGCCATGGAAACAATTATCAGATATGAAGGTTCAAGAAAAAGGAATCAAGCTTTCAACAGGCGCTCCAGATATAGCGGCCTTAAAAACTATGCAGGATGCAGTAGGAATGGAAGGTTTTACAGTTTACCATTATACATTACCTAAAAATGAAGTGAATGATTGGTTAGTGGAAGAACATCAAAAACGTTTTAATGGTGAAACACCTGATTTATTTACTCCAGGTGGTATGACGGCTGCGATCGCAATTGTGGAAGCGCTTAAAGCAACGAACGGCGACGCTAATGCTGATACTTTAATAAATACAATGGAAGGAATGTCATTTGAAACACCAAAAGGAACGATGACGTTCAGACCAGATGATCATCAAGCATTACAAACATTATATGCCATCAAACTTGAGAAAAAAGATGGCTTTGATTATCCGGTACCGGTATTCATTAGAGAGCTCTCACCAGAAGAAACCGCACCACCAATTCAAAATTAATAAGAATTGACCTTGCATAAAGGGAGGGCCGTGGTGTCCTCCCACTTAAAATAAAGGATGGTGAAAAATATGGATTCGATCCTTGAAACTAAAAATCTTACAATAGCCTTTGGCGGTCATGTCGCTGTCCATGATGTAACGATTAAAGTGGAAAAAAATAAACTAAAGTCCATCATCGGTCCGAATGGCGCAGGTAAAACAACGTTTTTCAATTTATTAAGTGGACAATTAAAACCGACAAATGGAAAGGTTATATTTAATGGAAAAGAGATAACCAATCTATCCCCAACCTACCGTACACGCCTTGGCATTGGTCGCTCCTTTCAAATTACTAACGTCTTCCCAAATTTAACATGTCATGAAAATGTACGTCTTGCAGTCCAGTCTGAAGTCGGTATTCGCTATAACATGTTTTCTCATTTTCGCAAATTTAAAGAGATTAATAAGAAAGCGGATGAGTTGCTTCAGCTTGTCCTATTAGACAATAAAGCGGATGAACTGGCAATGAATCTTGCCCATGGTGAAAAAAGAAAGCTAGAGATCGCTATGCTGTTAGCGTTAAATACAGAGCTTCTATTATTGGATGAGCCTACTGCTGGAATGTCACTGGAGGAGGTCCCAAAAATATTAGAGGTGATCCAAAATATTAAAGAACAAAGAAATCGAACAATTTTATTAATTGAACACAAGATTGATATGGTTCTAGATTTATCAGACAGTATTATGGTGCTTTTTAATGGAAGGCTGTTAGCGGACGGGGTGCCTGAATATATTATGAATAATGAACAGGTCCAGTCTGCTTATTTGGGAGGTTTGTACGATGTCGCTACTTAAAGTAGATGAAATTCATACACATATCCAGCAATATCATATTTTACAAGGTGTGTCCTTTGAAGTGGAAGCGGGCGAAGTGACCGTATTACTTGGGAGAAATGGAGCCGGAAAAACAACCACCCTCCGTTCGATTATGGGATTGAATCCTGTTTCCAGAGGTTCAATTTCCTTCAAAGGAGAACAAATCCAACAGTGGGATACACCAGGGATTTCTAATAAAGGAATCGGCTATGTACCCGAGGATCAGGGGATTTTTAATGGATTAACTGTTGAAGAAAACATGAAAGTTGCAATGAAGAGAAAGGATGAGGAAACAGAGGATCGTCTGAACTACATTTTAAATCTTTTTCCAGATTTAAAAACATTTTGGAAGAAAAAAGGTGGTTATTTAAGCGGCGGGCAAAAACAAATGCTTTCGATCGCACGTGCCTATGTGAATAAAAATGAGCTTCTATTAATCGATGAACCTAGTAAAGGGCTGGCCCCTATCATTGTGGAGAAGGTGATGGAATCGATTAACGAAATGAAAAAAAATACAACCATTGTGTTAGTGGAACAAAATTTTATCATGGCAAGTACAATTGGTGACCGTTTTTATCTAATCGATGATGGAAGAACCGTTCATCACGGGATGATGCAGGAATTAAAAGAAGATAAAGAACTCCGTGAGAAGTACCTCGGAATCGCCTAGGAGTAGAAAGGAGGTTGGCTGTATTGGATATTTTGGTCAATATCACGATTAACGGATTAGCAACAGGTATGCTTATTTTTCTATTAGCGGCAGGATTAACGTTAATTTTCGGATTGATGGATGTTTTGAATTTTGCCCATGGTGCATTGTTTTTATGGGGAGCCTATGTTGGGATTTGGACCTATGGAGAAACAAACAACTTCGTAATTGGTATGATAGCAGCAATTATAAGCGGGGCTCTTTTGGGCTATTTATTAGAGCGCTTTATTATAAAGCCAGTCTATGGAAACCACATTCAACAAATTTTGATTACATTGGGCGCTATGCTTGTCATGGGCGAGCTTGTAAAAGTAGTATGGGGTCCCAATATCATTGAAGCTAAGGTTCCTCCCTTTTTGAACGGCAGCTGGGAATTTGGTGATATTATTATCATCAAATATCGGATTTTTATTATCCTTGTCGGTTTTATTGTTTTTGGCGGGCTGTTATTTTTACTTAATAAAACAAAGCTTGGTTTGATCGTGCGAGCCGGTGTTATGAATAAGGAAATGGTCCAGGCATTAGGAATTGATATTAGGAAAATATTTTTATTTGTGTTCATATTGGGTGCGGCAATGGCCGGTTTGGCTGGTATTTTACTTGGTCCATATTCGGGTGTTATCCATGCTGAGATCGGATTGGAATACGGGATTTTAGCGTTTATTGTGGTCATCATTGGTGGGATGGGTAGTGTTCTCGGCTCAGCAATGGCAGCTGTTTTAGTTGGGATTTTAGGAGCGTATGCGGCTTATTTTGTACCTGACCTTGCTGTTGCAGTGAATATGTTAAGTATGCTGATTATTTTAATTTTTAAACCATCCGGATTGCTAGGGTCGGAAGAGGTGGTGAAGCAATGAACAAATTACTTACAGCTAAAGGTTCGAAATATAATTTGTTTTTAATACTGATCTCCTTATGTCTAATTATTATGCCATTTGTCTATAATTCCCGAACCGGCCTTGTGGTGATGACAAATGTGTTTATTTTCGCGATTTTTGCAATGAGCTATGACCTTTTATTAGGTTATACCGGAATTGTCTCGTTCGGTCATGCAATGTTTTTTGGAATCGGGAACTATAGTATCGCTATTTTTATGAGGAAAGTGGATGATTCTTATTTTAATGTATTGCTAGCGCTCCTCGTAGCGGTCGTGCTTTGTACTTTATTGAGTCTATTAATTGGTATTTTGACTCTTCGTTTAAAAAGTCACTTTTTTGCGATGCTGACACTTGCTGTCGCAGGTTTATTATTAGTACTCGCGGAAAAATGGCGTTCCCTAACAATGGGAGGCGAAGGCTTTACATTTCCGATTCCGGATTTATTTAAGGATCGAGTGTCCTTGTACCTAATTGCGCTCATCTGTATGATCCTAACCTACTTATTTTTAAAAAGATTTATAGATTCACCGCTGGGGAAGGTGTTAGTTGCTATTCGTGAAAATGAACGCCGGGTTGAATCACTAGGGTATCGGATTATTCACTATAAAATTATCGCAAATGTCATTGCAGGTATAATCGCTGGCTTTAGTGGTGTTTTATATGCGATTAGTCTTCGTTTCGTCAATACGGCTGTTTTTTCAATAGAGGTAACTTTGGATGCTTTAATGATGACGATCATCGGTGGAGTCGGAACGTTAATAGGAGCGATTGTTGGGTCTGGTTTAATAGAGTTTGCCCAACATAGTTTAAAAGATTTGGCAAAGGTTCATTGGATTTTCGAACGCTGGCTGATTATTTTTGGGATCATCTACATTCTTGTTGTTATGTTTTTCCCGAAAGGTATCGTTGGAACAACTAGACAGTGGTGGGCTGGTAGGAAAATGAAGAAAAAAATGAGGGGTTCTTCCTCCCACTCAAGCAATGATGTTTCAAAACAAGAGTCTGGTTTGGAGATGAAAAAATGACGAAAAATAAACGAGGATGATGTTGTTATGCTGGTAAGTGCCGATATCAGGTATGTTTAGGTGTAACAACGATCCGCAAAGGAGGGTAAACGATTGGAAATCTCTTTAAAAACGGTTATGCTGGCAAATGGTGAGACGCTAGGCTATCGAGAGCGGGATGGGGGAGATCGTGTTCTCTTATTAATCCATGGGAATATGACCTCATCCAAGCATTGGGATTTAGTTATGGAAGCATTACCGGAAAATTTCAAAGTATATGCGGTTGATTTACGAGGTTTTGGAATTTCAACCTATTATAAACCAATAGAAACGATTAAGGATTTTAGTGATGATGTTAAACAATTCGTAGATGCATTGGCGCTAGAGTACTTTTCTATCTGTGGCTGGTCCACTGGCGGGGCAGTGGCAATGCAATTTACAGTAGATTATCCGAAAGCTGTAAATAAAATAATCCTGTTGGCATCAGCTTCAACGAGAGGCTATCCGTTTTATTCTGTCAATGCCTTTGGACAACAAGTTCGTTTAACGAAAAAGGAAGAAGTCTTAAAAGATTTTACAAAAGCGATTCCTGTCCTACGTGCTTATCAAAATAGGGATAAATTGTTTTTACGTAATATGTGGGATTTTGTGATTTATAACAATAACAAACCTAATTCGGCTCGGTATGAGGAATATCTAGAAGATATGTTAACCCAGAGAAACTTAGTCGACGTCTATCAAGCTTTAAATCTATACAATATAAGCGGAGTGCCAAATGGTATAAACGAAGGTACCAATCAAGCAAAGAATATTAATGTACCAACTCTTGTTTTATGGGGTGAGAATGATCTCGTCGTTTCTGAGAAAATGACAAAAGAAATAGTCGAAGACCTAGGTGAAAATGCAACACTAAAGGTTTTGCGAAACTGTGGTCATTCCCCATTGGTAGATGGCCTCGATCAATTAGTAAATGAAATGGTTACCTTTTTAAATGAATAAATTGGGCCAGAGGGTCGGGAACTGTGTCCCGCCAAAACCGGGACACAGTTCCCGAACCCGCGACCCACTGGAAAGGAGAGATTGATATGTCATGGGAAATAGATTGGCTGAAAAATAGAGCAGGAATTACACCCAATCGGATTGCGGTAGTTGATGGTGATACGAAAGAATGTTGGACCTACGCCCAATTAAATGATAGAGCCAATCATCTTGCAGCGTATTTTTTAAGTATAGGAATTCAGAAAGGGGATCGAATTGTTTTAGTATCTCCAAATCATATCAGTTATTTTGATTTATATTTTGCCTGTGAAAAAATAGGGGCCATCTTTGTTCCACTGAATTGGAGATTATCGATTGCGGAAATACAATATATCATACGTGATTGTTTGCCAAGTTTAATTGCCTATCATTCGGATGTGAAGGAATTGATTGGAAATATTGTTGCCTTTCCAACATTAAAGGTCGATAGCCAAAGCTACGCCGAGCACTTACTTTTTGAAAAGGAATTTCAATGTACACATCCAATTCAAAAGGAAGATCCTTTAGCGATTATCTATACAGGGGGAACAACAGGTAATCCAAAAGGCGTCGTGCTCACACATCAATCGATCTTTTGCAATTCGACGAATACAATTTTAAGCTGGAACTTGAATGGAAATGATACAACATTAACTGTGTTGCCAATGTTCCATACTGGAGGGCTTTTTTCCTTAACGATTCCGCTCTTGCAGATTGGCGGAAAAGTTGTTTTTACAAGTAAATTCGATCCGGAAAAAACAGTTGATTTGCTCAATGGAGAGTTATGTACGATTGTCTTACTTGTACCAACAATGCACCATATGGTAATAGAAACAAGCGCTTTTCAACATTCGGAATTTCCATCGATGCACACATTTTTATCAGGGGGTGCCCCTTGTCCCCATGTAATCTATCAAGCCTATGAACAAAAGGGACTTACCTTTAAAGAAGGATATGGGCTAACAGAAGCTGGACCAAATAACTTTTATATGGACCCAAGTGATGTTTCGAATAAGAAGGGATCAGTCGGAAAACCAATGCTGTTTAATGAGGCATTGCTAATAAATGATGATGGAACAGAAGCAGACCCAGATGAAGTTGGGGAACTACTCATTAAGGGGTACCATGTTTTTGATCATTATTGGAACAATCCCGAACAAACAAAAGCAACAAAGGTAAAAGGATGGCTCCACACTGGTGACTTAGCGAAAAAAGATAAAGATGGATATTTTTATATTGTGGGACGCAAGAAAGATATGATCATCACTGGCGGTGAAAACGTGTATCCATTGGAAGTAGAGCATGTTTTAGCTGAACATAAATACGTCAGTGAAGTTGCTGTTGTAGGTGTAAGCCATGATAAGTGGGGAGAAATTGTTGTTGCTTACGTCGCCCCGAAGAGGGAGAATACTATATATGAAGATGAATTAAAAGCATTCTGCCAACAGAAGTTAGGCGGCTATAAAGTACCGAAAAAATTTATTTTTGTTGAGGAGCTTCCGAAAACACATGTCGGGAAAATAGATAAAAAACAACTAATGGGGATTGAAATTTTTGACTTAGATAATGGCTAGGACATTCTTTTTTACCCCCGTTAAATCGAAAATAGTCTTAGTAATTTTTCACGCCTAGACGGATATAATAGTTTGGTGTAACAATAACGGGAGGGTAGACTTTGGCTAAAACAAAAATAAGAATTTCTCCTCATAAAGGTGATCGGGTGCAATTATTCTTAGAAATTGAAGGTATCTCCAAGGAAAAGTTAATTGAAGTAGATAATTCCTATTTATTAGAGGTCAAAAATGCTTCGAAGAGTGGAAATGAGCTCCTGTTTACAATTTTCTTTAATAAAAGATTCTTCACTAAAAAATTGGTGAAAGAAGGAAACCCTAGGATTACCATGGTGCCAGCTAATAAGCTACTGACGATTCAAATTACGACTGACTTTCATGAATCAGAAATTGGGAAAAGTGGTTCACGTTTACTCATTGAAAAAGAGGTTGCTGGTGAAATGCCCCTTACAATTAAGTTCAATGTTACTGAAAAGTACTATCAAAAGAAAATCGCCGAGAAAAAAGAATATGAATAAGGGAAAGACCCCTGCAAATGAGGGGGTCTTTTATTAATAAGCCTATTTAGTCTACTTAATCGTTGCGTCTTTCCTCATAAGATTCATGTCCATCGTCTTGTTCTGATTGTGGCCTACCCCAAAAGAGCCCCCACGGATCTCTTCTAGGTCTTCTTGGCATATGATGAGGTTGGTGGTCATCATTTCGTTCATGAATAATTTCTACTTCTTTCGCGTGTATGATTAACTTATCGACGTGGATTACCTTAGCTTCCCTGCGTTCAGACATTCCATTCCCTCCTATAATATAATTTAATTCCTTTTATTTTTATTCGAAGAAGATGCATTGTGTATAGGCTATTTGATTAAATGCTCATTTTTCAATTCGCTCGTATTCCACTTATCCCCTGATTCATTCGTCCTTTCGAAAGCATGTATCAAAGCATAAGATGTCATATGGTACGAAAGAAATGGGGGTGAATGAATGTCAGTTGGACATTACCATGCATTATGTAATCGACATATGGGCAAGGCTGTTGAAATTAGAACCCATGATGGACGAATTCATAGAGGAATCATCCATCGTGTTACTGCTAACAGGGTCTATTTGCAGCCACTTGGTGGACCAAGAAACTTAGGTGGATTTGGATATGGATTTGGCTGGGGATGGGGAGGATTTGGTGTAGGAATCGCCTTAGGAGCCATTGCTGGTTTGGCTTTAATTCCATGGTTCTTCTGGTAATAAATGGGTTCATAAAAAAGGTGTATGCCCTTACAATAGTTTTCTAAAAGCATAAATTAAATTGATATTTTAAAAATAATTGAAGGAGGAAAAAATATGTTTGGTTATGGTGGATTTGGAATGGGCGGCTTCGGTGGAGGTTTTGTAGGTGCACCATGGTGCCGTAGACCAGTTGTAGCACCAGTTGCTGTAGCACCTTGTGGGAATGTATTTGTCTTAATCGTAGTTCTATTTATTCTATTAATCATCGTTGGCGCAGCTGCTTGCGGATATTAGACATTTACTAAATCAAGAGAAAAACCCTTGGTCCTGCTAGCAGCGTGACCAAGGGTTGCATATATACTATTTATGTTATTATTAGCACCATCCAACGTAAGCTGACCCTACGATAATTAATAAGATGAACAATATTACGAGTAACGCAAATCCGCCACCATAGCATGCTCCACCTGCAACAGCACCCATCCATACACACCTCCCTAAACATTTGTACAATAACATATGTGGAATTCCCAAAATTGAACTGGATAAATCCCCAGATTATTGATATTTGGGCTCAAAAATAGTCAAGGAAATGGTCTTGCTATGTGATACAAGTCATATTCCTTTTCTTTTATCTATATATTTAAATGAGTTCATTTTCAATAATAGGGAGGATGACGATGCAATTTTATTATGGACAGCAGATGCCCTTACGGATTTTGGATGAAGCCGAATTTTGGAAGGAACAAGAACGAGAGCACACTGTAGTAATTCGGGTTGCTCTTAGTAATTTAGAGCGGAAATATGTAGATGCATTAAAAGAATGGGAGCAAGCTCTCGGAAAAACTCATCAAATCGTTGTAAGTTATGTAGAAACTGTGGTTCGTAACACTATGGTTTATGAGCAACTTCAACAGCAGGTTATTCAGCTTATAGCTTTCTGCTTAGACGAAAGCATGAAATTTATTGAATTATGCCGTCAGATTAAAACCAATAGTGTAGCGGCAAAGGATAATATGATTGCACAAACTGTACTTGATCATATTATTAGGGAATCGGAATACTTTATTGGGATAGCCCGGACCATTTTATATGGAAACAATCCTAGTTGGGGATAACACACGTAAAAAAGCAGGTAGCAAAACGTCGTTTTCTTATATGAAAACGACATTTTTTTTGGTCCATGATACAATGAGGAAAATAAAGACGACTATATACATATATACGGAGGTGTACTCACTATGAATTTAATTGATTATGCAATTGAATTTGCTGCAACAGCACATCGCAACCAATTCCGAAAAGAAACGGACATCCCCTATATTAGCCACCCTGTTGGTGTTGGTATGATCTTGCAAAAAGCCGGATGTAGTGAAGAAGCGATCGTTGCAGGAATTCTCCATGATACACTAGAGGATACAGAAACTACGGAAGCTGATATTTTGAATAATTTCGGTGAAGAAGTGCTTAACATCGTTAAAGGTTGTTCGGAACCTGATAAAGGTGCGAGCTGGGAAGATAGGAAAAAACATACGATTGAGTACTTAAAAAGTGCGCCTCTTTTGATTCGAGAAGTGGCATGTGCCGACAAACTCCACAATCTTAGATCTATCAACCGTGACCTTACAAACCTAGGGGAAGCCACTTGGGAAAAATTCAAAAGAGGACGAGAGAAGCAAGAGTGGTATTACAGGAATATAATTGAGAGTCTTGGACATGAAAGTCATTTTCCGCTCCTAGATTTATTGAAAAAAGAAGTGGAGGACGTATTTGGTCCGTCTTCAGATAATTAGATAAAACAACAGCGTTTGGAAGCCAATCTATTCCAAACGTTTTTTAATGACCAATGCCGGGAATTAGTTAACATAATAATATTATGGTTATAGAATAGAAGAATATTTTATTTGTTTTTTGGAAAAATATAAAATTTCCGGGTTTGATAATCTAATTACCAAGACATAATAGGTAGTGGAAAATACATCCTAAAGTAATAAATTAGAAAGTGAGTGAACAAGATGAAAAAGTTTGCTATACCTTCCGTACTTTTTATAGTTGGTATGCTGCTCCTAGCGGTTGTATTTTTGCCTAATAGTTTTATTGGTGCAGCTAAAGACAATGGTGCAAAGGATAATAAGAATGTGGCAAGTTTTCCTACTCCATCCACTTATAATTATTCTTACACTTATTTTACATCCAACGGCAGACAGCATAAATTCATCACTACATATCTTGAATTGTACAACACCAAAGGTGACGTTATTGGAGTTGCCGGTTTAGTACAGATGGGTAAGCAGGTAATAGTCAAAGTCAATGTAGGTGGTCTTACTCCCGGCAAGCACGGTTTTCACATTCATGAAAACCCAATAACAAACGGTGATTTTACGACAGCTGGTGGGCATTTTAATCCGACTGGAAAACAACATGGACATGATAACCCTAAAGGAGCACATCTCGGTGATATTCAGAACCTTGTTGCTGATAAAGATGGAAAAGTCGATCAAGCCATAGTCCTTGACGGTCTATCACTTGATCATGGCGTAACTAACAGCATATTAGGAAAATCTTTAATCATTCATGCCGAAGAGGATGATGAAAAAACGGATCCGGCCGGCAATTCAGGAGTCAGGGTAGCTGGTGGAAATATTCCACAATAATGCAACAAATAGCAGGGCAATTCAAACCCGAATTCGCTCCTGCTATTTGTTTGTATTTCCGTGCTCGATTGACCAAAGCTCCGGGATTGTTACAAAAGTATATCCTTCCTCTTTCAGATAAGGTATGAGTTCATTTAAAGCTAGAACAGTACCTGTTAAGTCCTGTGTCCAATGCCCAGCACTATGCATTAGGATAATTGCTCCGGGGTGAATATTGTTCAGTATATTTTGTTTTATTTTAACAGATGATAAGCTTTTCCAATCCTCTGAATCCACGGACCACCCGGCCCCGCGATAACCCATTACATCCAATTGTTTAACAAGCTGTTCGTTTAGAGCCCCATATGGTGCACGGAATAAATTTGTTTTCACATTTGTAATGGATAAGATTTTTTTTTCATTTTTTTCAATTTCCCAAATCATATTATTTACCCCGGTTTTTGTCAGCTGTGGATGCCAATAAGTATGATTTCCAATCACGTGCCCTTCATTATAAATTCTTTTTGCAACATCTGGGTAGGTCTGAACTCTTGTACCCAATAAAAAAAAAGTTGCTTTCACATCATATTTGTTTAAAATATTTAATATTAGAGGCGTAAACCGTTGATCGGGGCCATCATCGAATGATAGGGCAATCACTTTTTGTGTTGTGTGAGCTTTGTAAATCATTACTTCCGGATATTTTGCTTGCAACGGATAGCTTGTGGCATGGGCTGAAATAGGAAAACAAGCTAATCCTACAAACACCAAAAAAAGAATCTCTATTATAAGAAAGCAACGAAAAAACCGCATTGAAATTCCCTTCTTTCATGGTATTCATTATAGTTTTGCGATAAACAGCACAAAATATCCAAATAAAAAATTGTAAAAAATATAATCTACGGGGACTCCCTTGTGTTAAAATAATTACATGAAAAAGGAATAATATGTAAATGTTCGAAGAGAGGAAAATAATATGGCAAGTGCAAAGCAAAAAACTATTAAATTAAAGATAGTTTCACGAGCATTATTGGTAATTATAGGGGGTATTATAACGGCATATGGACTAGAATCGGTATTAATCCCGAACCGTGTATCAGATGGTGGTGTGACAGGTCTAAGTATCGTTGGTTCCCAATTATTTGGATTACCCCTAGGGCTTCTAATTGCCCTATTAAACATCCCCTTCGTCTATTTAGGATATAAACAAATTGGTAAAAGTTTTGCTATTTATTCAGTTATTGGGATAGCCACACTAGCGGTCAGCACGAGCCTTATGCACCATATACCAACCATTATCCAAGGTGATACATTGTTAGTAACCGTTGTAGGTGGGATTATCATCGGTTTTGGAATGGGGTTGGCTTTACGTAACGGTGGTGCTTTGGACGGAATTGATATGTTGGCCGTATTACTTTCTAGAAAATCCCCTTTTGGAACAAGTGATCTAATCCTATTTTTGAATATGTTTGTGTTTATTGTTGTATCAACTGTGTTTGGCCTTCAAGGTGCCTTTTTATCAGCTATTGCTTACTTTATCGCATCTAAAGTGATTCCTATTGTTGAGGAAGGATTGAGTGGTTTGAAATCCTTTAAAATTATCACAACGGAACCGGAGTTAATGGTTGAAACAATTCGTGACCGATTAGGGCGCGGGGCAACGTATTCATTGGCACTTGGCGGTTATTCAAATGAACAATTCAAGGAAATTACTTGTATCATCAACCGCTTGGAAGAAAGCAAAATGAAAGAAATCATTCAGGAAATTGATCCAAGGGCCTTTGTTGCTATTTATGATGTAACTGAGGTTAAGGGTGGTAACTTCAAAAAGCATGATATTCATTAAAATTTGTCTCCCTATTCCTTTGCAGTAGGGGGATTTTCGTTAACCATAAAGAAAGAGGAAGTATCATGAAAAAATTAATAGAGGAACTGAAGCCGGAGATTTTGAATATATTCCAGCATTTACATGAAAATCCCGAAATAAGCTGGAAGGAATTTGAAACAACAAACTATATTTCAAGAATCCTTGAAAAGAATGGACTTGAGGTCAAGCGGTTTGATGACATACCCGGGGTCATTGGGACATGGTCAGGGAACAAAAGAGAAGGTAATATTACGGTAGGCATCAGAGCTGATATGGATGCTCTTTTTCAAGATGTGAACGGAACATTCCGAGCTAACCACTCCTGTGGACATGATGCGCATATGACGATTGTTTTAGGTGTTCTATTATTATTAAAAAAAATGGAAGCAGTGCTGCCAGGAATGGTAAAGTTTATTTTTCAACCGGCTGAAGAAGTCGGGGAAGGCGCATTAAAAATGGTAGAAAAACAGGTGTTGGAAGATATTGACTTCCTTTATGGTGTTCATCTGCGTCCTATACAGGAGTTAAGGTTTGGTCAAGCCTCGTCAGGTATCATTCATGGATCTACTACAACTATAAATGGCGAGATTCATGGTTTCGACGGACACGCTGCCAAACCGCATCTTACGGTCAATGCTATTGAAGTCATTACCGCTATTGTTGAACAAATGAAAGGAATTCGCCTCGATCCGCTTGTTCCATATTCCGTTAAAATGACACATGTTTCAGCAGGCAGCAGTACAAATGCAAATATTATTCCAGGTTCAGCTAAGTTCAGTCTTGATTTACGTGCACAATCGAATGAAGCAATGGAACAATTGATTGAAAAGGTAGATCACATCATAAAGAGTTTGGCTTCTTTATATCAATGTGAATTAACGATTGAACAAAAAGGTAGAGTATATGCGGCAGTAGTAAATCCATTCGCGGAAAAACTTTTGGAAAAAGCTATAGAAGATACCCTTGGAATAGGAGGGCTTGTTGGACCAATCATGACTCCGGGTGGAGAGGATTTTCATTTTTATACGAAGGAAAAACCAACAATCAAGGCAACGATGCTTGGCCTCGGCTGTGATTTAACCCCTGGCCTTCATCATCCTAACATGTCATTTAACCATGATGCACTTTATATAGCCATTGAAATTATCACAAGAGCTGTACTTGGGACTTTTGAAGGGACCTGCATTTAACCTTTTGTAAATGCAAGTCCCTTTTTTCATGCAGTACTTGGTAATTCAAAGAAACTTGTTTAGGATGTTGTCCAAATTAAGCCCCACATGAATTCCTAAAATCATGACAACCGCGAGAATAAAAGGATTCACCTTATTTCACATCACCTTCTATTGATATTTTAAATATTTCAGCGCTATTATGGTTATAAATATTAAGAAAATTATAAATAATTTACAAATTTATGTCAAATACAAAATTGTAATAAAGTTATAAAATCGTGTCAGACAAATTGTAAGTTTGTGATTTGGCATTTCCGTTAGTTAACATAATGTTATTACGGTCATATGTGAATTTTTCTATCGCCCTTTTTGCCAAGAATAATCCTATCGCTTTGTTTCTTTCCCAAATCAAAGGGAAGGAATCGAGAGGGAGGCTGCTATCTTCAATCAATGAACCAATTTCCACCGTAAATGCTGTTTTTTCAAATTCCTCAATAAACCAATCTGTATAACCTCCGCCTTGCTGAAAGGATTTAGGTACTTCTAACTTGTACCTAGTCATATCAGCAACTTTTTCAGCAATTTTGAAATAGTCAATTGCAAAATTTGTTGTATGTGTCAGACCCCACTCGTAAAATCCCCAAAATAGCATATTGCCGGACGAGTGATAACTAACGGCAATTTCAGGTTTGATTTCATATGTAAAATCAACTAAAGCCTTTACCTCAATTGCTTCCAATGGGCTGGTCCCCTTGTAAAATTGATAACTAGGCTTATTACTAACACCTTTTAAATTTTCCCAATTGGCAGGATATTGACGATTGAGATCAATCCCATTAAGATTTGCCTTCCATCTTATAAAATTCAGCGAGCCTTTATTCATCTTAACAAGACTTGGGTGGATGGAGCTTGGAAAAGCGAATAGGCCCATTTGCTGTAATGTAACACCATCCGGATTCACCATCGGCACGAACCAAATCGATACTTCTTCTAAAATGTTTGATTCGTACCCTCCCACTTTTTTATCTTTTTTATACGAATCAGCATATGTCTCAATCATTTTCATCAATAGAGTGCTTGTCATCCATTCACGGGCATGGTGGGCGCCATGTATTAATACTGTTGGCTTCCCATGACCAATCTTCACCGCCCAAATTTCTCTTCCATAGGGGGTTGTTGTTAATGATTTGTATGTTATTAAATTAGGATGCAGTTTTGAAAGTTCAAGTAAATCTTCTGTTAATGATTCGTAGGTATAAACTTCGTCAGTTTCTACAATTTCAGCATGTATGATTAATGGACAAAAATATAAACAAAAGAAAAACACAATCAAATTGCCTTTCATAAAAAACATCCTTTTCATCTATTTCATATTGATATTTTGGACAATTTGTGGACGTACATACTATTAATATTTACAATAAAATAGATATTGTTACGGATTTAAAGGAGTTGGAGAAACAATTATGAAGCTTATATCATGGAATGTAAACGGTCTTCGGGCCTGTGTCCAAAAGGGATTTCTTGATTATTTTCACGAAATGGGCGCGGATATTTTTTGTGTTCAAGAAACTAAATTGCAGGAAGGACAAATAGATTTAAACCTTGAAAACTACAATCAGTACTGGAATTACGCTGCTAAAAAAGGGTATTCAGGGACAGCCGTTTTCACAAAAATAAAACCGATCTCAGTTTCGTACGGATTGGGAGACCATATGGAAGACCATGAAGGCAGAGCGATCACATTAGAGTTTCCGTCGTTTTATCTTGTTAATGTATATACCCCCAATTCACAACGGGATTTGGCAAGACTAAGCTACCGGTTGGAATGGGAAGACAATATACGTAACTATTTATTAGAATTGGACAAAGTTAAGCCGGTGATTTTATGTGGGGATTTAAATGTTGCCCATCAAGAAATTGATCTGAAAAATTATAAAACTAATAGAGGGAACTCCGGTTTTACAGATGAAGAACGCGAAAAAATGACAAGATTGCTTGATTCCGGGTTTGTCGATAGTTTTAGATATCTATACCCAGATAAAGGAGATGTGTATTCCTGGTGGTCATACATGAATAAGGTAAGGGAAAGAAATATCGGGTGGAGAATTGATTATTTTATTCTGTCAAAAGGATTAAGTAGCTCGATTATCGATTCACAAATTCATACAGAAATCATGGGGAGTGATCATTGTCCTGTATGTCTTGAGCTAAATGGGTAAACTGAAGATAACATTGTAAGAGTGAATGAGGGAGGTATCGGAAATGAATTCATTATTAAGTTTTGATGATGCTTATATTGAACGCATTGATAAAGAAACGGAAGAGCTTCTAGCAAAAGAAACGACAGAATTTTTAAAACAAACGATTGGATACTTTAAAAAACACAAAAATGAGTTTCTGTTTGTTGAATCAAAATCGTTTGATAAAGTTAGGACTGACTCTGTTTCTTTTGAGGTTGATAATGCTTTTGGCACCTATGATGTGATGTTAGGTCTAAAATTTCCAAAGAAGTATGCATCCAAAATAAAGGAACAACTAAAAAAACAGTTAGAAACGGAAGAGGCGCCATTTGATCTAATGTTTAACGGTGATGATGGCTTGTGGGATTTGAATTTTACTTTTAATTATGTATCTGGCTTTAAAGAAGATATGACAATTGGGGAAGCTTATGGCTTAATTTTTTCTTTTTTACATAAATTAGTTGGGGCAGTAGAAGAAAACACCGAGTGAATAAAAATGTCATTTATATAAAATTATGGTAATCTTAAAATAATACGGGAGAGGAGTGGTAGGTTGTGAGAAATGCAATTCCGGAGATTACACTTCATGATGGATTAACAATACCTGTTATGGGTTTGGGTACATATTTACTTAAAGGTAATGAAGGGGCATATGCTATTAATAATGCTATTGATATTGGCTATCGTTTAATTGACTCCGCCTACAACTATGAGAACGAAGGTACAGTAGGGGAGGCTGTTAGGCGTTGCTCGGTTCCAAGAGAACAATTAAGAATAACATCTAAATTACCCGGACGCTATCAATCTTATGAGAAGGCTGTTATTACAATCGAAGAATCTTTATACCGCGCAAATTTAGATTATTATGATTTATATCTAATTCATTGGCCTAATCCAAAGCAAGACCTGTATGTAGAAGCATGGCAAGCACTAATTGATGCCAAAGAGAAGGGGTTAATCCGTTCGATTGGGGTTTGTAATTTCCTACCTGAACATATCGAGCGTTTAGAAAAAGAAACAGGCGTAAAGCCGAGTATTAATCAAATTGAATTACATCCGTTCTTTAACCAAGCGGAACAAAGAAAGTACCACGAAGAGAAAAACATTGCAACCCAATCGTGGAGTCCATTAACAAGAGGATTTAAAGAATTGCAAATTGATACGCTTCAAAAAATTGCCGTACAGCATAATAAGACGATTGTTCAAATTGTTTTACGCTGGCATTATCAACTTGGCGCTATTTCCATTCCAAAATCCGCTTCACTGGAACGCCAGTTAGAAAATATATCTATATTTGACTTCAGCTTAGACGAGACAGAAATGAAGATAATTTCAGAATTAAGCCGACCTGATGGCAGAATTAATAACCAAGATCCAGCTGTATATGAGGAATTTTAAAGAAATTTATCTATGGTATCTTATCACATCACATATTATAATAAGTGATGTGATTTTTTTGATTAAATCTGATAATCCTTATTTGACAACTTGGTTTTAATAGAGTAATATTTTCGAGTATACGAATATAATAAAATATTAAATTGTTTTATTTTCAAAAAGGAGAATTAAGATGAATAACGGACTTATCATTGTTAATGTAATTGTTTTTCTTTTGTTGATTGGTGTATTAATTATTATGCAAAAAAAGCATATTTCTTTTTCTAAACGTGTGTTTACAGGTTTGGGATTAGGTATTGTCTTTGGATATGTCCTTCACGTGATTTATGGGGCGGATTCCGACGTCATTTCTAAAACGATTGATTGGTTGAGTATTGTTGGGAGCGGCTATGTTAAATTACTACAAATGGTCGTAATGCCGCTAGTTTTCATCTCCATTGTTGGAGCCTTTACAAGATTAAAAATTACTAAGAATCTAGGGAAAATCAGTTTCCTTGTAATTGGACTTTTATTATTTACAACTGGAATTTCAGCAGCTATAGGGATTGGTTCAACAATCGGCTTTGGTCTTGATGGGATTCAGTTGACAGAAGGTGACGCTGAAGCAAGCCGTAATGCTGAACTTGTAGATAGAGTTGTTCAGGTTGAAGGTATGACAATCCCGCAGCAAATTCTACAAATGATTCCAAACAATCCATTTGCAGATTTGACAGGAGCTCGTCCTACTTCAACAATCGCTGTCGTTATTTTTGCTGCCTTCATTGGCGTTGCGTTCCTTGGTATAAAACGGAAACAACCGGAGGAAGCTGAATTATTTGCGAAAATTATAAATTCGTTGTATGCAATCATCATGAGAGTGGTTACATTAGTTCTCCGCTTAACTCCATATGGAATTTTAGCGTTGATTACAAAAGTAGCTGCGACAAGTAATTATGAAGCGATCGTTAACCTTGGAACATTTGTTATTGCCTCTTATGTAGCGTTAATTTTAATGTTTATCGTTCATTTAATCATGCTATCAATGGTAAAATTAAGCCCAGTTCTTTATCTGAAAAAAGCAATGCCAACTCTAACTTTTGCTTTTACCTCACGCTCAAGTGCAGGAACACTGCCGTTAAATATTAAAAGCCAAACAAAAGATTTTGGGGTTTCAGAAGGAATTGCTAATTTCGCAGGCCCATTTAGTTTAACAATCGGTCAAAATGGATGTGCAGGGATCTATCCTGCAATGCTTGCAGTTATGGTAGCGCCGACAGTAGGTATTGATCCATTGAATCCATCATTCATTCTTTCATTGATTTTAGTCGTTATGATTAGTTCCTTTGGTGTTGCCGGTGTCGGTGGTGGTGCAACATTTGCATCTTTGATTGTATTATCAGTAATGGGTCTTCCAATTGAAATTGTTGGATTGTTAATCTCTGTTGAACCATTAATTGATATGGGCCGTACAGCATTAAATGTAAGCGGCGGAATGACGACTGGTATTTTAACAAGCAGAATCACCGGTGAGTTCGAAGAAGAAGTATATCAACAAAAAGAAATTGTTGAAGCATAAGTAAATAACTTAAGACAAGAACTAGACCTACGCTTTATATGTGCGTGGGTCAATTTTTTTATTTTGTTAGTGGATTTCCTGGGTAAGCGCAGGAACTGACATATTGTCGGGGAAAATAAAAGAATTCGAGTTAGTGAGTTGTGAGTCTATCAAAAATTGTAAGTTTTTGTTGAGTGTATCATATGATAGCAATAGGATATAGAAGTGATATCAAAATGATAGCAGTAGCTACCTAACTAAAAAAACCTTTGTAATGATTAGATAATAAGAATATTTTGAAAATAAAAAAACTATAATAATAGTGCAATACATTTTGCTGATGAAAGGAGGTGTAATCATGGGATTACGTTTCCTTAAAATCTCCGTTGTATATTTTACGATTGCTGTCCTAATTGGACTTGTAATGGGAATTATTCATAACTTCACACTAACTTCTGTACACGCACATTTTAATCTTTTAGGTTGGGTTTCTATGGCTCTTTTCGGAATTATTTACTGTATTTTTCCAAGTGCAGCACAAACAAGATTAGCCAAAGCCCATTTTTGGCTGCATAATATCGGCTTACCACTTATGCAAGGCGCATTGTTTATTGTTCTAGTAACAGGAAACCCAGGTTTAACAATTGTGACCATAATTGGATCGTTGCTTATTGTTCTTGGCGTAATATTATTTGCTATCAATATTTTAAATCTAAAATCGAACCAAAATCGTATTTCTAATTAATGTATTTCAATATGATTTTTAAAAAAGTTCCCTAGATTCGAGGGAACTTTTTTGTTTTTTGAGGGAAACTAATGCTATACATAAAATGATAAAATAAAGCAAATAAGCGATCTGTAAAGGAGCTAGATACAAAATGAACGGTATTTTGGCTGATTATTATTCAAAAGCAGTCGAACGGGCAAAAACCATGGTCATGGATGATATCGATAAATATCTTGAGACGAAAGAAGACATTCCTTCCTATGAACAATATATTCGAGAAAGGGGCCAATTTATTGGTCAGATTTGGTTGAACGCATGGCTTAATGCAACCTCAAGTCATGCTTCTATTAACGAAAAAGTATCATACCTTACTTCCAAAGGATTTGATGTTGAGGGCGTAAAACAAAAATTAATTAATCAGATGTTTCGAAATGAAATTCGTGAAGAAGAGTCTTTTGATGTAATTTGTTGGCTCGATACGAAATTTTTAATTCAAAAGGAAGTGTGGGTACAGCGATATAAGAAAGTTAGGGAATCTCATTTATGTAAAAAGGCTATTCAAATAGAACGAGAATCAAAAAGAAAATTATTTTTGAAGCTTGAATACCATATTGAACAGCTGTTGGGTGAATATTATGAAGAGTTTTATCTATACATCCGATTTTTACTTGGCAGTCAGCTTGCGATAGAGATTGAAAAGCAAGGGGTAATCCAACCAATGGAGGATGTTACGTTTTCGTCTTATTTATACGATGAGCAAGAGTCAGCCTATCACAATTATCGATTTGTTGAAGAAATAACAGAAAAATATGAACGATTGATCTCGACCTATTTATTTGATTTCGGTCCTAATTGGCTTAAAAATCATCTACCTTCAAATTTATTTGATGAATATAAAGAATCATTTGGAAAACCACTTTCCATCGATATTTTAAAGGAAGTCTCTTTTGAACCTCTTGCTGATCTTAGCTATGAAATTTTCGAGGATTTGTTAAATGAATTGATGACTGATCTTATCAAACTGATTGATATTCCGTTTGATCTTGAGAAGCATCGCGAGATTTTTAACCAAGATATAATGGAACGAAAACGAAAAGAGATCGAAGAACAGGAAAAAAGACAACGGCAAAAAGAAGAGGAAGAACGGAGAAAAGAAGAAGAAAAAAGAATGATTGAAGATATTTTCGGTATGGAATACAGTCCACCCCCAAGCCGGAATATCCAGTATATACTCCATGTTGGCGAAACGAATACGGGTAAAACTTTTCAAGCAATTGAAAATATGAAGGCAGCTAAAAGTGGAATTTATTTAGCCCCGCTCCGCCTACTTGCATTTGAAATATATGACAAACTGAATGAAGAAGGTGTACCTTGTTCCTTAAAAACGGGGGAAGAAGAGAAAGTGGTAACAGATGCCACACACTTTTCCTGTACGGTCGAGATGTTTCATGAGAAAGATTATTATGATGTGGTTGTCATTGATGAGGCTCAAATGCTTGCAGATAAAGACCGAGGATTTTCTTGGTATAAAGCAATAACAAAAGCCAAAGCAAAGGAAGTTCATATCATCTGTAGTTTTAATGCTAAATCGATGATTTTAGATTTGCTTGGAGAATCCGATGTCGATGTTTTTGAATATAGAAGGGATATACCACTTGAAGTGGAACAACATTTGTTTCGTCTAAACGATACTCGAAAAGGAGACGCACTTGTCTGTTTTTCAAGGAGACAAGTTCTTGAAACGGCATCAGAACTACAAAGAGGTAAACGGAAAGTAAGTATGATTTACGGCAGTATGCCTCCCGAGACTAGAAAGAAACAAATGCAGCGATTTCTAAATGGTGAAACGACTGTTATTGTGGCAACAGATGCGATTGGTATGGGATTAAATCTACCGATAAGGCGAATTGTTTTCTTGGAAAACGAAAAATTCGACGGGACAAGAAGAAGGCGGTTAACATCCCAAGAAGTCAAGCAGATTGCAGGCCGTGCAGGTCGAAAAGGGATTTATGATGTTGGAAAAGTTGCCTTTTATAGTGATCCAAAGACAATGGGGCGGTTATTAGAACAAGAAGATCAAGCACTGCACGGCTTTGCGATTGCTCCAACAACGGGTGTTTTGGAAAAATTTCAAAAATATTCACGGCATCTAGGTTTATTTTTTTACCTATGGGATAAATTTAAAATCCCGGAAGGCACGAAAAAAGCGCCATTGTCTGAAGAAAAGCTGCTTTATGAAATGATCGAAGGTACGATCGTGGAAGCCAAGCTTTCTCTTACAGACTTGTATGGATTTTTACATTTGCCTTTTTCAACAAATGAGCCAACTCTTAGGGTGCAGTGGAAACAAAAGCTTGAGGCAATCGTCGCTGGTGAAGAAATTCCTGATCCTATTATAAAAGAGTCAGGGCTTGAAGAACTTGAATTATCGTACAAATCGATTGGACTGCACCTTTTGTTTTTATACAAATTAGGAAGGGCAACAGAAGCACAATATTGGGAAAGAATCAGAGAAGAAATAAGTGATAAAATCCATGATCAATTAAAATCTGGAATCCAAGTGGCGAGGAAGGTATGTAAAAGCTGCGGGAAAGACTTGCCGCTTAAATACAGATTTAATTTGTGTGATGATTGTTTTTATGAGAAACGGAGCAGGAAGTACCAGTTTAATGAATGGGAATTGAGACTGAAATAAAAAAGTGACTTTCACAAGATAGATGGAAGTCACTTTGGAGTTTATGCTTACGAAAATATTTATCTCGGATAAAAACCGCCATGTCCATGGTGGAACCCTTGCCCAGGATTATAACTGCCGTGTCCATGATGGAAACCGTAACCTGGATAATAGCCGCTATGCCCATGATGGAACCCATACCCAGGATAATAGCTGCCATGCCCATAATGATACCCATGATCAGGATAAAAACCGCCCTGTCCATAATGATAAACATTGCTTGGGTTAAAACCACCCTGCCCTTGTTGAAATCCAAAATTCGGATTTAGTCCGTACATTCTTTCCATATTAAATTCGCCTCCTTATCTTATCAAAATAGTGTATGCATAAGCCTTTATGTTTGTTAGAAAAACAACAAATTGCTACTATAAAATTATGAATAGAAGTAATAGAAAATTGGAAAGGAAACACGATAAAAATGGCAAATATTACTATACCAGTATCTGTTTTAAGTTTAGTTCCGGTGCGGCAGGGCGAGGATGCAAAGGATGCTATAGATGCAATGGTTGATTTGGCCCGGGCAACTGAAAAAATGGGCTACGAACGCTTTTGGATTGCCGAACACCATAACACATCAAGACTTGTAAGCTCTGCAACAGCTATTTTAATTAAACATACTCTTGAGCATACTGAACACATTCGTGTTGGTTCAGGCGGAATTATGCTACCAAACCATTCACCGTTGGTAGTTGCTGAACAATTTGGAACGATGGCCACAATCTATCCAAATCGTCTGGACCTTGGACTTGGCCGGGCACCTGGAACAGATATGATGACAGCGAATGCCTTAAGACGCTCGCAGCATGATTCCGTCTATACATTCCCTGAGGACGTTCAGGCCTTACTAAACTATTTTGGACCAGATGAAAAACAGGGTGTAGTAAAAGCTTATCCGGGGGTAGATACAAACATTCCAATTTATATCCTTGGTTCCTCGACAGATTCTGCCTATTTAGCGGCACGATTAGGCTTGCCCTATGTCTTTGCGTCACACTTTGCACCAACCTACATGGAGGAAGCAATTTCCATCTATCGGAACCGCTTTAAGCCATCAGAATACTTACAAAAACCATATATGATGGTTTGTATGAATGTCGTTGCTGCTGAAAGTGATGAAGAGGCTCAATTTTTAGCGACAACAATGCACCAATTCGGACTGAATATTGTCAGGAGAACGCAAGCTCCATTAATGCCGCCCACCCAAAATATGGAGGAGCTATGGAGTCCGTTGGAAAAACAAATGCAGTTAGAAAGAACTAGGATTTCATTAATAGGAAGTAAAGATACCGTTCGTGAACAGATAACGAAATTCCAAGAGCTATACAATGTGGATGAAATCATGGCTGTAACTTATATTTTTGATCCGGAAAAACAAAAAAGTTCGTATAAAATCTTGAAAGAAATAGTCGAAGGAAAAAAGTAAAAGAGGTGCTAGGATCTTGGATGAACTACAAATAAAAACTGAAATAAAACGAATTATGAGTGAGCATCGGTTGGGAACGTTAAGTACGATGAAAGGGGATCAGCCGTTTGCTCGCTATATGATTTTTCGAAATGATGAGGAAAACTTCATACTCTATACAATTTCAAGCAAACTAACTGAAAAAGTACAGGATATCGAAAAAAATAATAAAGTACATATTCTGTTGGGCGGTGGATTCGGAAAACCGTTTATCGATATCGTTGCAGTTGCAACGATCCACGATGAAAAAGAATTAAAGGACCGTCTTTGGCATGAAAATTTTCTAAAATATTTAACTGGCCCAGAAGATCCAAATTACATTGTCATTCGTTGTGAACCCAAATATATTCGTTTAATTAGCCATCCGGATCTTGATGGTCCTTATACTATATCTTTTACGTAAACCTTTAAAAGAAGGAAGCAAGAATCATTTCGAACACTCTTGCTTCTTTTTTTATCTATTAAACAAAAAACAAACCACATAAAATATACAACACTGCCGAAATGGCTCCTCCAATGGCAGATAGCTTGAGTTTATATCGGGCATACCCAACAAGTTCCATATCCAAAATGGAGGCGGTCGTTATCGTCGTGTCGCCTAATGGTGAGGTTAACGCTCCAAATGCTCCGCTAGCAAAAACAGCTCCAACTGTTAAAGGGATGGAGGCATCAGTGGAGACCGCTAACGTAATCCCGAGTGGCATAAACAATCCCCACGTTCCCCATGACGATCCAATAAAATAGCCGACAACAGAGCCGATTAGAAAAATCGTGGCCGGTACCATATATGCCGGTAAGAAGGCTCCCAATGTTGAACTGACAAATGCTGAAAAGCCAAGATCTTCTGCAGACATTGTAAGTGCCCAAATTAGGATCAGCATGCTGATCGCCTGCATCATTTGGTTGCCGCCATCATAAAAATGATACAAAATTTCGTTTAACGCTTGCTTCCGCACAATATAAAAGACAAATGTGAAAATAAGTGTGATAAATACTGCTAACAGCATTACAAAAGTGGCATCGGCCATCGAAAAGGCTTCAAATACCGTTTTAGCCCCTAAATCTGTCCCGTTTTTCCATAAAAGAAACAAGGATAACGCTAGGAGTAAAAAGACAGGGACAATTAAATGCCATGGTTGAGCGTTTACTAATGATAGTTCTTTAGTTATACAAGCCCTGTGAAATTCGTGTTCCTCATCCTCAATGTTATCTTCATGTTTTTTAGATGTAGTAGTCTTTTTCTTTGAAGGCCAAAATGTTTGAATAATGCCAATGATTAACATGATAAGCGCATAAAAATTAAATAAAATACTTAATAAAAATACCTCGTAGGCTGACATGCCTAAATCAAGGTCGCGAATTCCACCTTCCACAAGTGAAACCATAAATCCAACAAATGCGGTCGCAACCGGTAAAAGAACGATGGTTGATTCTGTCGAAATATCCATTGTCATACCGACTTTTTGCTTTGATAAGTTCATTTTTTTGATCAAGGATTTGATGATCGGAGCGATCATCATAATTCGAAACATTGGCATCATGAATGTAAAAGGAAGTGTAAGCCATATAAGTCCGAGGATTCCTTGTTCTGTTTTAATTTTTCTCCCGACCCACTCTGAGAAGCCTTTAATCCCACCAGAAATATTCATCATTCCAACCAAGCCGCCAAATAAATAAAGGAAACTGACGATTTTAATATTCGTTTCATCCGACAATGTAGTTATAATGTAGGAAACAGATTGCTGTGTTCCGGTTAAAACATCAGATGCCACCATAATTGAACCAACAAGAAGTCCAACAACAAGTCCCGGTAAAATGTCTTTTAACCAAATGGACATGGAAATAACAATTAGAAAAGGCAATAGAGAAATCCACGAATATGCCACAACCATCCTCCTAAATTGCAAAAATCACTTCTTAGTATGCCAATAGAGTGGATGCATTATCACGAAAGGGGATTGTATTGTTTGTTTTTTGTCTGATAATATTTTATTTTTCTGTCATTATTCCGAACAGAACAGTATAAACCTTACTATAGTAATCTGCTTTAAGAGGTGAGCCTATGAGCCCTGAAAAAGTAGTAACCGAATATTTTGAGAATCTGATTCAAACTAAACAGCCGGACTGGTCTTATTTTGCAAAAGGACCGAATTTTATTATGAAAAAGCTTTATACAGCGGGTGCGAAGTATTTTGAAAAATTTATCGGTGCGCAATTATTAACTGAAAACGAAAATAAAGCTGTCGTTCTTTACGCCATTACGAATACTAAAGGAGAAATCCATCGTTTCGTTTGCACATTAAAGAAGGTAGACGGGGAGTGGAAAATTAAAACATTTGATAATTATGATATAGGTTAAAACCTCTCGTTGAGCCCTTGAGAGGTTTTTTGTATTACATTATGCAAAAATTCATGAATTTGTAATATATAAGCAATAAATAAGAAATCCCTATTGATAGTTTAAACGACTCTAAACTATAATTTAATATATATATATATAATAAAAACTTATAGAGGTGATAAATATAAGTTATATTAATTATCAATATGACGAACTTTATGATGCCGGTCCAGACAGCTGCGGAGAATTAATTGTTAAGTTATTTCTAAGGATGAAAAAAATGGATCAAGGCCAAGTGATCAAAGTGATCTCCTATGATCTTGGAGCAGTTGAGGATGTACCGGCATGGTGTCGCATGCAAGGGCACGAACTACTAGTAATGAATGAAGAAGGTTTATTAATCACAAATTTTTATATTAAAAAATGCTAAAGGGAGAGATTTATAATGTCAAAGCTAGCTGTTAGTATTACAAATGCAAAAAATAATACAGATTTATGTACGTTAGGTTTTGTTGTAGCGAATGCATCCGTTGCTTCTGGTGTTGAAACGGTTGTATTTTTAAACTCAGAAGGTGCTTATCTTGCTGAGCAAGGCTATGCCGATGATATTCATGAAGAAGGATTTGCGCCAATCAAGCAATTAATCGATTCATTTGTAGAAGCAGGTGGTACAATTTGGGTATGTTCACCTTGCTTTAAGAAACGTGGACTTGATGACGGAAAATTAATTGAAGGTGCAAAAATTGTTGGAGGAGCAACATTGGTTGAATTTTTAGCTAATGGTGCAGCTTGTATTACATACTAAGGAGTGGCGTCAGTGATTATTCCACAAGTTGATGCAATCTGTGATGGTGGAGATTTGGACTGTGGCTCCGGCTTGTTGTTGATTATTAAGAAAAATATTGATCCGCTAGAGGTTGGCGGAGTTCTGGAAATAAGGAGCAGGGAGGCATCTGTTGAAGGTGACCTCCCGGCTTGGTGCCGAATGGTGAAGCATGAGTTTTTAGGGATGGCTGATGATGAAGGCGGTTATAAAAGATATTTTGTAAAAAAAGGAAACGGTAAAGAAGAGCGCTCATTGGAGGCTGACCTTGAAGCAGCAAAAGGTTATAAGTGGACAGTGCGCATCCAAGGTGAAAAAGGGTTAACAGCCAAAGTACATTCCCGTAACCATACATTTTTAGTTGGTCAACCTGCTGAGTTTAGCCCTAAAGTTGATGCGCCCAGTGCTGTTGACTTTTTCATCAGTTCTTTAGGTTCTTGTTTGACTGTTGGTTTTAAAATGCTAGCTTCCAAGAATAATATTACAATCGATGAATTCGAGGTAACGTTAAAAGGACAGTTAGAAAATGTCCTGTATCATATGGAACTTGAGGATATAGGCAGTCCTAAGATTACGAAAATAGCTGGAACAGTCTATGTTTCTTCTCCAAGTGATGAAGATTTACTTTATCAAATTTGGGAAAAGACTTTAGAGCGTTCTCCTGTTTATCAGACACTTAAAGATCAAGTAGATTTAGATATTAAGTTTTCAATCGTATACTAAATTTAAGATTGATAATTGAGGTGCATTAATAATGAATTTACCGAAGTTCCCAACTACAGTCGTTGGAAGCTGGCCAAGAAAACGCAAAGTATTAAGAGGTTTACGTGATAAGCGGGAAGGCAGAATAACGGAAGAACAGTTTAATGAAATTGCTAATCAATCAGTTTTAGAGTGTCTTAAATACCAAGAAGATGCAGGAATCGATATTGTGTCAGATGGTGAACAAAGACGGGACAACTTCATTTCGTTTGTCGCTGAAAAAATTGAAAATGTAAAAATGTTAACTGTATCTGAACTATTAGACTATGTTGAAGACAAAGCTAGTTTTGAAGAAATATTGGGAACGCTGGATGTACCTGCGTTTTCGTTAACGAACCCAGCAGCTGTAGGAAAAATAAAAAGGCGCCACCCCCTTGCGGTTGATGAACTTCACTTTCTTAAACAACATACATCAAAGCCGATAAAAGTTGCGATACCTGGTCCTTATTTACTATCTCGTTCAATGTGGATTGAAGGGTTATCACAAGAAGTTTATCCGACGAGGGAAGACTTGGCTGTTGATATCGTTCAAGTATTGCGGGAAGAAATTGAAGAATTAATCGCGGAAGGTGCTTGCTTTATCCAAATGGATGAACCAGTTTTAACCGAAATCGTGTTTACTCAAAAAAATGCGAACCGCACCTTTATGTGTGGGGCACTGACGGCAAAAGCAGATGCCGAAGAAGAATTGAAATTTGCAACAAGCTTAATTAATCAAGTTACAGAAGGGATGAGAGGCCGGGGTACAAAAATCGGCGTCCATGTCTGCCGTGGCAACTGGAGTACGGACGAAACAACATTGTTACACGGACCGTACGATCCTGTTATGCCTTATTTTAAACAGATGGATATTGATCAACTAATCCTTGAATTTGCAACACCAAGAGCAGGTGAATTAAATACATTAGCTCAGTTGGCTGGTAAAGATGTGGAACTCGGCCTTGGTGTAGTGAACCCGCGAATTCAACAAATTGAAACACCGGAAGATATTGTTGCTAGAGTAACCGAAGCATCAAAGTATATTCCTGCAGAAAAGATTTTCCTAAATCCAGACTGTGGCTTTGGAACATTTGCGCAACGTCCGATGAATTCAGAGGAAAAAGCGTTCGAAAAATTGAAGATTTTAGTAGAGGCAGCGAATTTGTTGAGAGGAAAGGAATAAGAAAACTATTGGGGACAATTATGTCCCTTTTTGTGCGACGGGCAGTCGCATGGAGTGTTAACTTAGTTGACACTCTTCTTT
>NZ_JARSMD010000026.1:0-162111 GCF_035811335.1 Schinkia azotoformans
CTTTGGAAGGGTGGTTATGATTTATTTCTTCCTCAGCCTCAAAATCAATTCCTCATCCGGTGTCACATACAAGGTTGTCTGATTTTCATAAATGACAAAACCGGGCTTTGAGCCGTTTGGCTTTTTGACATGCCGTATTTTTGTGTAATCAACCGGAACAGAACTTGAATTTTTCGCTTTGCTGAAAAAAGCAGCGATGCTTGCTGCTTCCTGCAATGTTCGCTCGGATGGGTCTTCATTCCGAATAACCACATGTGACCCCGGAATATCTTTTGTTTGAAGCCAAATGTCATCTCTTCTCGCAAGCTTATTCGTTAAATATTCATTCTGCTTATTATTTTTACCGACGATGATTTCATCGCCATCAGAGGAGATATAGTAGTCCAATGTTGGTTTTTTGGCTTCCCCTTTTTGGCATTTTTCGAGCTTTTATATAGCCTTCTTCAGCCAGTTTCTCACGCATTTCTTCAATATCTTTAGGTGAAGCTGATTCAATTTGTTGTAGTAATGCTTCAAAGTTTTGTATTTCAATTTTAGTTAAGTTGATCTGCTCTTTGACAACGTCAACTGAATTTTTATTTCAAAAACAAGCTTTGTGCATTTTCAGATGGTGTCTTTAAGGGGTCAAGCTGAATTGTCACCGTTGCCCCATTTTCATCATAATAGTTTACGACTTCGATTTCTTTCATACTTTTTTGGCAGCATACATATTAGCAGTTAATAGCTCTCCATACAGCTGGTAGCGATCCGCTTTTTCGGCATCTGAAAGCGATTGTTCAAGCTTTTTAATTTTCTATTTGTTTTTATTTACTTCGTTTTTTATAAATCGATCAAGATTATTTGCTTGCTGCTTGACACGGTCACGCTCTGCTTATCCGAAATAATAGCGGTCTAGAAGTTTGTTCACTGTTTTAAAATACTTAGCTTCACCTTTTAAATGGGTGAGGTCACATATATAAAAGTATTCTTTATTTTCGGCATAAATCATCTGCGGGTGATGCTTTTATTTTTGATCGGGTCAATAATCGAAAAAAACGCTTGAGGAATCGTAGCACCACGGTTCACAAGCCCAGCTCGATTAATAACTTCATTTGAAAACAACGGAGAGATGCCGGACAGTGGTTCTACTAGTTGGTTCCCAATCTTCCTTCCCTTGATTAAAGCCTAATTTCTTTAATAATGTTTCCTCGGTAATTGTTAACAGATCCGCTTTGTTTTGCTCAGGTGGTGCTATATATTCATGTCCAGGTGGGTTTTGTCACAGCGACAACCCGAATGGAATTGATTTAACTAAACGAGTTATTGCAAAAGATGCGGAAGCGAATGTGTAAATCATGACAGGATTTGATATTGAGTCCCATTTCAATATTTTAATGGAGGCCGGCGCCAGTGGTTTTTTAAGTAAAACAGCAACAAAAGATCAATTGCTAACTACAATAAAATGTGCATTAAGAGATGAAGCGATTCTTCCAATGTCTTTTTTACGACAACTTCGCAGAGCTGAGACTAAAGTAGTAGTAAATGACGGGGATACAATATCTAGTATTTCTTTAAACGAAAAAGAGCAAGAAGTGTTATATGAAGCCGCACTCGGAAAATCAAACAAGGAAATCGCTCAGAAGCTATCAATGAGTCAGAGAATGGTGGGATATCATCTGACTAAAATATTTACACTTTTAAATGTCAACTCAAGAGGGGAGGCAGTTGCAAAGGCAAGAGAATTAAGATTGGTGCCAAGTGAAGTATTAACGATCAACGGTTAATTTCTTCTAGAGTAGAAGTAAAGGTATCTATTTTTGATGAGTTGATGATTGATTTAAGTAAAGTTTTTTCATTTGAATGATTATAATGTAAGATATAACTGCCTGTTCAACGGATTAATCCGTTATAACAGGCTTTTTTCTTTCTGAAATACACCGAAACAATGTAACGAAAAAGAATTGCGGAAACCCGAAAAACTTTCTCGTTGTTATTTTTATATCTATTTTTTAGGAGATATATTGCTGTTGGAAAGTACAAATGAAAATGACAGAATGTAATTGCTATGATAAAATAAACGAATAAAATAATAATAATAATAGCGAAAGGAGAGATTTTAATGGAAAAGCAAATACTAGAACTACTTCAGCAAATGGATAAAAAACTAACCGTTCAAGGTCAGACTTTAGAAAAACATACTCAAATATTAACGGAACATAGTCGGATTTTAGGAGAACATAGTCAAATATTAGGAGAGCATAGTCGAATATTAGGAGAACATGGTCAAATATTAGAAAAACATAGTCTGGTACTAGCCGATCATGGTCAAATATTGAATGCGTTAAGACATGGTCAAGAATCACTTAAGGCAGAGATAAGTGAATTAAGATTGCAAAATGCCAAAGAGTTTGGTGAGGTAAAAGAACAAATAAAGAATCTTGAAATCAGTAATGAACTTCTAAAGGAAGATACTTGGAATAATAAAAAAGATATTCGTAAAGTTCAAAAAACAATGGGGATGGTTTGAAAATACTAAACTATCGTAAGTGAATTTTTGATTAACATAGCCTCTTTTTCTGCAAAATAGTCAACAAGACAATAGAAGGACTCCACTCTACTAATCATCAAGATTATATTTCCTTAAAAAACAAATGATAACTAATTAGTTAAGAGCCTGTTGCAACGGATGAAAATGTAACAACAGGCTTCTTTATTTATTTCTTCCTCAACTTCAATATCAATTCCTCATCCGGTGTCACATACAGGGTTGTCTGATTTTCATAAATGACAAAACCGGGTTTAGAACCGTTTGGCTTTTTAACATGCCGTATTTTTGTGTAATCAACCGGAACTGAGCTTGAATTTTTTGCTTTGCTGAAAAAAGCAGCGATGCTTGCCGCTTCCTGCAATGTTTGTTCCGATGGGTCTTCATTCCGAATAACTACATGTGACCCAGGAATATCCTTCGTATGAAGCCAAATGTCATCTCTTCTGGCAAGCTTGTTCGTTAAATACTCATTTTGTTTATTATTTTTACCAACAATAATTTCATCACCGTCGGAGGAAGTATAGTAGTCTAATGTTGGCTTTTGGTTTTTAGACTTCGCCTTTTTAGCATTTTTACGTGCTTTTAGATAGCCTTCTTCAGCCAATTCCTCACGCATTTCTTCGATATCTTTAGGTGATGCGGATTCAATTTGTTGCAGTAACGCTTCAAAATATTCAATTTCAATGATAGTAAGGTTGATTTGCTCTTTAACAACGTCAACTGAATTTTTCAGCTTTTGGTATTTCAAAAACAAACTTTGGGCATTTTCTGATGGTGTCTTTAATGGGTCAAGCTGAATTGTCACTGTTGACCCATTTTCATCGTAATAGTTTACGACTTCAATTTCTTTCATGCCTTTTTTGGCTGCGTACATATTAGCAGTTAGCAATTCACCATAAAGCTGGTAGCGATCCGCTTTTTCGGCATCTGAAAGCGATTGTTCAAGCTTTTTAATTTTCTTTTTATTTTTATTTAATTCATTTTTTATAAATCGATCGAGATCATTTGCTTGCTGCTTGACGCGGTCACGTTCCGCTTTTCCGAAATAATAGCGATCAAGAAGCTCATTTACCGTTTCAAAATATTTAGCCTCACCTTTTAAGTGGGTTAGGTCGCAAATATAAAAATACTCTTTATTACCGGCATAAATCATTTGGGGCTGATAGCTTTTATTTTTGATTGGATCGATCATCGAAAAGAACGCTTGCGGAATCGTAGACCGATTCACAAGGCCTGCCCGCTGTATAACCTCATTTGCAAACAGGGGCGAGATACCAGATAGCTGTTCAACTAATTGGTTCCCAATCTTCCCTTGATTAAAATCCAGTTTTTTTAATAATGTTTCTTCATGAATTGTTAATGGATCTACTTTGTTTTGCTCAGGCGGCGCAATATATTCATGGCCAGGTAAAACCGTACGATGGCGATTTACAGCCGGGGAGACATGCTTAATGCTATCCATGATAATATTTTTTTCTTGGTCTACTAATAGAATATTGCTATGTCGTCCCATGACCTCGACAATCAAGATTTTGATTGATTCATCGCCAATTTCATTTTTTGTTCGTACATAAAATTTAATGATCCGTTCAAGACCATCTTGTTCTATTTTTTCAATAAAACTACCTTCTAAATGTTTGCGGAGCAGCATACAAAACATAGGTGGCTCTTTTGGGTTGTCATACGTTTCCTTCGTAATATGTAGTCTTGCATAGCTTGGATTGGCTGAAATGAGTAATTGTTGGTTTTTACCATTTGCTCGTATCGTAAAGATTAAATCATATTTATAGGGCTGATAAATTCTTGAGATACGCCCATGTTCGAGGGCGTCTTTTAATTCTTCGGTTATTGCCTTTGTTACAATGCCATCAAATGTCATTTGTTTCACCTCTTTAATGTACAAATAGTATAGCATGTTTTTTATTTATTTTTTACAAAGCTTCCTTTATAATTTAGTTTCGAACTAATTTTGATGATTATTTACTTGTTGTACCATCGTAATTTATATAGAATAAGATAGTGGATGTGATAAATATGATCGTCAGTATGACAGGATTCGGACGGAGCAAAAAAGAACTCGACAGTTTTAAGGTGATTGTTGAAATGAAGTCGGTCAATCACCGTTTTTGTGAAATTTCAGTGCGGATGCCAAGACAATTTTTATTATTTGAAGAAAAAATAAAAAAAACAGTCAACCAATACATACAAAGAGGCCGTGTCGATGTTTTCGTTACGGTTGAAGGTGAAGGATACATCAGCCGTTTCTTACAAGTCGATTGGGATTTAATTTCACAATATGAAAAAGCGTTTGTAAAAACTAAAGATATGTATAAGCTTGAAGGAGCATTATCGATAGATTCGCTTCTACACCTTCCAGAGGTTTTTACGATAAATGAAAATGAAGATGGCGTTGAAGAGTTGGAAGACGTTATATTGGAAGTTACAAAAGCGGCTGTAATTGAACTTCATAATATGAGAAAAATTGAAGGTATGGCATTAAAAAATGACATAGCAGAACGTCTATATATTATTAATGAAATTGTTCAAAATTTAAAACCGTATTCAGTCCAAGTTGTCGAAAAGTATAGAGAACGACTTGAAAAGAAAATGAAAGATTTTCTCGATGGTAAGTATGAGGCGGATGAGGGGCGAATCTTAACAGAAGTTGCCATCTTTGCTGATAAGGCCGATATTAACGAAGAACTTACTAGACTAGACAGTCATATCAGCCAATTTTTCAAGATCATCGATACTGAAGGCAGCGTTGGTAGAAAGCTTGATTTTCTTGTACAGGAAATGAATCGAGAAATGAATACGATTGGCTCAAAGGCAAACGATGTTGTAATCAGCCAAAAAGTAGTAGAAATGAAAAGTGAGCTCGAAAAAATAAAAGAACAAGTTCAAAATATTGAATAGATTATATTTTTTTGCTTGCTCGGTAAAAATAGTGTAACGTACAATGGGGGAACTTTATGAGTATCAAGCTAATAAATATAGGGTTTGGAAATATCGTCTCAGCCAATCGAATCATTTCTATTGTTAGTCCGGAATCAGCACCAATTAAACGAATTATTCAAGAAGCACGAGATAAAGGAATCTTAATTGATGCTACATACGGGAGACGTACAAGAGCCGTGATCATTACAGATAGTGATCATGTTATCCTTTCAGCGATACAGCCGGAAACGGTAGCACAACGCTTAAGCAATAAAGAAGACATAAGTGATGAAGGGTAGGATTTTAAATGATTGAAGAAAAAGGGATTTTATTCGTTCTTTCCGGACCTTCTGGTGTCGGAAAAGGAACTGTCCGTAAGGCATTATTTGAAAATAATATTAATCTTCAATATTCAATTTCTGCAACTACTCGCAATCCACGTTCCGGTGAAATAGATGGTGTTGATTATTTTTTCAAAAATAGAGAAGAATTTGAAATGATGATTAAAGAAAACAAATTGTTGGAATGGGCAGAGTTTGTTGGCAATTATTATGGAACACCAGTTGATTATGTGAAGGAAACAATTGATAGTGGAAGAGATGTTTTTTTAGAAATTGAAGTTCAAGGTGCGATGCAGGTGCGCAAGGCTTTTCCAGAAGCTGTGCTAATCTTTTTAATCCCGCCAAGCCTGGAAGAGTTGAAAAACCGAATTATCGGTCGGGGAACAGAGACAGAAGAGATTGTTAAAGGGCGCTTAGATACAGCAAAAGTGGAAATAGAAATGATGAGTGCTTATGACTATGTTGTCGTCAACGACCAAGTTGATAAAGCTTGTGAACGAATCGAAGCGATTGTTCAAGCTGAACATTATCGTCGTGATCGAGTAGAAATATCTTATAAAAAATTATTGGAGGTTGAATAAATCAATGTTATACCCATCAGTCGATGCATTAAAAAGAAATATCGATTCCAAATATACTTTAGTGGCGGTTGCTTCCAAGCGTGCACGTGAAATGCAGGAAAACAATGATTGCATGTTAAATAAAACAGTTGCTAAAAAGCCGGTCGGTAAAGCTCTTGAAGAAATAGCCCAAGGTTTATTGAACTTGCAGTATGATGATGACAAAGACAACCTATAATTGTAGGTTGTTATTTTTTTAACAAAGGGTGATCATTTATGAACGGGAAAAAGATATTATTATGTGTTTCTGGAGGAATCGCTGCTTATAAAGCTGCCGCTTTAACCAGTAAGTTAACCCAGGCTGGCGCTATCGTCAAAGTAATTATGACTGAATCCGCTACTAAATTTGTACAGCCCCTAACGTTTCAGGCGTTATCACGGAATGATGTTTTTTTTGACACGTTTGACGAGAAAGATTCCGGGAAAATTGCCCATATTGATCTAGCAGATTGGGCCGACATGGTGATCGTTGCACCAGCAACCGCCAATGTGATTGGAAAGCTGGCGAACGGAATTGCTGATGATATGGTTACAACGACATTACTTGCTACGACTGCACCGGTTTGGATTGCTCCTGCGATGAACGTACATATGTATGACCATCCAGCCGTAAAACAAAATATTAATAAGCTATATAGCTATGGCTATAAGTTCATCGAACCTACGGAGGGACAGTTAGCTTGCGGATATGTTGGCAAAGGCCGATTGGAGGAACCTGAAAGGATCGTTGATTTAGTAAACAACCACTTTAGTGAAAACTTTAGTAGTTTAAAAGGAAAGAAAATCCTTGTCACAGCAGGACCAACGAAAGAAGTTATTGACCCAGTTCGCTTTTTAACAAATCGTTCTTCTGGCAAAATGGGCTATTGCGTCGCTGAAGCCGCAAGTAGTTTTGGGGCAGATGTAACGTTAGTTTCAGGACCAACATCACTCACACCGCCGGCCCATGTGAATTTTGTACAAATTGAATCTGCGCAGGAAATGTATGAACAGGTTATGAACTATTATCAAGATACTGATATTGTCATTAAAGCAGCGGCTGTCGCTGATTATCGCCCAGCAACAAAGTATGAACAGAAGATGAAGAAAAAAGATGGCGATTTAATCATTCAATTAGAGCGGACGATTGACATATTGAAAACATTAGGTGAACGGAAGGAAAAGCAAATATTAGTAGGATTTGCGGCAGAAACGGAAAATGTACAGGCCTATGCAGAAAAGAAATTAAAATCAAAGAATCTTGATATGATTGTTGCTAATAACGTGACGCAAGAAGGAGCAGGCTTTGGTGTTGATACCAATATTCTAACCATTTATACGAAGCAAGGTGAAAAGCTTGAGCTCCCTTTACTTTCAAAACAAGAAGCCGCAAAGGAAATTTTAAAGAAAGCCGCAACATTTCTAAAATAAAGGAAGTTTATTATGAAAATCGCCAAGGTTATCGTTGATGTACCAGCTAACCAAACAGATCGATACTTTGATTATTTAGTACCTGAAGAATGGATGGAAGAAGACTTTCTACAGCCTGGTATGAGAGTCGTTGTTCCGTTCGGCCCGCGGAAAATTCAGGGATTTATCATGGGGATTTCCGAACATACAGATGTTAAGAAACTGAAATGTTTAGACTCTGTTCTTGATATCACACCTGTCTTAACGCCAGAATTATTGGAGTTAGGTATATGGCTGCGTGAAACAACATTATGCTTTTTAATAATAGCTTACCAGGCTATGCTTCCAGCTGCAATGAAGGTTAAGTATGAGAAAGAGTTCCACATCAGAAATAGTAAAGAAATCATTCTGTGGAAGGACATTGAAAACGATAAAAAACTCCTTCCGTCCATCCAAAAAGAAATAAAAAACGGGAATATCGAAGTGATATATCGTGTGAAAGACCGGGCAAAGAAAAAAAGAGTGAAAACAATACAACCTGCCATTTCAAAGGAAGAACTTATAGAGGTTTATAATTCATTAGCAACTACCGCTATAAAGCAAAAAGAGGTTATAAAGCACTTTATAGAACAGCCACAAAAGATAGAATTGCAAGTTCTCCTTGAGGATCTTAGTACTACGTCATCACCGATTACAACATTAGTTAAAAAGGGGATTTTACTTGAACACTATGATGAAGTTTATAGAGATCCGTACGAACATCGTTCCTTCAAAAGAACCGAGCCTTTACCGTTAACGGAGGAACAGCGCAATGCGATTACACCGATCTTAGACACTATTGAAAACAAGCAGCATGCTGTCTTTCTAATGTATGGGGTAACAGGGAGCGGGAAAACAGAGATCTACTTGCAAGCGATCGATAAAGTTTTAAAGCAAGGAAAAGAAGCGATTATGCTTGTACCGGAAATATCGTTAACACCAATGATGGTTGATAGATTTAAAGGTAGATTCGGTGATGAAGTGGCTGTCATGCATAGCGGTCTGTCTACCGGCGAAAAGTACGATGAGTGGAGAAAGGTTCAACGAAAAGAGGTGCGTGTTGTTGTTGGAGCACGTTCCGCTATTTTTGCGCCCTTCGAAAATCTTGGAATTATTATTATCGATGAGGAACATGAAACGAGTTACAAGCAGGAGGAGAATCCACGCTACCATGCGAGGGACGTGGCGATCAAACGAGGTGCAAATCATAATTGCCCGGTAATCCTAGGTAGTGCCACACCTTCCTTGGAATCCTTTGCCCGAGCACAGAAAAATGTGTACCAATTACTGACATTAAAAGGGCGGATTAATGCTCGTTCTTTGCCATCAGTTGAAATTGTTGATATGAGAGAGGAGCTTCGCCGTGGCAACCGTTCGATGTTTTCTGAAGTCTTATTAGAAAAAGTGAAGGATCGCCTCGAAAAAGGAGAACAATCTGTTTTATTTTTAAATCGAAGAGGTTTTTCAACGTTTGTTATGTGTCGCAATTGCGGTTATGTATTAAATTGCCCACATTGTGATATTTCCCTTACGTACCATAAACGAGACTATAAATTGAAATGTCACTATTGTTCCTATGAGGAAGCTCTCCCCTCTACATGTCCGGAATGTAATAGTGAACATATTCGGTTTTTTGGAACAGGAACGCAAAAGGTCGAGGAAGAATTGGCCAAAATTTTGCCCGAAGCAAGAGTCATTCGGATGGATGTTGATACGACAAGCAGAAAAGGGGCGCACGAAAAATTATTACATGCATTTGGACAAAAACAGGCCGACATTTTGCTTGGTACGCAAATGATTGCCAAAGGTCTGGATTTTCCGGATGTAACTTTTGTCGGGGTATTAACAGCTGACACAATGCTGCATATCCCAGATTTCCGCTCAAGTGAAAAAACGTTTCAATTGCTTACTCAGGTAAGCGGGCGCGCCGGTCGTCACCATTTACCCGGTGAGGTTGTCATTCAAACCTACAGTCCGGAGCATTTTAGTATCGAGCTAGCGGCGGTTCCTGATTATGAGACCTATTATTGTCGCGAGATGCTTTTGCGAAAGAATTTTCATTACCCACCATTTTACTATTTGGCGTTAATTACTATATCGCACCCGGAATTGCCCAAGGTAGTCGATATAACAGAGAAAATTTCAAAATTTATTAAGGCGAAGCTTTCAAATAAAGCGATTGTCCTTGGTCCGGTAGCGTCGCCAATACCAAGGATTAAGGATAGATATCGATATCAATGCATGATAAAATACAAAGATGAACCAAACCTTGGGAAAAGCTTGCAGACTCTTCTGCACCATTATCAGCAGGAAATGAGTCGAAGTGAATTACAAATATCAATCGATATGAATCCTTATATGATGATGTAATGTATGTCTGTATAATGTAAAGCTAATAATGTGGATAGTTAAGGAAAGGTGTAGATATATGACACGTGTAGTTTTTATGGGAACTCCAGATTTTTCAGTTCCAATATTAAGGCAAATTATTGAAGATGGCTATGAAGTGGTCGGGGTCGTAACGCAGCCGGATCGGCCCAAAGGGCGAAAGAAGGAAATTACGCCTCCCCCTGTAAAGGTTGAAGCTTTAAAGCATTCAATTCCTGTCATCCAACCGAACAAAATTCGTGATCCGGAGGAATTGAAAGAAGTTTTGGCTCTAAACCCTGATTTAGTAGTGACAGCAGCATTCGGACAGATCCTTCCAAAAGAGCTGTTAGATGCTCCAAAATTCGGCTGTATCAATGTCCATGCTTCTTTGCTTCCTGAATTAAGAGGTGGTGCTCCTATTCATTATGCCATCCTCCAAGGAAAAAAGAAAACAGGCATCACCATTATGTATATGGTGGAAAAACTGGATGCCGGTGATATTTTAACCCAAGTTGAGGTTGAGATTGGTGAACGGGATCATGTGGGCTCAATGCATGATAAACTTAGTGAAGTCGGTGCGAAACTCTTATCAGAAACGATACCGTTATTGTTAGACGGAAAATTAACTCCTATTAAACAGAATGATAATGAGGCGAGTTTTGCCGCGAACATTAAACGTGAACAAGAGAAAATTGATTGGAGCCGTACCGGGGAAGAAATATATAATCAAATTCGCGGCCTCCATCCTTGGCCTGTGGCATACACACATTTAAAAGGACAAGTCGTGAAAGTTTGGTGGGGGGAAAAAGTAGCTGGTACCTCCAAAAATCCAGGAGAAATTATCCGACTTGAGGAGGACGGGATCGTAGTTAGCACTGGAAATAACACAGCTATTAAAATTACTGAATTACAACCTTCCGGTAAAAAAAGAATGTCAGCCTTTGACTATTTAAGAGGCGCCGGTGAGACGATTTCAACAGGTGAGATATTAGGAGATTTAAATGAGTAATAATGTTCGAGAAGTGGCTTTAGATACATTACTTCATATTGAAAAAAACCAGGCCTATAGTAACTTATTATTAAATCAAATGATAAAAAAAGAAAAACTCAGTTCTAAGGATGTTGGACTTTTAACAGAGATCGTTTATGGTACGGTCCAAAGAAAATTAGCATTGGACTATTATTTGCAGCCTTTTTTGAAAAAACAAAAGAAACTAGAATTATGGGTTATGATTCTATTAAGATTATCCCTGTACCAAATGGTATACTTAGATCGAATTCCTGAGCGTGCTGTAATCCATGAAGCAGTTGAAATTGCGAAAAAGAGGGGACATCGTGGCATCTCGGGGATGGTAAATGGGGTGTTACGCTCTATCCAACGGGAAGGCTTGCCAGATTTTAACGTAATTAAAGACGATTTAGAACGATTGTCAATCGAGATGAGCCTTCCTTTATGGTTGTTGCAAAAATGGGCTGAGCAATATGGGCTCGACGTAACAAAGGAAATTTGTAAAAGTACATTAGAGCCCCCAATGGTAAGTGCGCGGGTTAATTGCAATAAGGCGGCTGTTCCTGAGGTCCTCTCTTTATTGGAAGAAGAAAATGTGGTAGCTGAAAAAGGAAATTTATCGATAGATGCAATTTTGATTTCAAATGGAAATCTTGCAACCACTAAGATGTTCCAAGAAGGTTATGTGACGATCCAGGATGAAAGTTCGATGCTCGTTGCGAGAGCCCTTGGACCCCAAAAAGGTGACAAGGTGTTGGACAGTTGTGCAGCGCCAGGCGGTAAGACAACTCATATTGCGGAATTACTTGGCAATGATGGAAAAGTAATATCTGTTGATTTACATCCCCATAAAGTAAAATTAATAGAGGAGCAAGTAAAGCGCCTAAAGCTTACAAATGTTGAAACATTAGTTAGCGATAGCCGCCATTTACAGGAACATTTTAACAGTGAAGAATTTGACCGCATTTTAGTTGATGCTCCTTGCTCGGGATTTGGAGTTATTCGGCGGAAGCCTGATATTAAATACAGTAAAAAACTTGACGATATAGGACAATTGGCAGCAATCCAGCTTAGTATTTTAAATAGTGTTGCACCATTATTAAAAAATGGTGGTACGCTTGTGTATAGCACATGCACAATTGATCAAGAGGAAAATGCAGCTGTTGCTGAAAGGTTTCTTGCAGAAAACAAGGAATTTATTGTTGACGAGACCCTAATTGATCGAATGCCGGAACAATTGAAACCATATGTTCAAAATGGACAAGTCCAAATTCTTCCCCATTATTTTGGAACAGACGGATTTTTTATTGCTAGTTTTAGGAAGCAGGTGTAAGCAACTATGGTAGAAAACACAACAAAAGAAAAAGATATAAGAGATAATGAGAAAAAGCCTTCAATTTATTCGTTGCAATTGAGTGAATTGGAAAGTTGGTTAAAGGAACAAGGGGAGCCTAAATTTAGAGCTGCTCAAATTTTTGATTGGCTATATCAGAAACGTGTCGGACATTTTGAGGAAATGACGAATTTAGCAAAAGGATTGCGCGAAAAGTTAGCGAATTATTTTACTATAACAACATTAAAAACACTTGTTCAACATACATCACAGGATGGCACTCTTAAGTTTTTATTCGAGCTACATGACGGCTATTCGATCGAAACAGTGTTAATGAGGCATGAATATGGAAATTCAGTATGTGTCACCACACAGGTAGGCTGTCGAATGGGCTGTACATTTTGTGCCTCCACATTAGGTGGATTAAAACGCGATCTTGAGCCTGGAGAAATAGTTGCACAAGTATTAAAGGTACAAAAGGCATTGGATGAAACTGATGAAAGAGTGAGCTCGATTGTTGTAATGGGAATTGGTGAACCCTTTGATAATTACAATTCACTCCTATCATTTTTAAGAATTGTCAATGATGATAAAGGGTTGAATATTGGTGCTCGTCATATTACTGTCTCAACAAGCGGGATAATCCCAAGAATATATGACTTTGCTGATGAAGGGTTGCAAATTAATTTTGCGATTTCGTTGCACGCCCCAAACACAGAGCTGCGCACCCGCTTAATGCCAGTCAATAAAGCCTATGATCTTCAGGACTTAATGAAGGCAGTGAAATATTATACAGAAAAAACTGGTCGACGTATCACCTTTGAATACGGCCTGTTTGGCGGTGTCAATGACCAGCAAGAACATGCCGAGGAATTAGCGCGGTTAATTAAAGGTCTGAAGTGTCATGTGAATTTAATACCTGTGAATTATGTACCCGAACGGGATTATGTCAGAACCCCTAGAAACCAAATCTTTGAATTTGAAAAAACATTAAAGAAAAATGGCATTAATGTTACGATTCGTAGGGAACAAGGACACGATATCGAAGCCGCTTGCGGTCAGTTGCGAGCGAAGGAGCGAAAAGAAGAGGCGAGGTGAAACTATGAAGTCAGTTTTTTTAACTGATAGGGGAAAGGTTCGGCAACACAATGAAGATAGCGGTGGTATATTCTTTCATGAAAACGGACTGGCTTTAGTTGTTGTTGCTGATGGTATGGGTGGACATCAAGCCGGAGATGTAGCAAGTCAGATGGCCATAACAGAGATTGAAAAACAATGGTTATTGCAACAGCCAGAGCAATTAACAACACCTGAAAAAGCTGAAGGTTGGTTAAAAGAAGCGGTAAGAAACGTAAATACATCAATCTATCAATATGCCAAGGAGAATGAAGATTGCCAAGGGATGGGGACGACAATCGTAGTTGTTGTCCTAAACCAGGAATTTATTACGGTTGGCAATATTGGCGATAGCCGTTGCTATATTTTAAACAATAATGGTTTCGCACAAATAACCGACGATCATTCATTAGTCTATGAATTGGTTCGAAGCGGTCAAATTTCCCCTGAGGACGCTGAACATCATCCGCGAAAAAACGTATTAATGCGGGCATTGGGAACAGAAGCTGCAGTCACGATGGATATTAAGTCATTGGAGTGGGAAGAAAATGATATCCTACTCCTTTGTTCAGATGGACTTACAAATAAAGTTTCTACCCACGATATTCATAATATTTTGGACGATGAAAGTGAATTAGAGGTCAAGGCTAGGCAGCTTATAAAAAAAGCAAATGAAGCAGGTGGAGATGATAATATTTCAGTTGCCATTGTTAAGCATGACTGGACGGAAAGTGGAAGTGAGTGATGAAATTTGATGATTGGTAGACGGTTAAGTGGTCGATACAAAATTTTGGAAATGATCGGCGGCGGAGGAATGGCTAACGTTTACCTTGCACATGATATTATATTGGACCGTCATGTTGCCGTTAAGGTTTTAAGACCGGAATTTTCAAATGATGATGAATTTATTAAACGTTTTCGTCGTGAAGCTCACTCCACAACGAGTCTAAATCACCCTAATATCGTGAGTATTTATGATGTCGGGGAAGAAAACGATATTTATTTTATTGTTATGGAGTATGTTGAAGGGAAAACATTAAAGCAATATATCCAACAAAATAAAGTGATTTTGATTGAAGAAGTAATTGATATTATGAAGCAACTTACATCTGCTATTGAGCATGCCCATCAAAATCAGATCGTTCATCGTGACATAAAGCCGCATAATATTTTAATTGACAACCTTGGACATGTAAAAGTCACTGATTTTGGGATTGCCATGGCATTAACTGCCACTTCAATTACACAAACAAATTCAGTCCTTGGTTCTGTACATTATCTGTCCCCGGAGCAGGCACGTGGTGGAATGGCAAATAAAAAGTCGGATATTTATTCGCTAGGTGTCGTCATGTTCGAACTTCTGACAGGGCGTCTTCCGTTTTCAGGAGAATCTGCAATTTCCATTGCTTTAAAGCATTTGCAAAGTGAAACACCTTCACCCAAAAGGTGGAACCCGGATATACCACAAAGTGTAGAAAATATTGTTTTAAAAGCAACCGTAAAAGACCCTTTTAGAAGATATGATAGTGTTTCAGAAATGAGAATGGATTTAGAAACGGCCTTAGACCCTAGTCGTATAAATGAGCCAAAGTTTATCATCCCAGAGGATGATGAGGCAACAAAGGCAATTCCGATTATAACAACAGAACATCAATTAAAGCCAACTCATGATACGATTGTGCACCCTATTAAAAAGGAAAATAAAAAACAATCAAAAAAGAGAATTAAAGCACTAATAATTGGTTTTTCATTACTGGCTATACTAGCGGTTGTGGCATTATTTATTATTCCGCCGTTACTTGAGCCAAAAGATGTTATTATTCCGGATGTTACCAATCACGCAATAGCGGAGGCTATCGATGAATTGCAGTCGGTAGGTTTAAAGGTTAAACCGGAGAAAATTGTTGATGATCAAGTTCCTGAAGGATTAGTTATAAAGACAAATCCACCGGTTAATTCTACTGTAAAGGAAGGTTTCGAGGTCACTGTTTATGAGAGTCTTGGTAAAGAAAAGATTAAATTTGAAAACTTTATCGGCTATCAGCTTGAAGATGCAAAACGTGAACTTGAGATTCATGGGATTGGTTCGGACCATATCCTGCCCAATTATGTAGATAGTGAAGAACCGGAGAATGAAATAGTAGGGCAGCTTCAGCCTAAACCTGATGAACCCATAAACCCTGATGAAATGAAAGGGATGTGGGTAATTTTTCAAGTAAGTAAGGGGCCGCAATTGAAAATGCCGAATATGCTGGGGTGGAGCGAAGAGAAAGTAAGTAAATTTGTACAAGAAAATTATTTATCGTTGGATACGAGTGAACAAAAGTATTCCAATGAGGTTGATAGTGGCCTTGTAATTTCTCAGGAACCAAAAAAAGGGACAACGATTAGAAAAGGGACTATGGTTAAAGTAGTATTGTCAAAGGGTCCAGAGCCCAAAGTCTATGAGTTTACAAAGATAATTCCATTTTATAGCGACGATGAATTAATAGAGGAAATCGTAGAAGTCTACATAGACGATATGGAACACGAAATGATGGGAAAACCTGATGTGATTAAAATCAAAGAGACAACGGAAATTCCGATAAAATTGGTCATTCCTTATAACGGGAAAGCGTCATATAAAATATTGGTTAATGGAAATTTACTAGACAGTGGTGAAATTAGTTATGATTCTGTTCCTTAATCGTAAGAAATAAATTTTAATTTTGGAGGTACACATGGCAGAGGGAAAAATAATTAAAGCACTAAGTGGATTCTATTATGTCATCCATGATGAAGGTATTACTCAATGTCGCGGAAGGGGCGTCTTTAGAAAGAATGGAATTACGCCGCTTGTTGGTGATTACGTTGTGTTTGAAGCTGAAAATGAAAATGAAGGCTATATCATGGACATTAAGGAAAGAAAAAACGAACTTGTTCGGCCGCCTATTTCAAACGTCGACCAAGCTATTCTTGTGTTTTCGGCTGTTGAACCGAATTTTAGCCCAGTTCTTCTTGATCGTTTTTTAGTGCTAATAGAATCAAATCATATTACCCCTGTTATTTGTATTACTAAGATGGATTTATTAGATAATGAAAGCTTGGAAAAGATCAATCAGTATGTAAGTGACTATAAACAAATTGGGTATGATGTTATCTTCACCTCATCAAAGACAATGGATGGGATCGAGAAATTGCGCCCTTATTTAAGGGATCGAATATCTGTATTTGCCGGGCAATCCGGTGTTGGTAAATCTTCATTATTAAATGCATTATTACCTGAATTGTCATTAAAGACAAATGAAATATCCAACCATTTGGGACGTGGAAAACATACAACAAGACATGTTGAATTAATCCAATTTGAAGGTGGGCTGGTGGCTGATACCCCTGGGTTTAGTTCGTTGGATTTTATTGACATAGAAGCCGATGAACTAGCTCATTGTTTCCCGGAAATGAGAGAAAGATCCCATGATTGTAAGTTTAGAGGGTGCTTACATTTATCAGAGCCAAAATGTGCTATTAAAGCAGGAGTCGAGCAGAATGAAATTCCACCCTACCGCTATCAGCATTATGTAGAGTTTATAGATGAAATTAAAGAAAGAAAGCCGAGGTATTAAAAATGATAAAAATCGCACCATCAATTTTATCAGCAGACTTTGCTAAGTTGGGAGAGGAAATTAAAGATGTTGAGAATGGGGGAGCAGACTATATCCATGTCGATGTAATGGATGGGCATTTTGTTCCAAACATAACAATAGGGCCACTCATTGTCAATGCGATAAGACCAACAACGAAACTGCCTCTTGATGTTCATTTAATGATCGAAAACCCGGATTTATATATTCCGGAGTTTGCGAAAGCCGGGGCAGATATAATAACTGTTCATGTCGAAGCGTGCAAACATTTGCATAGAACACTACATTTAATTAAGGATAATGGTGTAAAAGCGGGGGTTGTCCTTAATCCGGCCACACCCGTTAATATGATTGAACATATCCTTGATGACATTGATATGGTCTTGTTTATGACGGTCAACCCGGGGTTTGGCGGTCAAAAATTTATTCATTCAGTTTTACCAAAAATAAAAACTGTAGCGGACATGATTCATGAACGTGGGTTGGACATTGAGATCGAAGTTGATGGCGGTGTTAATTCTGAAACTGCGAAACTTTGTATAGAAGCAGGTGCAAATGTTCTTGTTGCAGGTTCAGCTGTATTCAATAAGGAAGATCGCAAAAAAGCAATCGAAGCCATTCGTGGCTAGGAAGCAGGAGGACATCTCTCTCGCTTCCTTTTTTAATTTCCTTAGTTCTCAAGCCAACTGCTTAAGCATATGATAAGGAATAAGTAAGTGGCTATTATATATAAATCTTTAGGTACATTTTTACTTCCTATGAATATATTGAAAACGAGATTGAAGTGGCAATGAAATATGGAAAAGGTAAATCGCTTTGAGGAGGGAAATTATGAAATTCTATACGATTAAATTACCTAGATTTTTGGGTGGATTCGTAAGAGCGATAATTGGGGCATTTAAAAAAGATTAAAAAAGCACCTCATACAAGGTGCTTTTTCTTTTTGACCTCAAGTTCCAGCACTTGATCAAGGTGTTGGAGCTTAAACACGTTCTACTTTGCCTGATTTAAGAGCACGAGCAGACACCCATACACGTTGTGGTTTGCCATCAACTAAAATGCGTACTTTTTGTAAGTTCGCACCAAATGTACGTTTATTAGCGTTCATCGCATGTGAACGGTGGTTACCTGAACGAGTTTTTCTTCCAGTAATTGCACATTGTTTCATTTAAATTCCCTCCTCTAGCTACAAAAAAAATACATTTTCAGTTAGAAACACTTAATTACTTTATCACAAACAAATGGATAAAGCAATAATGGATTGAAATAAGGTTCAAGAAAATTTACTTGACAGTCTTCGTAATGATTTGGTGACACTTTTAATATAAGTTAAATTATAGTAAAATGGCGTTAAAGCCTCCGGCGAGTCTTGCGATTTTCAGAGGTAGTTTTTCGAGCATGCCAGCTCGAAAATATCCGCTGGGCGCAAATACGCCAAGGCGCATTTGATTAGGTTGATTAAAAGGGGGATTATTATTATGTCCATTGAAATGAAAACTGATTATGGTCAAATTGAAATATCCAATGAGGTTATCGCAACAATTGCTGGAGGCGCAGCAGTAGATTGCTATGGAATTGTAGGAATGGCTTCTAAAAACCAATTAAAAGATGGAATTTCCGAAATTCTACGGAAAGAAAATTTTAAAAAGGGAATCCAGGTTCGCCATGAAAATGATGAAATTCATATAGATATGTTCATTATTGTCAGCTATGGAACAAAAATCTCAGAGGTAGCGCACAATGTGCAAACAAAAGTAAGATACACGCTTAACCAGACATTAGGCCTAGCTGTGGATTCAATCAATATATTTGTTCAAGGTGTAAGGGTAACGAATCCATAGCAGATAGGATGGTAAGGGAGGAAATTTAGTGACGATGCAACAATTAGACGGAATAAAGTTTGCCGGGATGGTGCTTGCAGGTGCCAATAATTTATCAAAAAATGCGAAAATGGTTGATGCATTAAACGTGTTCCCTGTACCGGATGGTGACACAGGTACAAATATGAATTTATCAATCACCTCCGGAGCAAATGAAGTAAAACAGCAAACGATGAACCATGTTGGAAGAGTAGCATCAGCTTTTTCAAAGGGCTTATTAATGGGTGCACGCGGAAATTCAGGTGTTATTTTATCACAATTATTCCGTGGATTTGCGAAGTCTATTGAAACGAAGGAAACGATAAATAGCTTTGAATTTGCTGCTGCATTTGAGGCAGGAGTACTGACAGCCTATAAGGCAGTTATGAAGCCTGTTGAAGGTACGATCTTGACAGTGGCAAAGGATGCAAGTAAAAAGGCAATACAAGTTGCAAAAAAGAATAATGATATCGTTCAAGTAATGGAAGAGGTATTAAAGGAAGCAAAGGCCTCTTTAGATCGCACCCCTGACTTGCTCCCTGTATTAAAGGAAGTGGGGGTAGTTGATAGTGGTGGTCAAGGTCTTGTTACCATTTATGAAGGCTTTTTAGCGGTGTTAAAGGGGGAGGAACTACCTGAGGTTTCGGAAGCGCAGCCTTCAATGACAGAGCTTGTAAATGCCGAGCATCATAAATCTGTACAAAGTCATCTGCTTACAGAGGATATTGAATTTGGTTATTGTACCGAGTTTATGGTCAAGTTTGAAGAAGATAAATTAAAGAATAATCCATTTTCAGAGGATGATTTTCGTCAAACCTTGAGCCATTATGGTGACTCATTACTTGTTGTATCCGATGAAGAAATAGTAAAAGTACATATTCATGCTGAGCATCCCGGAAACGTATTGAATTACGCCCAAAACTTTGGGGGTCTGATTAAAATTAAGATTGAAAATATGAGGGAACAGCATTCATCAATCTTGGAGGCTGATCAACATGTGACAACCTCTGAAAATAAAGCCCCACAGAAAAAGAGCGAATATGGGATTGTTGCCGTTGCAATGGGGCGCGGTATTGCTGAATTATTAAAAAGCTTAGGGGCCCAAGCCGTCATTGAAGGCGGACAAACGATGAACCCAAGTACAGAGGATATTGTCCAAGCCATTAATAATGTTCATGCTGAAAAGGTTATTGTTTTGCCAAATAATAAGAATATTATTATGGCCGCCACACAAGCTGCAACTGTCGTCAACCAAGAGGTTATTGTTATTCCTTCTAAAACAGTACCTCAGGGTATGACTTCACTTCTTGCATTTAATCCAGCAGTTACGGCTTCTGAAAATGAAAAAGCAATGACAAATGCCCTTGATAAAGTAAAAACCGGGCAAATAACCTATGCTGTCAGAGATACGGTCATCGATGGTTTAGAAATCAAAAAAGATCATTTCATGGGAATTTTGGATGGGAAGATTGTAGTAACTGATCAAGATAAAAATAAGGCTGCCATCGCTTTACTGGAAAACATGATCTCAGAAGACGATGAAATTATTACGATTCTTCAAGGTGAAGATGCTAATGACAGCGATCTTTCAGAGCTTGATCAATTTCTTGAAGAAAACTTTCCTGATATAGAAGTTGAAACGCATAATGGGGAACAGCCTTTATACCCATTCATCTTTGCTGTTGAATAATTTTAATTAATATAACAAGGCTCGTTCGATCCGTAAAAGAATGAGCCTTTTTACTGTAAAATAAAGGGAGCAGTAGCAAGTGAATATTTTAAGTAAGGGAATCATTGAGATCAAGGGAATCGGCGAGGAAACAGCTCTTTCATTAAATGAGTTGGGGATCTACACTATTGTTCAGCTTTTGGAATACTTTCCTTATAGATATGAAGATTACCGAATTCGCAATTTAGGTGATATCAAACATGATGAGAGAATAACAGTAGAAGGGAAGGTTCATAGCGAGCCTTCTTTGACGTTTTATGGACGAAAAAAATCCCGTCTCTTAATTAGAGTTTTTGTTAATCAATTATTAATTTCAGTCGTCTTTTTTAATCAGCCCTATCTGAAAAAACAAATTACAATTGGCGATACAGTAACAATAACGGGAAAATGGGACCAACATCGACAAACGATTACGGGCAATGTTTTGAAAAAAGGCTCAGTTATAAGAAAACAACAATTTGAACCAGTGTACTCTGTTAGAGGCAAAATCACCGTAAAAGGGATGCAGCGTCTACTATCACTTGGTTTACATCAATATGGAGAATATATTGATGATCCGCTGCCTTCATCCATTTTAAAAAGATATAAACTACTTTCTAAAAAAGAAGCAATCTTTCAAATCCACTGTCCTACCAGCCCCGAGCATTTAAAACAAGCAAGAAGAAGGCTAGTGTATGAAGAGTTTTTGCTTTTTCAATTAAAAATGCAGGCATTACGAAAATTTGAAAGAGAACAAAGTGGTGGTGTTGCACATGAATTTTCAATAGGAACAGTGAACCAATTTATAAACTCTTTGCCGTTTCCATTAACCAATGCCCAAAAAAGAGTAGTTGATGAGATTCTTAATGATCTGTCCTCCCCATATCGGATGAATCGGTTATTGCAGGGGGATGTCGGTTCTGGAAAAACAGTAGTTGCTGCCATTGCTTTATATGCGTCAAAATGTGCAGGATTCCAAGGGGCCTTAATGGTACCAACAGAAATACTGGCCGAGCAGCATGCTGCCTCACTTTCTTCGATTTTAGAGCCGCAGAAAATAAAAACTGCTCTTTTAACAAGTTCTGTAAAAGGAAAAAAGAGACAGGGAATTTTGGAACAATTAAAGAACGGTCAAATTGATATCTTGATTGGTACACATGCCTTAATTCAAGATGAAGTTAATTTTAATAAATTAGGACTAGTCATTACTGATGAACAGCATCGCTTCGGTGTTGAGCAAAGGCGTATTTTACGAGAAAAAGGCGAAAGCCCTGATGTCTTATTTATGACGGCAACTCCCATTCCACGGACGTTGGCCATTACTGTTTTTGGGGATATGGATGTTTCGGTTATTGATGAAATGCCTGCAGGACGTAAACAAATAGAAACCTATTGGGTCAAGGATAAAATGCTTGACCGCGTTTTAAAATTTGTATCTAAAGAAATCGCAAAAGGTCGACAGGCTTATGTGATTTGTCCCTTAATTGAAGAATCAGAAAAACTGGACGTCCAGAATGCGATAGATGTCCATAGTATGCTTAATCAATATTTTCCGAAGGAGATTAAGGTTGGTCTAATGCATGGTAGACTTCATGCTACAGAAAAAGAGGATGTTATGAAGAAATTTAGCAATAATGAATATCAAATACTCGTCTCAACGACCGTAGTAGAAGTTGGTGTAAATGTTCCAAACGCAACGGTTATGGTCATTTACGATGCAGAAAGATTTGGATTATCACAGCTTCATCAATTACGCGGGCGTGTAGGACGGGGCAGCGACCAATCGTATTGTATATTAATTGCTGATCCGAAATCGGATGTCGGTAAAGAGCGCATGACGATCATGACGGAAACAAATGATGGGTTCAAGCTCTCGCAAAAAGACTTGGAACTCCGGGGACCAGGAGACTTCTTCGGAAAAAAACAAAGTGGTTTGCCACAATTCAAGGTTGCGGATATGGTCCATGATTTTAAAGTATTAGAAGTTGCGAGAAATGATGCAGCTAAACTTATTTCATCAACTGCCTTTTGGAAAAGTGATGATTTTCGTATGTTGCTCTCTTTTTTAGAAGGAACTGGTATTCTTAATGGCGAAAAACTAGATTAGAAGGAAATTAAAACTTGCAAGCGTGGCTGGAAATCCCTATACTACTATTAGTACCTAGTCTTAGTATCGGAAGGTGAAATCAGTGCGACTATCTAAAAAAGAGCGGCAGCAATTATTAAAATCCACAATAGATCAAACGCCATTTATCACTGATGATGAGCTTTCAAAAAAATTCAATGTCAGCATTCAGACGATTCGCTTAGATCGGCTTGAATTATCGATTCCAGAACTTCGCGAAAGAATTAAAGATGTAGCAAAGAGTAAGCTGGATGAGGAAGTAAAGTCGTTGCAAATTGAAGAAATTATCGGTGAAATTGTTGATTTAGAGATGGATAACAGTGCAATTTCCATTTTCGATGTAAAAAGTGAACACGTTTTTACAAAGAAGCGAATTGCGCGAGGACACCATCTTTTTGCGCAAGCTAACTCATTAGCAGTTGCATTAATCGACGATGAATTGGCATTAACGGCTAAAGCAAATGTGAAATTTACCCGTCAAGTTAAGGAGAATGAACGGGTAATTGCCAAGGCTAAAGTTATTTCCAATGATGAAGAAAGACATAGAACGATAGTTTTAGTACAATGCTACGTTGGACAAGAGCTTGCTTTCATAGGTGAATTTGAAATGTATCGTACGAATAAAATTAATAAAGGCAGGTCCAATGAATGAGAATAGCCATTGATGCGATGGGCGGGGATCACGCCCCAGAACAAATCATTAAAGGTGTAAATGAAGCAGTAACAGCATTTCCTTTTCTTGAGTTTACTTTAGTCGGAAATGAAGAGAAAATTAAAAAGTATTTAGTAAGTTCTGAGAAAGTATCGATTATACATACTGATGAAGTAATTGAAGCAACAGATGAACCTGTGCGTGCCGTTCGTCGAAAAAAAACAGCTTCAATGGTTTTAATGGCAAATGAAGTCAAAGAGGGGCGTGCTGATGCCTGTATATCGGCAGGGAATACAGGTGCGTTAATGGCCGCAGGCTTATTCGTTGTCGGCAGGATTGAAGGAATTGACCGTCCGGCGCTATCCCCGACCTTACCAACGATTGATGGTCAAGGTTTTGTATTTTTGGATGTTGGCGCGAATGCTGATGCCAGACCGGAACATTTGCTTCAGTTTGCTATTATGGGTTCTGTCTATGCTGAAAAGGTTCGGAAAATCAATAATCCAAGAGTGGGACTTCTCAATGTAGGGACAGAGGAGAAAAAAGGGAATGACTTAACCAAACATGCCTTTCCTCTATTACAGGATGCTCCAATCAATTTTGTAGGTAATGTTGAAGCCAGAGATTTACTCGAAGGCGTTGCCGATGTTGTTGTGACTGACGGCTTTTCCGGTAACATTGCTTTAAAATCAATTGAAGGGACCGCCCTGGCGATATTTTCGATGCTAAAAACAGAACTAACAAGCAGTTTAAAAACAAAGCTTGCCACGGGCGTCATTAAGCCTCAGCTCCGTAATTTAAAAAATAAACTGGACTACTCGGAGTACGGTGGAGCAGGTTTGTTCGGCTTAAAGGCACCAGTTATTAAAGCACATGGATCGTCTGATCAAACAGCGATTTTAAATGCGATTAGACAAGCAAAAGATATGGTGGAAAAACAAGTCATCCAAACGATTGAAACAACAATACAGTCAAAATAAAGGAGGAGAAAAAGTGGGTAAAATCGCTTTTATTTTTCCAGGTCAAGGTTCACAAACAGTAGGAATGGGGCAATCATTAGCTAATGAATCAGAAAAATCAGCTAAAGTGTTTCAAAAAGCCGATGAAAGACTTGGATTTTCATTATCTGATATTATTTTTAATGGTCCGAGCGAGACGCTGACCTTAACTGAAAATGCACAACCAGCTTTACTAACGACGAGCATCGCTGTTTTAGAATTATTGAAAGAGCATGGCATTAAAGCGGATTTTACGGCAGGACACAGTTTAGGTGAATATACCGCCTTAGTTGCTGCTGGAGCGATTAGCTTTGAAGATGCAGTATATGCTGTAAGAAAACGCGGTGAATATATGGAAGAGGCTGTTCCGGCAGGTGTAGGAACAATGGCTGCTATTTTAGGCATGGATGAAGGTGAGCTGCAGGCTGTTACAGAGGAAGTAACAGCGGGAGGCGACACCGTCCAATTAGCTAATCTAAATTGCCCAGGCCAAATTGTTATATCAGGTACCAAAAAAGGTGTCGAGGACGCGTCACAGTTAGCAAAAGAGCGTGGAGCCAAAAAAGTCATTCCATTAGTTGTAAGTGGTCCTTTTCATTCTATCTTAATGAAGCCTGCTGCCGAGAAGTTTGGAGCTGTTCTAAATGAAATTGAAATTCGTAATGCAGAAATTCCGGTGATTGCGAATGTAACAGCTCAAGCTATGACGGAAAGTGAAGATATTAAGGAGAAATTGATCCAACAGCTATATTCACCAGTTCGTTGGGAAAAGTCAGTAGAAACGATGCTTGATTTAGGTGTGGATACATTTATTGAAATTGGACCAGGTAAAGTATTGTCAGGATTGGTTAAAAAAGTAAACCGCAGAGTAAATGCATATGCGATTTCAGACCAAGAAACATTACTTGATGTGGTAAATAAACTTAAGGGGGACGCATAATGTTAACGGGAAAGGTTGCACTTGTTACAGGCGCTTCACGAGGAATTGGAAGAGAAATTGCAATTGAATTGGCAGAAGCTGGAGCAAAGGTTGCGGTTAACTATTCAGGCAGTGAAGCTAAAGCGAATGAAGTTGTAGATCAAATAAAAGCTGCTGGTGGAGAAGCTTTTGCCATTCAAGCTAATGTATCAAATACTGAATCTGTTGAGGCAATGGTTAAAGAAGTAATATCACAATTTGGTGCATTAGACATCCTTGTCAACAATGCAGGAATTACAAGAGATAATTTATTAATGAGAATGAAGGAAGAAGAATGGGATGCTGTCATTAATACAAATCTAAAAGGTGTATTTATTTGTACTAAGGCTGTAACACGCCAAATGATGAAGCAAAGAAAAGGACGTATTATTAATATTGCTTCCATCGTCGGTGTTTGTGGTAACCCAGGGCAGGCGAACTATGTTGCTGCTAAGGCCGGTGTCATCGGTTTAACGAAGACAACAGCGAAGGAGCTGGCAAGCCGCCACATTACAGTTAATGCGATTGCACCTGGCTTCATTACGACGGATATGACAGATGAACTTCCTGAAGATATTAAAAATGAAATGTTAAAGCAAATCCCGCTAGCCAAGTTTGGTAGCCCATCTGATATTGCCAATGTAGTACGTTTCTTAGCAGCTGATGAGAGCAGCTACATTACAGGGCAAACAATCCACGTTGATGGTGGCATGGTGATGTAAATACAAAAGCGGAAGTCCATTAGTCGCTGGGCGCTGTAGCTGGACGGATATTCTCATGAAATTTTAAATAAGTGTTCAGAGCTCTAGTTTTTTTGGTCATAATTTAATATAATACCTTGAGGGGAGGTGAACGAACAATGGCAGATGTTTTAGAGCGTGTAACAAAAATTATCGTAGATCGTTTAGGTGTTGAGGAAGCAGATGTTAAATTAGAAGCTTCTTTTAAAGAAGATCTAGGAGCAGATTCCCTTGATGTAGTTGAATTAGTTATGGAATTAGAAGATGAATTCGATATGGAAATCTCTGATGAGGATGCAGAGAAAATTTCTACTGTTGGAGATGCTGTTAACTACATAAACGCATTAGCAAAATAATAAGAGTCCCGTGGATATCACGGGGCTTTCTCCAACTTTTTAACTTTATTCTGCAGAATAAAGTTAAAGCCTCCGGCGGATGCCTCAGATTTTCAGAGGTAGTTTTTCGAGCAAGCTCGAAAAAATCTGGGCGCAAATACGCCAAGGCGCATTTGATATATATATTGCAGTTTGTTTCTGGAGGTTTTTATGACAAAGCCAATAAAAAAAAGAGAGAAGAAAATAGGGATTAAGCAAAAACTAAAGTTTCAAGAGCTGCAGGATTTGCTCAACATCCAATTTGAGAATGAGCATCTATTAGTTCAAGCTTTTACACATTCCTCTTATGTTAATGAACACCGTATTAAATCATCAGAAGATAATGAAAGATTGGAGTTTCTTGGAGATGCCGTTTTGGAACTAACAGTGTCCCATTATTTATTTAATAACTATCCCTCAATGAGTGAAGGGGATTTAACTAAACTGAGAGCCGCAATCGTTTGTGAACCATCTTTAGTGAATTTTGCTCATCAACTTTCCTTCGGAGAGTATGTGTTATTAGGAAAAGGGGAAGAACTGACAGGCGGAAGGGCAAGACCAGCGTTACTCGCTGATGTGTTTGAATCATTTATCGGAGCGCTGTATCTTGACCAAGGGTTAGATAAAGTGATTGAGTTCCTTCAAAAAGTCATTTATCCGAAAATTTCGGAAGGTGTTTTTTCCCACGTGATGGATTATAAAAGCCAACTTCAAGAAATCGTTCAAAGAAACGGACAAGGTTCCCTTGAATATTTAATCATCCAAGAAAAAGGTCCTGCACACAATCGTGAGTTTGTTTCGCGTGTAGCCTTAAATGGTGAAATTCTTGGTACTGGAGTAGGTAAATCGAAAAAAGAAGCAGAGCAAAAAGCTGCAAAAGAAGCGCTTGATGAATTAAAAAAAGAAAGAAACTAAAATAAACTCAAACGTACTGTTACTTAGTTTTTTATCCGTTTGGTGAAAGACTTGGAACCAGTATGCTTGAGTTTAACTTTGTTCAGTAGAGGTCACCCACTTCCATAAGTGGTGGATTAATTGATCTTTACTAGTGCGCCTTTTCTTTTATAGGGAGGAACAATACATGCATTTAAAGCGTTTAGAAATAGTTGGTTTCAAAGCATTTGCTGATCGAACTTCAGTTGATTTTGTTCCAGGTGTAACAGCTGTCGTAGGACCGAATGGCAGTGGAAAAAGCAACATAACTGATGCTATCCGTTGGGTTTTAGGGGAACAATCTGTTAAGTCATTAAGAGGTTCAAAAATGGAGGATATCATTTTTGCGGGCAGTGATACAAGAAAGCCTCTTAATGTTGCCGAGGTGACCTTAACCCTTGAAAATGATGATCAATTTTTACCAATTGATTACCATGAAGTGAGTGTAACAAGACGGGTATACCGCTCCGGTGAGAGTGAATTTTATATAAATAAACAATCATGCCGCCTAAAGGATATTGTTGATTTATTTATGGATTCTGGGTTAGGCCGTGAAGCTTTTTCAATCATCAGCCAAGGAAAGGTTGAGGAAATCCTCAGCAGCAAATCAGAAGATAGGCGTACCATTTTTGAGGAGGCTGCTGGGGTCTTAAAATACAAAACGAGAAAGAAAAAAGCCGAGATTAAATTATTTGAAACACAGGATAATTTAAACAGGGTTGACGATATTCTCCATGAAATAGAGGGCCAGGTAGAACCGTTAAAGGTACAATCCTCGATTGCCAAGGATTACTTGGATAAGAAAGAGGAGCTTGAAAAAACGGAAGTCGCATTGACCGTTTATGAAATAGAAGAATTACACGGAAAATGGGAGTTTCTATCAAAGCAATTTGAGGAGCATAAGGATGTTGAAATCGAGCTTTTAGCGAAGGTGCAAAAACAAGAGGCCGACATGGAAGCCCTTCGTGAAAACATTCTAGTGCTCGATGATTCGATCACCGAGCTTCAAGAAGTATTGCTTTTATCCAGTAATGAATTAGAAAAACTGGAGGGGCAAAGGGAGGTTCTAAAAGAGCGGAAAAAAAATGCCACTCAAAATCGTTCCCAACTTGAACAATCAATCGAAGATTTAAAGATGAAAACAGCAGACTATGAATCACAAATATCTATTCAAACGATAGTCTTAGCTCAATATCAATCTGAACTTCAAATTCTAAAAAAAGACTTAGAGAGCTGTGAGGAACAGCTTTTGGCAGTAAGCCATGATATTGAAGGCGAGCTTGAAAATTTAAAAAGCGATTACATCGATTTATTAAACAACCAAGCTTCCTTAAAAAATGAAAAAAGTCACTTGGATGACCAGCTAAAGCAATTGGATGGCAAGAAAGGGAGACTCGACCAGGATAACGAGAAATACTTGCTACTAAGAAAAAAATTAGAAGATAAAAAATCGGATTTACGTGCCAATGCTAAGCGAAAACAAGAGGAACTTCAAGCTCAAGTTTTAAAATATAAACAGTTGGAGCTTCAATTAGAAAAACAGCGGGATGAATACCACAAAAAAGAAACGCAGCTTTACCAAGCCTATCAATATTTACAAAAATTTAGATCAAGAAAAGAAATGCTTGAGGAGATGCAGGAAGACTATTCAGGTTTTTTTCAAGGTGTTAAAGAAGTGTTAAAAGCCAAACTGCCTGGTATCCTCGGGGCTGTTGCTGAATTAATTCATGTTGAAAAGCAATATGAAACAGCAATCGAAATAGCACTTGGCAGCGCCATGCAGCATGTGGTTGTTGATCATGAAAATCATGCCCGGGAAGCAATAGCTTTTCTAAAGAAACATCATCATGGCCGGGCTACATTTTTACCATTAAGTGTTATAAAGGGGAAAACTCTGCCCTTTACTCAAACATCGATGCTTGAACAACATCCGGCATTTATTGGTATAGCCTCTTCTTTGGTTACCTATGATAGCAAATATAATAATGTTATTGAGAACTTATTAGGAACCGTTATGATTACTGTTGACTTAAAAGGTGCCAATGATCTGGCGCGATTAATAAATCATCGCTATCGCATTGTAACTCTTGAGGGTGATGTAGTAAATCCCGGTGGCTCAATGACAGGTGGGTCGATTAAACAAAAAACAACTTCATTATTTACCCGTCAAAGAGAGTTGGAAGATTTAGTTAGCAAATTACCTGATATGGAACGGAAAACAGAAATCCTAGAACAACAGGTAAAAGTATTAAAAGAAGAAATTCATGAAAATGAAAATCAGCTGGCACACTTAAAAGAAATTGGTGAAACTTTTCGTATTGAAGAACATCAAATTAAGGGCGATATAAGAGAGTTAGAAATAGAAGAGAAAAATATCAATGAACGCCTCAAGCTTTATGACCTTGAAATAGAAGGATTTAATAAAGAAAAGGAAAGTGCCAATAAAAAACTGGATGAAGTAATCGAAAACCTTGCTAGATTAGAGGATAAAATTACATCCATTGATGAACAAATGACGATCCTTGCCAGTCAAAAGAAAAATCAACAAACATCTAAAGAAGCATTACAGCAAAAAGTAACGGAATTAAAAGTGTTAGCCGCTGAAAAAGGACAATTAGTTAAAAACCAGCAAGAGCAAGTAAATCGACTTCATGACGAAAAAACAATAACGATGAATCAATTAAAACTCGTGACATCGGACTTGGAGTTTTTAAATGATAAAATGAGTACCAATGTTTCAGGCGAAGGAAAGCTTGATGAACTAATTATTCAAAAAGCAAAGGAAAAAGACAGAACACTTACACTTATTACGAGCCGTAGGGAAGAAAGACTTGAGCAGCAATTGAAACTGGAGGATTTATCCCGGGAAAATAAAGAATTAAGACGGCAACATAGGCAAATGGTTGATGCGACAAAGGAAGAAGAAGTCAAAATAAATAGGCTTGACGTGGAGTTAGAAAATCGTTTAACTCATTTGCGTGAGGAGTATATGCTTTCCTTTGATGCTGCCAAGGAAAAGTATCCACTAACATTGGATATTGACGAGGCTAAACGAAAAGTAAAATTAATTAAAATGGAAATAGAAGAATTAGGGACCGTTAATCTTGGTGCAATCGAAGAATATGAACGAGTATCAGAACGTTATCAATTCTTAACTGAGCAGAAAAATGATTTAATGGAAGCGAAAAATACGCTGCATCAAATCATCGATGAAATGGATGAGGAAATGAGGAAACGTTTTGAACACTCCTTCTTTAGTATAAAAGCAGAATTTGAGCAAGTGTTTAAAGAGCTTTTTGGTGGTGGGCGAGCTGATCTCGTGCTTACTGCTCCGGAAGACTTACTTAACACAGGCGTCGATATCGTTGCCCAGCCACCTGGTAAAAAGCTTCAAAATTTGGGACTATTATCTGGTGGGGAACGTGCGTTAACAGCGATCGCCCTATTATTTGCCATCCTAAGGGTACGGCCGGTTCCGTTTTGTGTTTTGGATGAGGTTGAAGCAGCCCTTGATGATGCCAACGTTTCCCGTTTTGCTGCTTATTTAAAGCAGTTCAGCAAGGAAACTCAATTTATCGTCATTACCCATAGAAAAGGTACAATGGAGGAAGCAGATGTGCTTTACGGAGTTACCATGCAGGAATCCGGCATATCCAAGCTCGTATCCGTACGTCTTGAAGAATCAAAGCAGTTAATAGAAGGTTAACAAAAAGGAGGCTACATTTTGAGCTTTTTTAAAAAATTAAAAGAAAAGATTTCTCAAAAAACAGATGTAGTAACAGAAAAATTTAGGGATGGTTTGTCAAAAACAAGAAATTCTTTTTCCGAAAAAGTGAATGACCTCGTTTCACGCTATCGCAAAGTAGATGAGGAGTTCTTCGAGGAACTAGAAGAAATTTTAATCAGCGCTGATGTCGGCGTTACAACAGTAATGGATTTAATAGACGTTCTCAAAACCGAAGTTAAAAAACGAAATATCCAAGATCCGAAGGACGTTCAGGCTGTCATTTCCGAAAAACTGGTTGAATTATTCACTGATGATAATGATGAAAAGGTGGAAGGTTTAAATATCCAGCCAGATGGGTTAACAGTGATCCTATTTGTTGGAGTAAACGGTGTCGGTAAAACAACGACGATTGGAAAATTAGCTCATAAACTTAAAAACGAAGGCAAATCTGTACTACTAGCAGCAGGTGATACATTCCGTGCCGGAGCTATAGAACAATTAGAGGTATGGGGAGAGCGTGTCGGTGTTGAGATCATTAAACAATCGGAAGGCTCTGATCCAGCCGCTGTTATGTTTGATGCGTTGCAGGCTGCGAAATCAAGGAAAGTTGATATCTTAATTTGTGATACAGCAGGACGCTTACAAAATAAAGTGAATTTGATGAAGGAGCTAGAAAAAGTTAAACGTGTGATTGAACGTGAGGTTCCTGGTGCTCCTCACGAAGTTTTACTTGTTCTAGATGCAACAACGGGACAAAATGCAATGAGTCAGGCAAAGCAATTTAGCGAAGCAACGAATGTAACCGGAATTGTACTGACAAAACTCGATGGAACCGCAAAAGGTGGTATTGTTCTTGCGATTCGTCACGAATTGAAAACTCCTGTTAAATTTGTGGGACTTGGCGAAAAAATGGAAGACCTGCAAGAATTCGATCCAGAGCAGTTTGTATACGGGTTGTTTGCTGAAATGGTGGAAGGCTCTGAAACTGAAGATAAAGAAGTATAAAGTGTTTTTACTTGACATTACAGGTGGGGCAGTGTATATTTAAACCCGTAAAGGGAATTCACTTAACAAGGAGGGCACGGAGCATGCTCGAAAAGACAACGAGGGTAAATTATCTTTTTGACTTTTATCAATCCTTGTTAACAAAGAAGCAACGGAATTATATGTCATTGTATTACCTTGATGATTTTTCCCTTGGAGAAATCGCTGAGGAATATGATGTCTCAAGACAAGCTGTTTATGACAATATTAAGCGTACAGAGACGATGCTTGAAGATTATGAAAGTAAGCTACATCTTTTTGAGAAGTTTCAAGAAAGGCAAGAAATCATCCAAAAGCTAAAGCTTTGTTACAATGATCAACAATTAGATAGGGAAGCTATTAATGAATTGATGGATGCCCTTGAGAAATTAGATTAGGAGGCGGCCGCTATGGCGTTTGAAGGATTAGCCGACCGACTGCAAAATACGATCCAGCGAATTCGTGGCAAAGGGAAAGTAACTGAAGACGATGTTAATGAAATGATGCGCGAAGTGCGTTTAGCACTGTTAGAAGCAGACGTTAATTTCAAAGTCGTCAAAGACTTTGTCAAGCGAGTGAAAGAACGGGCTGTAGGTCAGGAAGTAATGAAAAGCTTAACACCTGGCCAGCAAGTCATCAAAGTTGTTCAAGAAGAACTAACCGAACTTATGGGAGGTTCCCAAAGTAAAATCGCGGTCAGCAACCGTCCGCCAACCGTCGTCATGATGGTAGGTTTACAGGGTGCTGGTAAAACAACGACGACTGGAAAACTTTCAAATCTTTTAAGAAAAAAATATAATCGAAAACCTTTACTTGTAGCTGCTGATATTTACCGGCCTGCTGCTATTAAACAGCTTGAAACACTTGGAAAGCAGTTAAACATTCCTGTTTTCTCGTTAGGGGATCAGGTTAGCCCGGTTGAAATTGCAAAGCAGGCAATCGAAAAAGCAAAAGAAGATCATCACGACTATGTATTAATTGATACAGCTGGTCGTCTTCATATCGATGAAACCTTAATGGATGAGTTAAAGCAAATTAAGGAACTTGCGAAGCCAGACGAAATCTTTCTTGTAGTTGATGCAATGACAGGACAGGATGCTGTTAATGTAGCTGAAAGTTTTAATGAACAGCTTGGTTTAACGGGCACGATCTTGACAAAACTAGATGGTGATACTCGCGGTGGTGCTGCCTTATCCATTAAAGCAGTAACCAATATTCCAATTAAGTTTGTTGGTATGGGTGAAAAGCTAGACCAATTGGAGGATTTTCATCCAGAACGGATGGCTTCGAGAATACTTGGCATGGGTGATGTGCTCACCTTAATAGAAAAAGCACAAGCTAATGTTGACCAAGAAAAAGCAAAAGAATTAGAAGAAAAAATGAGAACAATGAGCTTTACGTTTGATGACTTCTTAGAACAGTTGGCTCAAGTTCGCAAAATGGGTCCTTTAGATGATTTGATCGGCATGTTGCCGGGTGCTAATAAAATCAAAGGCTTAAAAGATTTGAAGGTAGACGAAAAGCAAATTAAGCATGTTGAAGCGATCATTCAATCGATGACAAAGAAAGAAAAAGTAAATCCAGAGATCATTAATGCCAGCCGGAAGAAACGAATTGCCAAAGGCTCCGGCAGAACCGTTCAAGAAGTCAATCGCTTGCTTAAGCAATTTGAAGATATGAAAAAAATGTTTAAGCAAATGAGCAACATGAACGTTAAAGGCAAGAAAAAAGGATTTAAATTTCCGTTTATGTAATTTCTAATAGGTGTCAATAAATTTTACTTTACAAATGAATCAAAACTTGATAGTATTTAAAAATGTGTAAAACATAATGGAGGTAGATTTAATTATGGCAGTAAAAATTCGTTTAAAACGTATGGGTCAAAAAAAGGCTCCTTTTTATCGTGTAGTAGTAGCTGATTCTCGTTCACCACGTGATGGACGTTTCATTGAAGAAATTGGAGTATACAATCCGGTTGCTAACCCAGCTGAAGTAAAAATCAATGAAGAAGCAGCACTAAAATGGTTACAAAATGGTGCAAAACCATCTGATACAGTACGTAACCTATTCTCTACTCAAGGCATCATGGAAAAATTCCACAACTTAAAGCAATCTAAGTAAGTTGTGTGATAACTATGATCGATTTAATTGAAACGATAGTTAAGTCACTTGTCGATTACCCTGATGATGTTGTTGTAAAAGAACAGGCAGACGAGCGAAAAGTCACATACAGCTTAACAGTTCATAAAGACGACGTAGGAAAAGTAATTGGTAAACATGGGCGTATAGCCAAAGCGATTCGGACAGTAGTTTATGCTGCTGCAACGAATGAAAGTAAAAGAATACACCTAGAAATTATGTAAGGGCGAGGATCAACCTCTCCCTTTTTTCATACCTTAAATCGTCTAGGAGAAAAGATATGAAAATTATTAGAAATATTGTTGTAAAGCAAATTTTGACTGAGAAAAGCAAACAAGAATTATTCATTCGATTTGAACAGCAAATTGAACAACTGAATAAGGAAATTGGGCAGCTTCGGTTTGAAAAGAAAAAGTATGAGAAAACTAAAAAAGCGCAGGCATCCCCGCTGGATGCGTCCCGATTTGATAAAGAAATCTCCAGTAGAATCGAAAAGTGCAAGTTATTACAATTTCAACTGGAACAATTAGAAATTCTGCCCGTTGGCACAGAGCTAAAAGAATCAGAAGTTCAAGGAATAGTGGAAATTAATGAAGGGGACAATTGGGGAGAACTTACAAAGGAACGAACGATTGTAATAAAGGATGGAATAATAGAAGAGATTAGATAGACGGGAGGTCTTTCGGTGGCAAAATATTTTAATGTCGGCAAAATTGTAAATACTCAAGGGATTAAAGGAGAAATTCGAGTAATTTCTTCAACTGATTTTCCTGAAGAACGCTTTCGAAAAGGGAACATTCTATATATAGAAGTTGCGCCGAATGATTTGATCGAAGTAAAAGTATCCTCACATCGGCTGCATAAAAATTTTCATCTGCTGACATTTGCAGGGTTCAATAACATCAATGACGTTGAAAAGTATAAAGGGAAAATGCTAAAAATCAGCGAAGATCAGCTTAATGATTTAGATGAAGGTGAATTTTATTACCATGAAATCATCGACTGTGAAGTATTTACAGTCGATGGTGAAAAGCTTGGAACAATTAAAGAAATACTTTCACCAGGTGCGAACGATGTCTGGGTTGTAAAAAGGCCTGGGGACAAGGATTTGCTTTTACCATATATTGAAGATGTCGTTAAGGAAGTTGACGTGGAAAATAAAAAAGTAATAGTTCATTTAATGGAAGGATTACTGTAAATGAAAATCGATGTTTTAACTTTGTTTCCGGAAATGTTTCATGGTGTATTTGGTCATTCGATTTTGAAAAAAGCTGAAGAGCGTAATTTTGCAACATACCATGTACATAATTTTCGTGAGTTTTCTAAGAATAAGCATCAAAAGGTAGATGATTATCCATATGGTGGCGGAGCAGGGATGGTTTTGACACCGCAACCTATCTTTGATGCCGTTCATCACTTAACAAAAGATATGGAAAAACGTCCTAGAATTATTCTCATGTGTCCACAAGGAGAAAAGTATACTCAAAAGAAAGCGGAAGAATTAGCCGGGGAGGAGCATCTTATCTTTATTTGCGGGCATTATGAAGGCTATGATGAGCGGATTCGTGAATTTCTAGTGACGGATGAGCTATCCATTGGTGATTATGTATTAACAGGTGGCGAATTAGCCAGTATGGTCATTATCGACAGTGTTGTTCGCCTTCTTCCTGGGGTTTTAGGGAATGAAGAATCAGCTCCATGTGATTCTTATAGCAGCGGGCTATTAGAACATCCCCATTACACGAGACCGGCCGACTTTAACGGTATGAAGGTTCCTGATACATTATTATCTGGGGATCATAAAAAGATCGAAGAGTGGAGACGTAAGGAATCAGTTAGAAGAACATTTCTAAGAAGACCGGATTTGTTAGAAAATCGAGAGTTAACGGAAGAAGAAAAAAAGTGGTTGAAAGAGTTTAAGAATTGATAATAGCTATTGAAACAAGCGGTTGTTTATGATATATTAATCCTTGTGCTTGAACTTGTGTTCAAGTTTTGAAAACGATGTTCCGCTGTAATATCAGATATTTTTTACATGAGCATCTGTGTGGAAGGAGTGAAAACGATGCAACAATTAATTCATGACATCACTAAAGAACAATTAAGAGCAGACATTCCTGCGTTCCGTCCTGGAGATACATTACGTGTACACGTAAGTATTGTCGAGGGTACTCGCGAACGTATCCAGGTGTTTGAAGGTGTTGTTATTAAGCGTCGTGGTGGTGGAATCAGCGAAACATTTACAGTACGTAAGATCTCTTACGGTGTAGGTGTTGAACGTACATTCCCATTGCATACACCGAAAATTGCGAAGATCGAAGTTATGCGTCGCGGTAAAGTACGCCGTGCTAAACTTTATTACTTACGTAGTCTTCGTGGTAAAGCAGCTCGTATTAAAGAAATTCGATAATTTGATGAAGAAGGAGCTTGGTATTCAAGCTCCTTTTTTCCAACTTACTTTAGCTTTATTGATTTCATATTTTTATGTATTTTGGAGGAACGGTATATGTCCCAAAGCAAGAACGAGGTATGGGAATGGATTAAAGCACTAATCATTGCAGTACTGTTAGCGGGTGGAATTCGGTTTTTCCTATTTGCTCCTATCGTTGTTGATGGTGAGTCCATGATGCCGACATTACATGATCATTATCGGATGATTGTAAATAAAATCGGCTACAAAATTGGAAAGCCTGAAAGATTTGATATTGTTGTATTCCACGCTACCGAGGAAAGAGATTATATTAAACGTGTCATTGGTTTACCTGGTGATCATGTTGAATACAAGGATGACGTTTTATATATTAATGGAGAGCCGATTGAGGAGCCTTATTTGGACCAATATAAACAGGATGTAAATGGGCCTCTTACTAATGATTTTACACTTGAAGAGGTTACAGGCTTGGATAAGGTACCGGAAGGTCACATATTTGTTCTTGGTGATAACCGCCGTTTTAGTAAAGACAGTCGAATAATTGGCACTGTGGAAATGGAAAAGGTATTAGGGAAGACAAATATTGTATACTGGCCACCAAGTGATTTTCAAATCATCAAGTAGTAGGTGAATAAGAATGACAATTCAGTGGTTTCCTGGCCATATGGCAAAAGCGAAACGACAAGTAATTGAAAAATTAAAATTAATTGATGTTGTAATAGAATTAGTTGATGCCCGGATTCCTTATTCATCGAGAAATCCAATGATAGATGAAATTATTTCAGGAAAGCCAAGATTAGTTTTATTAAACAAAGCCGATCTGGCTGATCCTAAAAAAACGGATGAATGGATTATATATTTCGAAAATAAAGGATATAAATGTTTAGCCATTAATGCACAGACAAAAAATGATATGAAAAATATCATCTCCGAATGTAAAGCCTTAACTCAAGAGAAATTTGATAAAATGAGGGCTAAAGGTATAAAGAATACAAGGGCGATACGAGCTTTAATCGTTGGTATTCCAAATGTCGGCAAATCTACATTAATCAACCGACTAGCTAATAAGCTGATTGCCAAAACTGGAGATCGACCGGGTGTTACAACAGGTCAGCAATGGATTAAGGTCGGTAAAGAGTTTGAACTGCTGGATACTCCCGGTATTTTATGGCCTAAGTTTGAGGACCAGGAAGTAGGATATCGTCTGGCCGTAACGGGTGCGATTAAAGAAAATCTCCTCGACTTTCAAGATGTTGTCGTTTATGCATTGAAATTTTTAACAAAGTATTATCCTGATAATCTAAAGGAACGTTATCAATTAAATGAAATTTCAACAGAAATGGTAGAGTTGTTTGATCAAATAGGTAAATTTAGGGGTTGTTTGATGGGCGGAGGACTGATTGATTATGATAAAACCGCAGAGGTTGTCATAAGGGATCTACGCTCTGGAAAACTCGGCCGTTTAACCTTTGATCATCCATCCGATATAGAATGATAAGGTGTCAGTCACTTCCTGAACGTTAATTAGTCCGGGAAGAGAGCTCGACACCTTCTTTATTTTTTTCAAGGAATGCCGATATAAGTTATATCTTTACTCAGTAAAAAAGAAAGTGAGTTTGAGTTTTACTATGACTAAAACAATCAAGGAAATCGAAGAAATATTTAGGAGCAGTGAAGATTTTTTCAATGAAGCATTTTTAGCGGAAGTAAAAAGTGATAAGCGAAAGGGCGTCCAGCTTTTATATAGCAAGTGGTTAAAGAACAAGGCAGAGGAAAAAAAGTTAAAGGACAAATTTGAGCAAATGTCCATTTATGAAAACGAATTACGGCATCAACGTATACATAGGATTGCCGGTGTTGATGAGGTGGGAAGAGGTCCCCTTGCAGGTCCTGTTGTATGTGCAGCTGTGATTTTGGGAGAGAAATTTTTCCTGCCGGGTATAAATGATTCAAAAGCTATATCAGAAAAAAAACGGGAACTATTTTATGAATATATTATAGAGAATGCTATGAGTGTTGGCATCGGTAGTGCATCGGCAATTGAAATAGATGAATTAAATATTTATCAGGCTACAAAACTGGCAATGACCCGTGCTATTAAGAAATTGGAAATTTCACCTGAGTATTTACTAATCGATGCAATGGAGCTCCCGCTTTCGATTCCGCAAAAATCAATCATTAAGGGTGACGCAAAAAGTATATCAATCGCGGCTAGTTCAGTTGTTGCCAAAGTAACTAGAGACCGTTATATGAAAGAGCTGGGTAAGAAATATCCGCAATATGGATTTGAAAGTCATATGGGTTACGGCACAAGTCAACATTTACAAGCGATCGAAAAATATGGAGTCATAGAGGAACATCGGCGTTCATTTGCCCCGGTTAAAGATTTATTTCAATTAGTATAATGATCAATATTTAGCGAAGGAGAGGGTAGCATTGATTCAATTTAATAATCTGCAATCATTTTTCCAAAACGAAAAACTGCCTACAGGGCAAATGGTTCCTTCAAAAGTGGGGAATAATAGTATAGATGACCTTACGTTATCGAAAACGGAAAGTGCAGATATAGAAGAGCAGCTTATTACCCTTCTGAAAAAAGTAGGAATCGCTGATACGAAAGCGAATCAACAATTGCTGCGGTTATTTCTAAATGAACAGTTACCAATCTCAAAGGAGTCGCTAAAAGCTGCATCGGAGTGGTTAAAAGAAATGGCCAAAGGCGATATGCCCAAAGCGCTCGAAGCAATAAAAATGACAGTTCAGAAAGAACTGCCATTAACCGGGCCCATTCTTAATAGTATGTTGGCACTACAGACAGAAGAAACGATAACGACTAATCTAGCTAAAGTCTTTGAAGCACTTATATCAATCAACCCAAAAACAAATACACACCAACAGTTAGAAGCATTGTTAAGACAGCTTACGGAACCAAGTCTACATTTAGAAAATGAAAAAGACATAACTCAATTGTTCAAACGAACGGTGGAAGCTATAGGATTACAATATGAGCACGATATTAGTATTTTGGAAAAAGAACAAACGGCTGAAAATAAATTACTTGCATTGAAGCCTTTATTAATGAAAGCACTAGAGGAAACATCTAACCCTCATGCTAGAGATAAAATGGATCAGTTATTAACGAGAATTACCGGACTCCAACTCATTAATAGCGGACAGGAAGGACAATTTCAGCAATTGTTAATACATCTTCCAATATTGCTTGGAAATCATTCAACAGATGTCAGATTTAAGTGGATCGGGAAAAAACAACAGAATGGTCAGATTGATCCGGACTATTGCCGCGTATTATTTTATTTAGAATTGGAGCATTTACAAGAGATGCTAGTAGATGTTCATGTCCAAAATAGAATTGTAAATATCCGAATATACAATGATAATCCGAAGCTAAATCCGGTTATTAAAAGTGTTCAGCAGCTATTAAAAGATAAACTTGAAAATCTTCAGTATCATTTGTCCAGCATAATTGTTTCAACGAAAGAAAATGAAAATAATAAAAAACCAAAAACAACTGAAAAACTATCCACATTTTCACCATCAATGAATGGAGTGGATATTAAAATATGAAACAGGATCTCAGGATGAAAAGAAAAGAAGCAGTAGCACTTTCCTATGATATTTCCAAAAATTTAGCTCCAAAGGTTATTGCAAAAGGGAAGGGTGAAGTAGCGGATAATATATTGGAAAAGGCAAAGGAATTTAATATTCCTATCCAAGGGGACCCGACGTTAGTTGAACTCCTTGGTCAACTTGAAATTAATGAAACGATACCAGAAGAATTGTATCAAGCGATTGCAGAGATCTTCGCTTTTATCTACAGAATTGACAAATCGATGAAAGATGTCGAATAATAAAATGGATATTAATATTATATTGTCAAAATTTATCCCCAGCTGACTTTTTTTGTAAACAAAAAAATTTTAAAAGGAGTTTATAAAATTATGTAGAAATATAGACACTGGGGATAAAACTACTATACAATAAGACAGGTAGTCCAAATTTGTCTAAATTGTATACATAAGAGATTGGAGGATGGAGAATGAATATCCACGAGTATCAAGGCAAAGAAATCCTCAGACAATACGGGGTGGCAGTTCCAAATGGGAAAGTTGCTTTCACTGTTGAGGAAGCTGTAGAAGCAGCACAGGCATTAGATAGTAATGTATGGGTTGTAAAAGCCCAAATCCATGCAGGCGGTAGGGGTAAAGCCGGTGGGGTTAAAGTTGCAAAAAGTTTAGATGAGGTTAAACAGTATGCTAGCGAAATTTTAGGCAAAACGCTTGTGACTCATCAAACTGGCCCTGAAGGAAAAGAAGTGAAACGCTTATTAATTGAAGAGGGCTGCGACATTAAGAAAGAATATTATGTCGGCCTAGTCTTAGACCGAGCAACTTCTCGCGTTGTCCTAATGGCATCTGAAGAAGGTGGAACAGAAATCGAAGAAGTAGCAGCAGCTACTCCTGAAAAGATTTTCAAAGAGGAGATTGACCCAGCTATTGGCTTACAAGCGTTCCAAGCGCGTCGTCTAGCATACCAAATCAACATTCCAAATGAATTGGTTAATAAAGCTGTAGCGTTTATGATGGGCTTATATAATGCATATATCGATAAAGATTGTTCAATTGCTGAAATTAATCCGCTAGTTGTTACTGGAGACGGACAAGTTATGGCTCTTGATGCTAAGTTAAATTTTGACTCAAATGCACTTTACCGTCAAAAAGATGTACTTGCATACCGTGACTTAGAAGAAGAAGATCCAAAAGAAATTGAAGCATCTAAATACGATTTAAGCTATATTTCATTAGATGGAAATATCGGTTGTATGGTTAATGGTGCAGGTCTTGCAATGTCTACAATGGATATTATCAAGCATTATGGCGGTGATCCGGCTAACTTCTTGGATGTTGGTGGCGGCGCAACTGCCGAAAAGGTTACAGAAGCATTTAAAATCATCCTTTCTGATCCAAACGTTAAAGGTATTTTCGTTAATATCTTTGGTGGAATCATGAAGTGTGACGTTATTGCAGAAGGCGTAGTAGAAGCAGCGAAACAAGTAGGTTTATCGGTTCCTTTAGTTGTACGGTTAGAAGGAACAAATGTTGACTTAGGTAAGAAAATTCTTGCTGAGTCGGATATTGATATTGTTCCTGCAGAGTCTATGGCTGACGGCGCACAAAAAATCGTATCATTAGTAGGTTAATGAAAGCTGGATTAAGAAAGGAGAAAATGACGTGGGTGTATTTGTAAATAAAGATACAAAAGTTATTGTTCAGGGGATTACTGGTAAAACAGCCCGTTTCCATACACAACAAATGTTAGAATACGGAACAAAAATCGTAGGAGGAACATCTCCAGGTAAAGGTGGTACAGAGGTTGAAGGTGTACCTGTATTTAATACTGTTCAAGAAGCAGTAGAAGCCACAGGTGCTAATGCTTCCGTAATTTACGTTGCAGCACCATTTGCAGCAGATGCAATCATGGAAGCAGTGGATGCAGAACTTGATCTTGCCATCTGTATTACAGAGCATATCCCAGTATTAGATATGGTGAAGGTTAAGCGTTATATGGAAGGAAAGAAAACACGCTTAGTAGGTCCTAACTGTCCGGGCGTTATTACAGCAGACGAGTGTAAAATTGGTATTATGCCTGGCTACATTCATAAAAAGGGCCATGTAGGTGTTGTTTCACGTTCTGGAACATTAACTTATGAGGCTGTACATCAGTTAACTCAAGCTGGTGTTGGTCAAACTTCAGCAGTTGGTATTGGTGGAGACCCAGTAAACGGCACAAACTTTATTGATGTTTTAAAGGCATTTAATGAAGATGAAGAAACATTAGCAGTTATCATGATTGGTGAAATCGGTGGAACAGCTGAAGAAGAAGCTGCAGAATGGGTTAAAGCTAACATGACAAAACCTGTTGTAGGCTTTATCGGTGGTCGTACAGCTCCTCCTGGAAAGCGTATGGGACATGCTGGTGCGATTATTTCTGGCGGTAAAGGTACTGCTGATGAAAAGATCAGAGTTATGAATGAATGCGGCATTAAAGTAGCTGAAACTCCATCTGTTATGGGTGAAACTTTAATCTCAGTATTAAAAGAAAAAGGTTTATACGAAAAGTGTAAAAATCTATAGGAGCTAGACATTAGCGCGCAAAACTTATTACTAACTAGGGGCTGACACAACTTTTGTGACAGTCCCTTTTTAATTAGAGGGAGGACGTAATGGAAGAAATGAAAAAGCGGTTAGTCCATATACACAGCGCTAGAGGTATTGGATGGAAATCAATCTACAGATTTATTCATTTTGATTCTACACTTCAATTGATCTTCACTTTAAAAGAACATCAATTCCCTGCACTTTTTCAAATGACTGCAAAAAATGCAAAGTTATTTTATGCAGATTTACATTCCACATCTACCGACGCACTATTGGATCAGTTTCATAAAGAACAAGTGCACCTCTTAACTATTTTCGATAACGAATATCCTGCCTGTTTAAGCAAGATTTATGATCCCCCTTGGGTTTTATATTTAAAAGGTAAGAAATCACTACTAAAGAGCAATTGTATTAGCGTAGTAGGTACTAGAAATCCTTCGCCGTATGGAATCGACGTAATTAAGACGATTATCCCTCCGCTCATCAAAAATAATTGGACAATTGTTAGCGGACTTGCGCTCGGGATCGATGCTGAAGCACATAAAATTTCCATAAAGGAGAAAGGTAATACAATAGCCGTTCTCGGTTCTGGAGTTCATCAAATTTATCCCACAAGCAATCAAAGCCTAGCCTCTGAAATGGCAATCTCCCAGTTATTATTATCCGAATTTCCTCCATATCGGAAAGCTGAAAAATGGCATTTCCCATTAAGAAATCGAATTATCAGCGGTATATCAAAAGGAACGGTGATCATTGAAGCCAAAGAACGAAGCGGATCGTTAATAACAGCTGAACAAGCCCTAGAGCAAGGAAGAGACGTATTTGCAGTACCAGGTTCCATATTTGAACCTAGGAGCCATGGGACAAACCGCCTTATTCAACAAGGTGCTAAATTAGTCTTAACTGCAGAGGATATAATAGAAGAAATCTAAAAAATAATTATTAAAAAATAACGAAAATATACATTAAAATGTATAAATTGAGAAATCATGTTTGACAAAAGTATATAAAGTATTTAATAATAATGAAGATTTTATTATTACCTCGTTAGGGAGGGATAGGTATATGTCGGATTATTTAGTAATCGTAGAATCGCCGGCAAAGGCGAAGACAATTGAACGTTATCTTGGACGGAAATACAAAGTTAAAGCTTCCATGGGCCATGTTCGTGACTTGCCCAAAAGTCAAACTGGCGTTGACATAGAAAATCAATATGAACCGAAGTATATTACTATTCGTGGTAAAGGACCTGTATTAAAAGAATTAAAAACAGCAGCTAAAAAAGCGAAGAAAATCTACCTAGCAGCCGACCCTGACCGCGAAGGGGAAGCCATTGCATGGCACTTAGCCCATACACTTAATATTGATGAAAACTCTGACTGTCGTGTTGTCTTTAATGAAATTACCAAGGATGCAATTAAAGAAGCGTTCAAACATCCAAGAGCCATTAATAAGGATTTAGTGAATTCCCAACAGGCGAGAAGAATATTAGACCGCCTAGTCGGCTATAACATTAGTCCAATTTTATGGAAAAAAGTAAAAAAAGGACTAAGCGCTGGCCGTGTACAATCTGTAGCTGTGCGTTTAATCATAGACCGTGAAAAGGAAATACAAGAATTCGTTCCTGAAGAATATTGGTCGATCACGGGTCTATTTGAAGTAAATAATGAAACTTTCGAGGCCGGCTTTTATGGGGCGGATGGAAAAAAACTTGACTTAAGCAATGAAGATGAAGTGAAAAATGTTATAAATCGAATCAAGGGTAAAGATTATATTGTGCAATCCGTTAAGAAGAGAGAAAGAAAAAGGAATCCAGCAGCCCCTTTTACGACATCTTCCTTGCAACAAGAAGCTGCACGGAAATTAAATTTTAGAGCCAAAAAGACAATGATGATTGCTCAACAGCTTTATGAAGGGATTGACTTAGGCGGAGCGGAAGGAACAGTCGGTCTCATAACCTATATGAGAACGGACTCGACGAGAATATCCGAAACAGCCCAAACGGAAGCCAATCAATATATAGAATCCGAATTTGGAAAGGATTATACTGCGCAGAACGAAAAAAAGACTGAAAAAAAATCAGCCAATGCTCAAGATGCCCATGAGGCTGTGCGTCCTACCTCAATATTAAGGACGCCAAACAGCCTTAAAACGGTGCTCGGTAGAGATCAGCTAAGGTTATACCGCCTTATTTGGGAGCGCTTCGTTGCGAGTCAAATGGCTCCAGCAGTTATGGATACAATGACTGTTGACCTTGTAAATGAAGGCGTGATTTTCCGAGCTAATGGTTCTAAAGTAAAATTCCCTGGGTTCATGAAAGTTTATATTGAAGGTAATGATGATAATACCAAAGATGAGGATAAACTGCTCCCGGATATTGAGGAAGGGATGACTGTTTCCTCAAAAGAAATAGATCCAAAACAACATTTTACACAGCCTCCTCCAAGGTATACGGAGGCAAGGCTTGTAAAGACGCTAGAGGAGCTTGGAATTGGTAGACCATCTACCTTCGCCCCAACATTGGATACGATTCAAAAGCGGGGTTATGTTGCCTTAGATAATAAACGATTTATTCCAACCGAGTTGGGGACCATCGTTCATGAATTAATAATAGAATTTTTTCCGGAAATCTTGGACCTTGAATTTACGGCCAAAATGGAAACAAGTCTTGACCTTATCGAGGAAGGGCAGACAAATTGGGTTGAGATCATCGACGAATTTTACCAAGGCTTTGAAAAACGTTTAAGAGTTGCGGAAAAGGAAATGCAAGAAGTAGAAATAAAGGATGAACCTGCTGGAGAAGACTGCGAACAATGTGGTAGCCCGATGGTTTATAAAATGGGGCGCTTTGGAAAATTTATGGCTTGTTCAAATTTTCCGGACTGCCGCAATACAAAAGCGATTGTTAAAGAAATTGGCGTGAAATGCCCTACTTGTAAGGAAGGCAATATTATAGAAAGAAAAAGCAAGAAGAAACGGATTTTTTATGGCTGTGACACATATCCAAACTGTGAATTTTTATCATGGGATAAACCAATTGCACGGGCCTGTCCAAAATGCAGTGGCTTGTTAGTAGAAAAGAAATCAAAACAAGGAATGCAGGTTCAATGTACAAATTGCGATTATAAAGAAGAACCACAACAATAGTAGCTTTATTCAGTCTACTGAATAAAGCTGCTGCCTCCGGCGGATGCCTCAGATTTTCAGTGGTAGTTTTTCGAGCGAGCTCGAAAAAATCTGGGCACAAATACGCCAAGGCGCATTTGATTATAGGAGGGTTTGACATTGAGTCAGGATTTAATAACGATAGTTGGGGCGGGTCTTGCTGGCAGTGAAGCCGCGTGGCAAGCGGCTAACCGTGGCGTTAAAGTTCATCTTTATGAGATGCGTCCGGTAAAGCAAACACCTGCCCACCATACAGATAAATTTGCTGAATTAGTCTGCAGTAATTCATTAAGGGCCAATACATTAACCAACGCAGTAGGCGTCTTAAAAGAAGAAATGCGCCATTTGAATTCAATCATTATTGGTTCGGCGGATGAATGTGCTGTTCCTGCCGGTGGCGCATTAGCTGTAGATCGCCACGAATTTTCTGCTAAAGTTACGGAGAAAATAAAAAAACATCCGAATATTACTGTCATAAACGAAGAGGTTCAAAGGATTCCGGAAGGTATTGCGATCATTGCTTCCGGACCTTTAACTTCAGAAGCAATGTCTAATGAAATTAAGCAGTTAACCGGGGAAGAGTATTTTTATTTTTACGATGCCGCTGCACCGATCATTGAAAAAGAAAGCATTAATATGGAAAAAGCATATTTAAAGTCAAGATATGATAAAGGTGAAGCAGCTTATATTAACTGTCCGATGACGGAAGAAGAATTTAATACCTTTTATAATGCCCTTATTCATGCGGAGACAGTTCCTTTAAAAGAATTCGAAAAAGAAATTTTCTTTGAAGGCTGCATGCCGATTGAGGTTATGGCCAACCGTGGAATAAAAACTATGCTTTTTGGACCGTTAAAGCCGGTTGGCTTAGAGGACCCAAGAACAGGAAAGAGACCGTATGCAGTTGTTCAGCTAAGGCAGGACGATGCCGCCGGAACATTATATAATATCGTTGGCTTTCAAACGCATTTAAAATGGGGGGCGCAAAAGGAAGTCATTCAGCTAATACCGGGTTTGGAGAATGCTGAAATTATTCGTTACGGCGTCATGCATAGGAATACGTTTATTAACTCACCAAACTTGCTAAAATCGACTTATCAGTTGAAAAAAGATGATAAGATATTTTTTGCTGGTCAAATGACCGGAGTCGAAGGCTATGTAGAATCGGCAGCTTCGGGGCTTGTCGCTGGCGTAAATGCCGCGAAACTTATTAAAGGCCAAACTCCTGTAAGTTTTCCGGAAGAGACCGCTATCGGAAGTATGGCTCATTACATAACGGCCACGAATGCAAAAAGCTTTCAGCCGATGAATGCTAACTTTGGCATATTTCCACCGCTTCCCCAAAAAATAAAAAACAAGCAAGAAAGATATGAAAAGCATGCAGACCGAGCATTGGGGTCTATTCAGAATTTTGTGAATTATTTATGAAAAGTTTGCAATTTACTATAGTAGTATGGTAAGATTTATGGGACTTAACCTTTAAACAGCAAAAGGACTTTTTTAGCAGCAAGGAATTGAAAAATTTGCTGCTGTTTCTTATGTTTGTTTCTAATAATAAATTCTTAATACATAAGAACCATTAGCTGATACATAGATTTAAGAAGAAGGAATTCCACTTATTCTTAGGGGGTCTTTTATGAGTTCATCATTTCATGCAACAACCATTTTTGCAATTCATCATAACGGGAAATGTGCAATGGCCGGCGACGGTCAAGTTACATTTGGAAATGCTGTTATTATGAAACATTCTGCACGAAAGGTCCGTAGATTATATAACGGGAAAGTCGTTGCCGGATTCGCCGGCTCTGTTGCAGATGCTTTCACATTGTTTGAAAAGTTCGAAGGACGATTGGAAGAATACAATGGTAATCTGCAACGCGCGGCAGTTGAACTTGCAAAGGAATGGCGCAGCGACAAGGTTTTAAGACAATTAGAGGCAATGCTCATCGTTATGAATGAAGATTCTTTATTGCTCATTTCTGGAACGGGTGAAGTGATTGAGCCAGATGATGGCATACTTGCCATTGGTTCGGGGGGGAACTATGCATTATCAGCCGGTCGGGCATTAAAGCGATACGCTGGTGATCATTTAACTGCTAAGGAGATTGCAAAATCCGCTTTAGAAATAGCCGGTGAAATTTGTGTTTACACCAATAATAATATTATTGTGGAAGAACTTTGAGTTGGAGGGATCAAGGATGAAAAAGGATTTAACTCCGCGTCAAATTGTTGAACGCCTTGACCAATTTATCGTTGGGCAAGACAAAGCAAAACGTGCAGTTGCTGTTGCTCTTCGGAATCGATATCGTAGAACTCTACTTGATGATAGACTTCGGGATGAAATAACCCCCAAAAATATACTAATGATCGGACCGACCGGAGTAGGAAAGACGGAAATTGCAAGAAGACTAGCGAAGCTAGTTGGAGCTCCATTTATAAAGGTTGAAGCTACAAAGTTTACTGAAGTAGGCTATGTTGGCAGAGATGTTGAATCTATGGTAAGAGATCTAGTTGAAACATCGATTCGTCTTGTGAAAGAAGAAAAAATGCAAAGTGTCCGTGCGAAGGCAGAGGAAAATGCCAATAAACGAATTGTTGAATTGCTAGTGCCGACAAAACAAAAGCAAACACAATATCGAAATCCATTGGAAATGTTATTTGGTGGGCAAAATCAAACACAAGATTATGATCAACAGCCATCAGAGGACCAGAACATTTCACAACGAAGAAAGCAAATGGCTCATCAACTTGCTCTTGGTGAATTAGAGGATCATATCATCACTGTTGAGGTTGAAGAGCAACAAGCTTCGATGTTTGATCTACTCCAAGGTTCAGGTATGGAACAGATGGGCATGAATATGCAGGACGCGCTCGGCTCTTTAATGCCTAAGAAGAAAAAAAAGCGCAAGCTTACTGTAAAAGAAGCACGAAAAGTTTTGACACAAGATGAAGCTAATAAGTTAATTGATATGGATGAGGTAACAGGGGAGGCCGTTTCAAAAGCCGAACAAATGGGGCTCATTTTTATCGATGAGATTGATAAGATTGCCGGTAAAAATCAAAATTCCGCAGATGTATCTAGAGAAGGAGTTCAACGTGACATTCTACCGATTGTTGAAGGATCTACGGTTGTGACTAAATATGGCCCTGTGAAAACAGATCATATTTTGTTCGTGGCTGCGGGTGCTTTTCATATGGCGAAGCCTTCTGATTTAATACCTGAATTACAAGGTCGGTTTCCAATCCGTGTTGAGTTAACTAGTCTCTCTGTTGATGACTTTGTTCGAATTTTAACAGAGCCAAGCAATGCTTTATTAAAACAATATGAAGCATTATTGCAAACGGAAGGTATCAAACTTGAATTTTCTGACGATGCTATTCGTAAGATAGCAACAATTGCCTATGAAGTGAATCAGGAGACTGATAATATTGGTGCAAGAAGACTTCATACAATTCTTGAACGATTGCTTGAAGATCTATCATTCGAGGCTTCGGATATCAATCTGGAAAAGGTCATGATCACGCCGGAATATGTAGATGAAAAATTAAGTACAATTGCTAGAAATAAGGATTTAAGTCAATATATATTATAACTTTATTCATACTGAATAAAGTTAAAGCCTCTGGGCGCAAATACGCCAAGGCGCATTTGATTATTTTTCCAATATTAGGAGGATTAAGATGAAGTTACTTGATAAAACTAGACAAATTAACGCAATGCTGCAAAAAGTTGGCGGAAAACCAGTTAACTTTAAAGAAATGGCTGAAACTTTACGTGATGTGATTGAGTCGAATGTTTATGTCGTAAGTAGAAGAGGGAAATTGTTAGGATTTGCAATAAAGCAACAAATTGAAAATGATCGTATGAAATTGATGTTGGAAGAAAGACAGTTTCCTACTGACTACACAAATAATTTATTTAATGTAACAGAAACATCAGCAAATCTGGATATTGATAGTGAATATACAGCTTTTCCGGTAGAAAATAGAGATATTTTTCAAGCGGGCTTAACGACTATCGTTCCAATTAATGGTGGAGGAGAACGTCTAGGTACATTAATTCTTGCAAGAATTCAGGAAAATTTTTCAGATGATGATTTAATTCTTGCAGAGTATGGTGCAACAGTAGTAGGCATGGAAATTCTTCGTGAAAAATCAGAAGAAATTGAAGAAGAGGCAAGAAGTAAAGCCGTTGTTCAAATGGCAATCAGCTCATTATCATATAGTGAGTTGGAAGCAATTGAGCATATCTTTGATGAACTGGAAGGTAATGAAGGATTGCTAGTTGCCAGTAAAATTGCCGACCGTGTAGGAATTACACGTTCAGTTATTGTTAACGCACTAAGAAAATTAGAAAGTGCGGGTGTAATCGAATCACGTTCTCTTGGTATGAAAGGGACATATATCAAGGTATTAAATGACAAATTCCTTATTGAACTTTCAAAATTAAAAACCAATTAATAATAAAAGCTGTCCAATTTGGGTTGTTTCTACTAAATTTGGGCAGCTTTTTTTTATGTGGTTTTTGTAGGATAAATGGGACTTTTTTTCTAATTTTATAGACATTTGCCGACAATTTGTTTTTTTTGTTATCATTTGTATAGAAATGATTTATAATAATGTGTAAATTGTAATATGATATTCTATAGTGTATTTTATCTTGGGAATAATTACCTAATTCCTGTGGTTTAGTTACATAGTAAAATGAATGTAGTGAGGAGATATACTATGAAACTATTTTCAGATTCTATTCAGTCATTAGAAAATGCTTTGGCATACTCATCGCTTAAACAAAAGACGATCTCAAATAATATTGCCAATGTAGATACGCCTAACTATAAAGCTCAGGAAGTAAGCTTTAAATCTGAATTTGATCGTGCTACATTACAAGCACGTCGTTCCGATGCTCGGCATTTTGAGTTTAAGCGTGGAAGTTCCAATATTGAAGTAAATACTAGAGCCACAACGTCCTATAACCATAATGGAAACAATGTCGATATTGATAAAGAGATGGCAGAAATGGCTCAAAACCAAATTTACTATAATGTCCTTGTTGATAGGATGAATAGTAAGTTTAATTCTTTAAAAGAGGCTTTAAAGGGAGGTAACTAATCTTGCGTGTTTTTAATGGAATGAATATATCTGCCTCTGCTTTAACGGCTCAGCGCTTTCGTATGGATGTCATTTCATCGAATATGGCCAATGCGGAATCAACAAGAGCTAATTTTGTAAACGGTGAGTGGCAGCCCTATCGCAGAAAAATGGTCGAATTTGAACCTGTTAAAGGTTCATTCAATACTTATTTAAATAAGGCAATGAAGGAGTCGCAAAATCCGGGACAAGGTGTTCGAGTTAGAGCCGTTGTGGAGGACGAGACGCCATTTACGTATGTATATAATCCTGAACATCCAGATGCGAATGCAGATGGATATGTTGCTATGCCTAATGTCGATCCTCTTAAGGAAATGATAGATTTAATGAGTGCAACTAGATCATATGAAGCGAATATCACTGCTTTTAATGCGACGAAAAGCATGTTGATGAAAGCACTTGAAATTGGGAAGTAGTGAGGAGGTAAAGCATTAGATGGAACGAATTTCGCCCTTTAAATTAAATCAGCCAACAAATTTACGTAATGATTCTATTTCTCAAAGAGTCACTCCCTCTGAAGCACACCAGAAATTTTCAAGTGCTTTAAAGAGTGCAATCAATGAACTTAATCAGTCACAAATACAATCTGATATTGCTACGAATAAATTTATAAAAGGTGAAATAACGGATATTCATGATGTAATGATTGCAGCACAGAAGGCAAGTGTAACAAGACAAGCAGCGATTGAAGTACGTAACAAAGTAATCGATGCCTATAAAGAAATTATGAGAATGCAAATCTAAAAAAAGAATAAAACATAGAGGAATATGCTGGGGGCCATCATGAACGAGAAGCTAGTAAACTTGAAAAATAAAATTATGGATTTTTGGAATGCTAGGACGAAAACCCAAAAAACCATTATTGCCAGTTCAGTAGGCGCATTCATCGTCATTTTGATTCTCGTTTCAATTTTTGCATCAAAACCTAATCTTGTCCCTCTTTATAGTAATTTATCTCCCCAGGAAACCGGGCAAATAAAAGCTACATTGGATTCAAAAGGGATAAAATCTGAAATAACAAACGATGGTACTACTATTAAAGTGCCATCCGAATTAGTAGATACATTAACAGTGGAATTGGCGGCTGAAGGTATACCTGACAGCGGTGAAATATATTTTTCATCATTTGGTGAGGGTGGATTTGGTACGACCCAAGAAGAGTTTGAGATGAGAAAAAATGCAGCTGTTCAAAGTGAGCTTAAAAGACTGATCAAAAGATTTGAAGGTGTGCAGGATGCGGAAGTAATGATTTCACTGCCACAGCAAAGTGTTTTTATCGGTGAAGAGCAAGGAACTGCTTCTGCGTCAATCGTCATCCACCAAAAACCAGGCTATAAATTTAAGGATGAACAAATTGAGGGACTATACCATCTTGTTTCTAAAAGTGTGTCAAACCTGCCTATAGAAAATATCGTCATCACAAACCAGTATTTTGAGCATCTAGATCAAAAAAAATTATTTGCCGGAAATAATGGAAATGCAGGTGTTAACTTTACAGAACAATATGAAATCCAAAAGCAGGTTGAAAGGGATATCCAACGCCAAGTTCAGCAAATGCTTGGACTCATGATGGGTAGAGATAAGGTTATTGTTACAGTAACAGCAGATATTGATACATCTAAGGTCAATACAACAAGTAATATTGTAAAGCCAATAGATGAAGAGAATATGAAGGGAATTGCCATCAGTGCAGAAAAAATCTCTGAATCCTTTGTTGGTGATGGAGCTGCAGGTGGACAAGTTGGAGCTGGACAAAATGATGTCCCAAATTATCCAGCCCAAAACGGTAATAATAATGGCGAATATGAAAATATTGAAGAAAGAATAAATTATGATGTAACAAGAATTATGGAAACTGTCGAAGGATCGCCCTATAAAGTGAAGGATCTTGGGATTCAAGTGGCTATTGACAGCACGGATTTAGATGATCAAACGAAGCAAACACTTGGTGCGGAAATCCAAAATATGCTCAATGGCATCATTAAAACGACAATCGACAATAAGGAAGCCGATCTAAATGGAAAAGTAAATGTGACCTGGCAAGCCTTTAATGGCATCGAACCAATGCCTGTACCGACATTTATGGATACGGTTCAAAGTAATTTAGCGATGATTATTGGCGGTGTTTTACTATTGTTAGCCGTTGTTATTGGTTTATTTATGTTCCTTCGCAGAAATAAGAAAAAAGAGGCTATCGAAGATTTGGCTCCAATTACGGAAGGGCCAATTATCGATATTCCAGATGTGAATGAGGAACAGCAAACGGAAGCAAGCGCAAGAAGAAAACAGCTTGAAAAATTGGCAAAAGAAAAGCCAGATGAATTTGCGAAATTATTGCGCTCTTGGTTGGCTGAAGATTAGGGGGGGCTTTTATGTCTAAAAACTCGGAAGAACTTACAGGAAAGCAAAAAGCTGCCATACTCCTTATTTCTCTTGGGCCAGAAGTCTCTGCACAAGTATATAAGCACTTATCAGAGGAAGAAATTGAGAAGCTTACATTAGAGATTTCAAGTGTAAAGAAAGTTGAAACAAAACAAAAAGAGGATATTCTTGATCAATTTCATCAAATCGCCCTTGCTCAAGAGTATATTTCACAGGGTGGTATTGGCTATGCGAAGACAGTTTTGGAAAAAGCGTTAGGACCAGAACAAGCGGCATCGATTATTAACCGTTTGACTTCCTCCTTGCAAGTTAAACCATTTGATTTTGCAAGGAAGGCCGATCCTTCCCAAATATTAAACTTTATCCAAAACGAGCATCCACAAACAATTGCGTTAATACTTTCGTATCTTGACCCGGAAAAAGCCGGTCAAATTCTGTCTGCACTCCCACAGGAAATGCAGGCAGATATTGCAAAACGTATTGCTTTAATGGATAGTACGTCACCGGAAATTATTAATGAGGTTGAACAAATTTTAGAACGAAAGCTATCTACTACGGTAACTCAAGACTATACTCAAACTGGCGGTATTGAGGCTGTTGTTGAAGTGCTAAATGGTGTAGACAGAAGTACGGAGCGGACTATATTAGATGCACTAGAAATTCAAGACCCTGAGCTTGCTGAAGAGATTAAAAAGAGAATGTTTGTCTTCGAGGATATTGTTACACTTGATAATCGTGCGATTCAACGTGTTATTCGTGATTGTGAAAATGGAGATTTAATGCTTGCACTTAAAGTAGCAAGTGAGGAAGTTAGAGAGATTGTCTTTAAAAACATGTCAAAACGGATGGCAGAAACATTCATCGAAGAAATGGAATTTATGGGACCTGTACGTCTTCGCGATGTTGAAGAAGCACAGACAAGGATTGTTGCTACGATCAGACGTCTAGAAGAAGCTGGTGAAATCGTGATTGCCCGTGGAGGAGGAGACGATATCATTGTCTAGAGTTATCAAATCTCCTTTCACACAAACTGAAGAAGGTAAAAAAAGGGTCATCCAATTAAAACCGTTAAGCGGAGAACGGCAGTATTTCGAAGATAGTTACAACCAAAGCGAAGAAGCGGAGGAGAAGACTGTTGATTTAAGGGAAATTGAAGCAAAGGCCGACGAAATTATTCGCAATGCCGAGAAAGAGGCCATTTCAATTTTAAGAGATGCCGAAAATAAATTACAAGAAATCATGCATCAAATAGAAGTAGAAAAACAGAATTGGGATATCGAAAAAGAGCATTGGATTGAAACAGCCAAACAAGATGGGTATGCAGAAGGCTTTGAGGTAGGTAGACAGGAAGGAGTTCACGAATTTAAAACTCTGATCAACACTGCCAAAGAGACTGTAATCCTAAGTAAACAAGATTATCTAAAAAATGTGGAACAATCGGAAACAACCGTTCTTCATCTAGGATTAAAAGCGGCAGAAAAAATTATCGGTTTTACTTTGGAATTAAACGAGGATATTTTTCTGAATTTGGTTAAGCAGGTTGTTAAAGAAGTAAAGGACCATCAGGATGTACAAATCCATGTTCATCCTAAATATTATAGTCTTTTAATATCGCAAAAAGAGGAAATTAAAGCTTATTTCAATAACCCAACAACGCAAATTTATATTTTTCCTGATGATGAACTAAAAGAAACGGATTGTATCATCGAATCGTCATTTGGAAGAATCGACGCAAGTATAGATAGTCAGCTAAATGAACTAAAGCTTAAGCTACTCCAAATTTTGGAGGGAGAGATGGAAGATGAAAACTGCTAATCTCATCTCTATGATCGATTCAATTGATACTTTTAAACGCTATGGCCGTGTAACAAGAGTCATCGGTTTAATGATAGAATCGCGCGGACCGGAAAGCTCTATTGGGGACTTATGCTATATCCACGTAGGTTTGAAGCGAAAGCGGATTATTCCTGCTGAAGTGGTAGGATTTCGTGATTCATTTGTTTTGCTTATGCCTTATACCGATATACAGGATATTTCTCCGGGCTGCCTCGTTGAGGCTACAGGTGAATCATTACAAATTAAAGTTGGATCTGCCCTGATCGGAAAAGTTCTAGATCCGCTTGGTTTACCGATGGACGAAAGTCCGCTTCCGAAGGGATTAACACCAGCTCCAACAGACCAGTCACCTCCTAATCCGATGAAAAGGCCCCCGATCGAAGAAGAGATCGAGGTAGGAATTCGAGTAATCGATAGCACCTTAACAGTCGGTAAAGGACAGAGGATTGGTATCTTTGCCGGTAGTGGTGTGGGAAAAAGTACGTTGATGGGAATGATCGCTCGCAATTCTGAAGCCGATATTAATGTAATTGGTTTAATAGGTGAGCGTGGTCGTGAAGTAAGGGAGTTCATTGAACGAGATTTAGGGGAAGAGGGCTTGAAAAAATCGGTTGTTGTCTGCGCAACCTCTGATCAACCGGCACTAATGAGGTTAAAGGGTGCGTATACAGCTACTGCAGTCGCAGAATATTATCGTGATCAGGGCTATAATGTCATGATGATGATGGATTCGGTAACACGTGTTGCAATGGCACAGCGAGAGATTGGACTTGCTATTGGTGAACCACCGACGACAAAAGGGTATACACCCTCTGTATTCGCTATATTGCCAAAGCTCTTGGAACGAACCGGTATGAATGATAAAGGCTCCATTACGGCATTTTATACAGTATTAGTTGATGGCGACGATATGAATGAGCCCATCGCAGACGCCGTACGCGGGATTTTAGATGGTCACCTTGTTTTGGACCGGGCCTTAGCGAATAAAGGCCATTATCCGGCTATTAATGTATTAAAAAGTGTCAGCCGTGTTATGAATAACATCGTTTCAAAAGAGCACCGAAAAGCGGCTGAAAGATTAAGAGACTTGCTGTCAACTTATATAAACTCAGAAGATTTAATTAATATCGGTGCTTATAAACGCGGATCCTCTAAGGAAATTGATGAAGCTATTCGCTTTTATCCAAGGATTATCTCTTTTCTAAAACAAGAGACAGATGAAAACATCCGAAAATCAGATTCCATATCCACTCTCATTCAGTTATTCGAAAATTAAATCATGTTTTTGGGGGTAGTCGATATGGCATTTAAATATAAATTCGAAAAATTATTATCAATCAAAGAAAACGAAAAAGATGTCGTTATCGGTGAATACAACGATGCTGTCCAAAAATTTGAGAAAGCGGCGACTAAACTATATCAATTGCTTAAGCAAAAGGAAGATTTAATAGATCAACAAGGGAAACAATTAACATCGGGCTTAAATATTAGACAAATTCAGGATTTACAACGATTTTTGCCATTCCTTGATAAATCAATTGCGGAGTGGCAAGTTCAAGTCGCAAAAGCTCGTAAATTTATGGAATTAAAACAACAGCTTTTACTTGAAAAAAACATTGAGGTAAAAAAATATGAAATAATGAAAGAAAAATCCTTGGCTGCCTATAGTCAATTGGAGAAAGCAGAGGAAAATAAATTAATGGATGAGATCTCGATCCAACAATATATGAATCGAGGAAATTAGGTGTTTATATGAGCAATAAAGCTGAAGAACTAAGCCTAAATGAGGAGAAAAAAAGTAGCAAAATTCAGTGGTTTTTGTTTGTGATCGTGATTCCGCTCTTTTTTGCCATAGCTATAGCCTTAGTTGTGATGACAATGTCCGGTATTAATGTATTTGACTTAGCTAAAAAGTATAGCGGTGATATACCGATTATTTCATCAATCGTTTCTAATGATGAAGATAAGGAAGAAGTTAGTGATAGTGTTTTTTCTTTAAAAGCTACAATTGAAGATCAAAAAGCGGAAATTGCAAATTTGCAGGCTGAAATTGAAAGCAAGCAAAAAGATCTCAAGGCTTCGCAAGAAGAAATTGATAAATTAGTGAATGAAATCAAAGCTTTGGAAGAGAAAGAAAAAGAGGCAACAATCAAGCTGGAAGAGCTTGCGAAGGTTTACGAAACGATGTCGGCGAAAAAATCAGCTGCCATTCTATCCGTTATGGCAAATAAAGATTCGATTGAAATATTAGTCAAATTGAATAATGAAACAAGAGCCGCTGTTTTGGAAAAAATGGAACCTAAAAAAGCAGCAGAATTAACCGTTTTATTAAAAGCTGAAGAGAACAAAGCCGAAATTAATAACGAAGGGTAAGAAAATAGTATTTATTCTGCTTTTTTCCTTGAAAGGAGGTGAGAAAAATGAATGCCGCAGCCGTATTTGTTAATCCTAAAGCAACACAAAAGCTAGATTTTACCAAGAAATCGATGGATAGAGTGAAAAATGACGGTAATGAGACAAACCCATTTGCAAAAATATTGAATGGGGAAGTAAATAAAAACGAAAACGTAAAAGTAAAAGTTCCTAAAGAAAAAGAGGATCCCCAACCTTCTATAGTAAAAGCCGAGGTTGTAGCTGATAATTCGGTGGATTCCGGAGAACTACTTCAAGCAATGGAACAATTGCAGGAGTTAATTCCAATAGATCAGGGTTTTATTGATCCTAAATTGATGGAAGATCCGGATGTGTTAGCTTTGTTGAATCAAATGCCTCCGCAAATTCAGCAATTACTGAAGGATTTTATTCAATCAGGTCAATCATTTGAATATTTAGTAGCTCAAACAGAGACAGGCAGTCAAGAACAAATAGGTCTATTACTACTTTCTCTGTATCAGCTTGAGAAAAAAGGGCAATTACCAGATGATCTGAAACAATCTGAATTTTTGAAGCTATTACAACGTCAAATGAATGAAGTGTTCAATGTTCAGATTGCTGATAAAGAAGTTCAAAGCGCAAGCATGCTTTTAAGTAAACTCAATGAACTGCTTGATAAAAAGAATACGACAAATCCGGTTGATACTGTCATGCAAAATAAATTTGAGCTAAGACAAACGATTCAAAAGGTACTTTATAGTACGTCAGCTAGTGAGAATTCTGGTCATCAAGATACTGCTAAAAAAGATTTAAATGGGCTAACAAACAATGCTACTGATACTAAACTGACACAAGCTGTAGTGCACGAAGATGTATTTGACCAGCTTGTTGCTAGTTCTATCAAGGATGGGGGATCGGTAAATCGAATCCAACAATATGCTTTAAATGTAGGACAAGCTTCCGGCTCGCCGTTGCCTGAGGACCAAATTTTGGAACAACTCCAAACTATCATGAAGCAAAGTAAATTTAGCACGTCACCGAATGGGACTAATCAATTGATGCTTAAGCTAAATCCTGCGCATTTAGGAACACTTACGATCAAGCTAATTGAATCAAATGGTGAAATGATCGCTCGCATTATTGCATCATCGAAAACGGCCAAGGAAGTCATCGAAACAAACTTGAATTCACTAAGGCATGTTTTTACAACACAAAATATAACGGTTGAAAAGTTGGATATCCAGTATCAGGGTGACAGCCAGTTTGATGAAAGCAATAAAGGAAACCGTCAGCAAGAGGACCAATCGAAACGAAACGAGCAGGAACCAGCGAATCAAAGGAACAAAGATGAAGATTCAATAGATTCAAATTCATTTAAGGATGAACTATTAAACATTATGGTATAGGAATGAGGTTATCATAAAATGACAAATACAATTGATCCAAGCCTATATCTAGAGAATTACAGACAGGCACAACGAAAAGCACCATCTAACAATTTAGGGAAAGACGAGTTTTTAAAAATATTAATGGTGCAATTACAAAATCAGGATCCGCTAAATCCGATGGAAGATAAAGAGTTTATTGCCCAAATGGCTCAGTTCACATCATTAGAACAAATGACAAAAATGGCCTCTTCTTTCGAAAAATTTATCGAATTTCAAAAAAGCAACACACTTAGCTCTTATGTTGGTTGGATAGGGAAAAAAGTTGATTGGGAAATTATCATAAAGAATGTTGATGAGGACGGCAATGAACTTGAACCTACTATTGAAACAGGTTCAGGCACAATTGAATCAATTGTCAATAAAGGTGATATTGTCGAGCTTCACTTAGATGATGGTAAGGTAATATACCAAGATGAGATCAAAAAAGTGCAAAATCAATATGAATCATCTTATGAAAACCAATTAACAACGGCCAGCAAAATGATTGGCAAACTTGTTTCATGGATCAATGAAGATGATGAACCGATTGATTCAATCGTTAGATCTGTCCAAATGAAAGATGGTAAAGTTCAGTATGAATTAGAGGACGGAACTTTAATTAGCGGCAATCAAATAACAAAGGTGACTAAACAATAATTAGGTGGTGGAAACATGGATCATCGAATACAGCAATTAAACTACCATCCACTCTCCCATATTAAGCAGCAAAGTAAAAAAACGGTCGACCACACTGGCCCTTCGTTTAAAGAACTGCTTGGCAATACGATCAAAGAAGATACTACCTTAAAAATTAGTAAACATGCAGAAAAACGTTTAACTGAAAGAAATATAAAAATAGACCAAGAGCTTTGGAATAAAATTGAGCAAAAGGTTCATGAAGCAAAAGGTAAAGGTGTCAGCGATTCATTAGTTGTTACGGATCAAGCGGCGTTAATTGTCAGTGCTAAAAACAATACAGTCATTACCGCAATGGATCGAATTGAAGCAAGTTCACAAATTTTCACCAATATTAATGGAACGATATTAATTTAACGCAAGTATAGAGCTGGACCGTATGGGGGCTCTAAAACACTGCTGACCGATAGATGCAGTGAACAATAAACAATGAAGGAGCGCATATTTTATGTTACGTTCAATGTATTCAGGGATTTCAGGAATGAAAAACTTCCAAACAAAACTAGATGTAATTGGTAATAATATTGCCAATGTTAATACGTATGGGTTTAAGAAGGGAAGAGTTGTGTTTAAGGATTTAATAAGCCAGCAGATTGCTGGGGCAAGTGGTCCTAGTCCTACAAAGGGTGGTGTGAACCCTAAACAAGTTGGATTGGGATCACAATTAGCAACTATCGACACAATAGATACTCCTGGAAGTACACAAACAACGGGAAGAACATTAGACTTAGCTTTAGCTGGCGATGGTTATTTTATGGTTGGTAGCGGTACGCTAGCAACTGGTTATCCATATGTAGTAACTACTCCTGATATTAGCTACACGAGAGCAGGTAATTTTTACTTTGATAAAGATGGTTTTATCGTGAATTCAGATGGGTTGTATGTGCTTGGAATTACTGCAAATGCAGCTAACACTCCTGCAGAGGGTACAGGTGCAGCAAAAGTTAATTTTGACTCTAATGGCAATATCAGTGGTGCAGATGGCTTAGCAACTAGTGGTTTGGGTGCTCTTAAGGTACCGACTGATGCAAAATCCTTCAGTATCGGTGCGGATGGAAAGGTAACTTTCATTGATAAAGATGATAAGTTAGTTGTTGCGGGTTTTATTGGTCTTGGAAAATTCCCGAACAATGGTGGTTTGGAAAAAGTAGGTCAAAATCTATATAAACCTACTACTAACTCAGGTACGTTAGATGCAGATGGAGATGGAGTAGATGTGCTAGGGGAATTATATCTTCCTGGAATGAAAGGTGCTGCAGAAATTGTCCCAGGCGCACTTGAAATGTCCAACGTCGACCTATCTGAAGAATTCACAGAAATGATCGTTGCCCAAAGGGGATTCCAAGCGAACACTAAAATTATTACAACATCTGACGAGATCCTGCAAGAATTAGTTAATTTGAAACGATAAACGATAATGTAAGGAGGTAGGGAGTTAAGCCAACCGCTTGACTCCCATCTATTTTGATTAAACTTACACGATTAAATGGACAAACCTTTTATCTAAATGCAGTTTATATAGAGCAAATCCAATCGTTTCCTGATACAACAATTACCTTAACGAATGGCAAAAAAATTGTCGTGCGGGAAGTAGAGGAAGATGTTATTCTTTTAGTTAGGGAATTCTATCGTGATATTAATATATTAGGACTTTCTGAACAAAGGGAGGAGGAATAATGGCTAAAAATAAAATGATTAATATAATGATTATCATTTTAGTAGTGATTGCTTTATCGGGTGTAGTGGCTTATTTTGTCATTACAAATATAAATAAAGTTGATAGTCCAAAAGAACCGACGATTGATGAAATATTAGAACAATCGATTGATACCGAAGAAATAACAACAAACTTAAATGATGGCCATTATTTAGTTATTCAGTTGAAAATACAAACAGACAATAAAAAGACAAAAGAAGAGTTGGAAAAACGAACTTTCCAAATCAAAAATATACTTATCCAAGAGCTTTCTTCGATGAAGTCAGAGCAATTTACGTCGAAGGAAGGATTAATTGAAGTAGAAGAACTATTAAAAATGAGGCTGAATGAAATCGTGCAAAAAGGTACTGTAGAAAAAGTCTACATTACAAATCGATTAGTTCAGTAGTATGTAGAGGTTTTTTTCGGAGGTGAGGGTAATTGGCAGAAGAGGTTTTATCCCAAAGTGAAATAGATGCACTACTATCAGCACTTTCAGCAGGGGAAATGAACGCAGAGCAATTAAAAAAAGAAGAAAAAGAAAAGAAGGTCAAGGTTTATGACTTCAAACGTGCATTGCGTTTCTCGAAAGACCAAATTCGCAGTCTTACAAGAATGCACGAGAACTTTGCAAGACTCTTAACGACCCATTTCTCTGCACAACTTAGAACATATGTGCAAATCTCTGTCGCATCTGTTGACCAAATTCCTTATGAAGAATTTATACGCTCCATCCCGAAAATGACAATTTTGAATGTTTTTGAGGTGCCGCCACTAGAGGGAAGGCTTTTGATAGAAGTAAATCCAAATATTGCTTACGCAATGATGGACCGTGTCCTTGGTGGGAAAGGAAACAGTATAAATAAAGTTGAAAATTTAACTGAAATTGAAACAAAAGTGATGTCCAATTTATTTGAACGTGCTTGTGAAAATCTTCAAGAGGCCTGGGCTTCTGTTGCCGAAATTGATCCAATGTTAACGGACTTTGAGGTCAATCCACAATTTTTGCAAATGGTATCCCCAAACGAAACTGTTGTAGTCATTTCATTGAATACGACAGTTGGCGAAACAAGTGGAATGATTAATATTTGCCTGCCACATGTATTATTGGAACCGATTATTCCAAAGTTATCTGTTCATTATTGGATGCAAACCAATAATAAAGAACGGATGCCTGAAGAGATTTCGTTACTCGAAAAACGAATTAAAAAAGCAGAACTCCCTATACAGGCTATTCTCGGAGAGTCAACGATTAGTGTGCAGGAATTTTTAAACCTAAATGTTGGCGATGTTATTCAACTTGATCAACTTGTTGATAGCCCATTACAAATAAAAATTGCCGACCATCCAAAATTCATCGGGCAGCCAGGTAAAATGAGACATAATATAGCAATTCAAATATTAGACAAAATAAAGGCGGGTGAAGACAATGGTCAGTGATGGCATGCTGTCACAAGATGAAATTGATGCCCTACTCAGAGGGGGTGGGGATGATATCAGTTTTGATGAACCAACGAATTCAGATGATCAAACTACTAATATTGATGACTATTTGTCCCCTCTTGAACAAGATGCATTAGGTGAAATAGGGAATATTTCCTTCGGCAGCTCTGCGACTGCACTGTCGACTTTACTTAACCAAAAAGTTGATATAACGACTCCAAAGGTTTTTATCGTTAGGAAAAGTCAATTGGCAGAAGCATTTCCACAGCCCTATGTAGCAGTTCAAGTTCAATATACGGCAGGGTTTAAAGGAGTCAATTTGCTCGTTATTAAAAAAAGCGATGCCGCGATTATTGCTGATTTGATGTTGGGTGGGGATGGTAAAAATCCATCAGAAGATTTAGGGGAAATTCAATTGAGTGCTGTTCAAGAAGCAATGAACCAAATGATGGGTTCAGCAGCAACCTCAATGTCAACAATTTTTAGTAAAAAAGTTGATATTTCTCCACCAAGTATTGATTTTCTAGATTTTATGAAGGGATCAGGTACTGACAGAGTTCCTGACGAGGAAGTACTCGTTCAAATTTCATTTAATTTAAAAATTGGTGATTTAATAGATTCAAATATTATGCAACTTTTACAGATAGATTTTGCAAAGGACATGGTAGAAGGATTATTAAATCCACAGCCCAATAATGAACCTGATTTAGTAAATTCAAATCCGGCTAGTGTTATGAGTGCAGCACCAATGGAGCAGCCCGTTACTTCCGTCGAGCAAGAGAGCAATGCGCCGATTTTTAGTGCGCCAATGGAAGAGCCGACTATGAATATGAATTATTATCAGGATCCTAGACAACAACAAATGCCGATGGGGAATTTTGGACAGCCGATGATGCCGTCATTTAATGGAGCAATGCCTAGTAATCCGATTCAAAGTGGTCCACAGCATATTGGTAGTGGTCCGGTAAATCCAACTAATGTTCAACCTGTTGTGTTTTCATCATTTGAGCAACCGACATTGCAGCGACAGGAGTCTAGTAACCTTAGCATGCTTTTAGATATACCACTTCAAGTAACAGTTGAACTTGGAAGAACTAAACGGTCAGTTAAAGAAATATTAGATTTATCAGCCGGTTCCATTATTGAACTAGATAAATTGGCAGGGGAACCTGTTGATATATTAATAAATAATAAATTGGTGGCTAAAGGGGAAGTAGTTGTCATTGAAGAGAATTTTGGTGTAAGGGTCACTGATATCATTAGTCAATCAGACCGCATCAAAAATTTACAATAAATTATATAGAACCGATGGAGGTATGTATTGTGGCAAATAGAATTTTGATTGTAGATGATGCAGCTTTTATGAGAATGATGATTAAAGATATCCTAACTAAAAATGGATTTGAAGTAGTTGGAGAAGCTGCTGATGGATTGCAAGCAGTTGAAAAATACAAAGAGGTTAATCCGGATTTAGTGACAATGGATATTACGATGCCTGAAATGGATGGCATTACATCATTAAAAGAAATCAAAAAAATCGATCCAGGTGCAAAAATTATCATGTGTTCTGCAATGGGACAACAAGCAATGGTAATTGATGCTATCCAGGCTGGTGCAAAGGATTTTATTGTAAAGCCATTCCAAGCAGACCGCGTTTTAGAAGCAATCAAGAAAACACTTGGATAGTAAAAGAGGGGGCAGCATATGCTTGCGTAAATTACTATTAATACTAATACTTTTGGTTTATGCTCCGTTTGGGCTAAATGTCCAAGCGGAGACAGATACAGGAAACGAAACCGTTGATCAGATGTTACAGGAAAGTCAAAACACCGATGCAACTTCTAAAACGACGAAACAAACAGATCAAGAATTAGTTCAAACTGAACCACCTGCAATTGAAAATCAATTTGGATGGCTTGATTTTGTAAAGATGTTTTTTGCATTAGCTGTTGTTATTGCACTTATATACATTATTCTACGATTTATTAATAAGAGGAATCGTCTGTTTGGCCAAATGAAGGCAATGGAAAATTTAGGCGGCATTTCTGTAGGCCCAAATCGTTCAATTCAATTAATTAGAATTGGCGAAACAGTTTTAGTTGTTGGAGTTGGGGAGACGATTCAATTGTTAAAAGAAATAACTTCCCAAGATGAAATAGAGAAGCTTATAAGTCAAAATGAAATCCAGCCGATTCAAGTTGGACAAACTATACTAAATAAGATTATCTCTAAAAACGATGATAAAACTAGTATGAAAAGTAGTTCTGCAAATAGCTTTAGTCACATGCTTAAGGGGCAATTAGAGGATCTAGCTGAAGGGAGAAAAAAGCTTTATGACAAAATTAAGAGGGATCAGGACGAATGACTGAGTTTCTTCCGGGTATTGATCCAAGCTTTTTTAATAGTACAGATCCAGCTAACGTGTCCACAACTGTTCGGTTAATTCTTCTCTTAACAGTTCTTTCAATCGCTCCTAGTATATTAATTTTAATGACTAGCTTTACAAGAATCATTATCGTCCTTTCTTTTGTAAGGACGTCACTGGCAACACAACAAATGCCGCCAACACAGGTGTTAATTAGTTTAGCCCTTTTTATGACATTTTTTATTATGGCACCAACGTTTTCGGAAATTAATGACCAAGCGGTTTCTCCTTTTTTGGATGGTCAAATTACGGAACAGCAGGCGTTTGATCGTGCATCTGTACCAATTAAGGAGTTTATGAGTAAACATACAAGGCAAAAGGATTTAATGCTGTTTCTAAACTATGCAGATATGGAAAAACCAAAAACGATTGAGGATATCCCATTAACAGCGCTTGTGCCTGCTTTTGCGATAAGTGAAATTAAAACCGCATTTCAAATTGGTTTTATGATCTTTGTCCCGTTTTTAGTAATCGATATGATCGTAGCCAGCATTTTGATGTCGATGGGGATGATGATGCTCCCACCTGTTATGATATCATTGCCATTTAAAATATTATTATTTGTTATGGTCGATGGCTGGTATCTAGTTGTAAAGTCATTGCTTTTAAGCTTTTAACTTCATTATATAGGGTGATTACATGAACTCTCATTTTGTGATCGGTGTCGCTGAACAAGGGATTATGACGGTGTTAGCAGTGTCTTTACCATTGTTATTATTAGCACTAGGGGTTGGACTTATTGTCAGTATTTTCCAAGCGACAACGCAAATTCAGGAACAGACACTAGCCTTTATTCCGAAAATCATTGCGGTTTTGGCTGGTCTTGTCTTTTTCGGACCTTGGATGCTTTCAAGAATTGTAGACTATTCGTTTCAAATATTTAATAATCTTTATAAGTTTGTAGGGTAAGAAATGATAGATTTAATAAATGCTTTTCCGGTATTTTTATTAGTATTTATTCGGGTTACATCCTTTTTTGTAACGGTTCCTCTCTTTTCTTATCGGAACATACCACCAACTTATAAAGTAGGTTTAGGATTTTTTTTATCCTATATCATGTTTTTATCGATGGAACATCCAAGTTTAGCTATTGATGAAGCGTACTTTATGCTCGTCCTAAAAGAGATGCTAGTAGGTTTATTTATAGGACTAATCGCTTTTATGGTTTTGTCAGCCATCCAAATTGCCGGTGGATTTATAGATTATCAGATGGGATTCGCCATCGCTAATGTTATTGACCCGCAAACTGGAGCGCAAAGCCCGATCTTAGGTCAATATTTATATACATTTGCACTTTTACTATTGTTAATAGTGGATGGTCATCATTTAATCCTTGATGGTATTTATTACAGCTATAAAATAGTCCCGCTAGAGCAGGTATGGCTTCCGCTTGGCAGCGAAAGGCTCGTGGAATTTATCGCAACTACATTTAATTCGATGTTTATCATTGCCTTTCAAATGGCGATCCCGCTTGTTGGCTGTTTGTTCTTAGTAGATATAGCGTTAGGGATCACGGCGCGAACAGTTCCACAACTGAATATTTTTGTAGTAGGTTTACCATTGAAAATATTAGTTGGTTTTATTTTACTCGTAGTTGTGATGCCGGTCTTCTTAATTCTCTTTCAAAAATTATTTGAGTCCATGCTGTTCACGATGCGGGGATTGATGCAAATCTTTGGGGGCGTATGAAATGCCGATTCATGGTTATGTTCAACTGGACCTACAGTTTTTTGCGGGTGAAAAAACAGAAAAAGCAACACCGAAAAAACGCCAAGATGCTAGGAAGAAAGGCCAAGTAGCGAAAAGTCAGGATGTCAGCGCAGCGCTAATGCTATTTTTTGTCTTTCTTTTGTTCTTATTTTTTGGCGGTTCTTTAAAAGAGCAAATGTTAACATTGGTCACGGTGTCTTTAAATGAGTATATGCTTTGGGACATTACAGAAGCGAATATTCATAAATTGTTCATTGATTTTACGCTTCGGGCTTTATATTTTGTAGCCCCGATTATGCTAACGGTGGCGATTATCGCTGTTGCTTCTAATTTCATGCAATTTGGCTTTTTATTTTCAACAGAAGCGATTCAGTTTAAATTGGAAAAAATAAACCCGATAACTGGGGCAAAGCGAATATTTTCAATTCGCGCGATCGTTGAACTATTTAAATCGATTCTCAAAATTTCAATCGTTGGAACAGGAGCTTTTACTGTTCTTTGGTTGAATTTTGATGATGTATTGATTCTATCGCAAAAAAGTGTAGGTGCATCCTTAGCGTTTATCGGTAAGGTTACGACACAAATGGGCTTAGTTGTATCCATTTTATTAATTGTTTTATCAGTATTTGATTATGCTTATCAAAAATTTGAACATGAAAAAAACCTTCGCATGTCAAAACAGGATATTAAAGATGAATACAAGAACATGGAAGGGGACCCGAAGATTAAATCGAAAATTAAAGAAAAACAAAGGCAAATGGCGATGCAGCGCATGATGCAGGAGATTCCAAATGCAGACGTTGTAATCACAAATCCTACCCATTATGCTGTTGTTTTAAAATATGATGAAAGTAAAGCAGACGCCCCGATTGTGGTCGCAAAAGGGGTTGATTATATCGCCTTAAAAATTAAACAGATTGCCAAAAATCATGATGTTGTTACAATTGAAAACCGGCCATTAGCTAGGGCGTTGTATGCGCAAGCTGAAATCGGAGACGCGATACCTGAACAGTTTTTTAAAGCGGTAGCCGAAATACTGGCTTATGTATACAGACTGAAAAGAAAAGTTTGACTTTATATGACTTTTCTAGATCGGAGAGAATTATATGTCAGCAAGAGATCTTCCCGTTCTTTTGGGAGTAATTTTAATCATTGCAATGCTTATCATCCCATTGCCTGGGTGGTTATTAAGCATACTCATCATCATGAATATAACGCTTGCTTTGATTGTAATCCTAGTATCGATGAACATGAGGGAAGCTCTCCAATTTTCGATCTTTCCTTCATTACTATTATTATTAACTTTGTTTCGATTGGGGTTGAACGTTTCCACTACTAGATCCATCTTAAGTAAGGGTGAAGCCGGAGGAGTAGTTGAAACGTTTGGTCATTTCGTTATCGGTGGAAATGCGCTTGTCGGTTTTGTTGTCTTTTTAATCTTAATTATTATTCAATTCATCGTTATTACAAAAGGTGCAGAACGTGTTTCCGAGGTAGCAGCACGTTTTACGTTAGATGCGATGCCAGGGAAGCAAATGAGTATTGATGCTGATTTAAATGCCGGCATGATTTCTGAATTGGAAGCCCGTGAACGACGTGAAAAAATTCAACGGGAAGCAGATTTTTACGGGGCGATGGATGGTGCCAGTAAATTTGTTAAAGGTGATGCGATCGCCGGGATTATTATTACGATTATCAATATTATCTTTGGAATTATTATCGGTATGGTGCAAATGGACCTTGCCTTTGGTGAAGCAACCCATAGATTTACACTATTAACAGTTGGTGACGGACTTGTCAGCCAGATACCGGCGCTTATCATTTCAACTGCAACCGGTATTGTTGTAACAAGGGCCGCTTCAGATGGGAACCTTGGCTCAGATGTTGTCGGTCAGTTATTCTTTACCTTTCCGAAACTTTTATATATTGCAGGGGGAACAATTGCCGGACTAGGTCTTTTTACCCCGATAAATGATATACTTACATTACCGATTGCCGGACTTCTTTGCGCAGGCGCTTATTTCTTATCGAAAAATAGCCAGCCTATACATGAATTAGAAACTGCAACTGGTGAAGAGGAAATGGAAGCAGAGGATCTGAAAAGTCCAGAAAGTGTTGTTAGTTTACTTAATGTCGACCCGATTGAGTTCGAATTTGGCTACGGATTAATCCCGCTTGCCGATACGAATCAAGGTGGAGACCTCTTAGACCGAATTGTTATGATTAGACGTCAGTTGGCGATTGAGTTGGGTGTTATTGTCCCTGTTGTTCGGATTCGTGACAATATCCAACTGCAGCCAAATGAATATCGAGTTAAAATTAAAGGGAATGAGTTGGCACGAGGGGAGTTATTACTTGACCATTATATGGCGATGAGCCCTGGAATTGATGATGAAAGTATTGAAGGCATTGATACGGTGGAACCTGCCTTTGGCATGCCTGCTAAATGGATTGCTGAGGATATGAAGGAAACAGCTGAGTTATCAGGGTATACTGTCGTTGATCCGCCATCAGTTGTCTCCACCCATCTTACTGAGATCATCAAAAATAATGCAAATGTTCTCCTAGGAAGACAAGAAACGAAACAATTGATTGATCATTTGAAGGAGTCCTACCCGATCCTAGTGGATGAAGTAACTCCTGATCCGTTATCAATCGGAGATGTTCAACGAGTGTTAGCTAAGCTCCTAAAAGAGCGTGTATCAATTCGAAATCTTCCAGTTATTTTCGAGGCATTAGCTGATTATGGCAGACTGACAAGCGATTCTGATTTATTGGCAGAATATGTTAGACAAGCTTTATCACGCCAAATTACTCGACAATATTTGGTTGATGGTGAGTCTCTTAAAGTCGTAACTTTATCTGGTAAAGTCGAGAAAACTATTGCAGAAGGAATTCAACAGACGGAACATGGTAATTATTTGTCATTGGATCCTAATGTTACACAAGCGATTATTGAAAATATTGCGTCCGAAATGGAGCGAGTATCCATGTTTGAACAATCATCCGTTATATTATGCTCACCTGCCGTAAGGATGTATGTTAAACAATTAATTGAACCATATTTTCCGGTTATACCTGTTTTATCATATAACGAGTTAGAATCTACTGTAGAAGTTCAAAGTATAGGGGTGGTGAATATTGAATGAAGGTAAAAAAGTTTATTGCACCTAATATGCCGGAAGCGATGAAAATGATTCGTAATGAATTAGGAAAAGATGCGGTCATTTTAAATTCTAAGGTTGTGCAAAAGGGTGGGATTTTCGGTTTTTTTACTAAAAAAAATATTGAGGTGATCGCCGCTGTAGATCCTCAGCCAATACCGAAAAAGCAACCAATGCAAAAAGAAAAAATAGAACCTAAGATAGAGTTTCAACCGGCTCCGATCATTAAATCAGTTGAAGTTCCAAAAACGGATGCTGAATTGTTAAAAGAAATTAAAGATTTAAAAGAAATGCTGAAAGGATTATCGGTGCATAATGGTCGGGATAGCTTTGAGCACTATCCCGGTCCATTAAAGGATATGAATCAGTTTTTAAGCAACCAGGAAGTTGACCTGCAGCTGCGAAAAGAAATCATGGGCTTTTTGCTTGAAAAATGGTATGTGAATAAAGGTGAAGCAAATTTCGAACAAATTACCACTTGGGGTAAAGAGTATCTTGTAAACAGCATGTCACCTTTATCATTTGGAGCCATTAATTTCTCAAAGAAATATATTAACGTTGTTGGTCCAACCGGGGTAGGGAAAACGACAACTTTAGCTAAGATTGCTGCTCAGGCTGTGCTGAAATATGGAAAGAAGGTTGCTTTCATAACAACTGATACGTACCGAATTGCAGCGATCGACCAGCTTAAAACATATGCAAAAATATTAAATGTTCCATTAGAGGTTACATATACAATTGATGATTTTGTAAAAGCAAAAGAAAGATTCTCCCACTTTGATCTCATTTTAATTGATACTGCTGGAAGAAACTTTAGAAATAAACAATATGTCGAAGATTTGAAATCTGTAATTAGCTTTGATGAAAACCTTGAGACCATTCTAGTACTTGCTTTAACATCTAAATATTCAGATATGCTGGATATCTTTGAACAATTCTCATCCATTAAAATTGATAAGCTGATTTTTACCAAGGTTGATGAGACATCTAAATATGGGACAATATTAAACCTTATTTTTAAATACAAAATAGGGGTTGCTTACTTAACTAATGGACAAAATGTTCCCGATGATATTTTTGAAGCATCACCAGAATCAATAGCAAATACTGTTTTTGGGGTAAATAGACATGAAAGATCAAGCTGAAAAATTAAGAGCGAAAATTGAACTTTTGCAAAATAAGGCAAAGACAAAAACCATTGCTGTCGTTAGCGGTAAAGGTGGGGTAGGAAAATCAAACTTTTCGTTAAATTTTGCTCTAGGTTTGTCGAGTGCCGGGTCTTCAGTGTTATTATTTGATATGGATATAGGTATGGGAAATATCGATATTCTAATGGGCGTCACTCCAAATTATACGATTGTTGATATGTTTGAAAGTGATTTAAAGCTAACGGATATTATTGAAAAAGGCACTAATAATCTTTCCTATATTGCTGCCGGTACAGGTCTTTCGAAGATTTTTAAGCTTGACAACAATAAGTTTGAATTATTTATTACTCAATTAGAGGAGATTATCGAGGATTTTGAATATATCATTTTTGACATGGGTGCCGGCATTACTGAGGAAAGCATGCAGTTTATTTTATCCGTAAATGAGCTTTTTGTTATTGCAACTCCAGAACCTACTTCAATTACAGATGCGTATGCAGTCATGAAGTATATTCATTTAAAAGAATTAGATATGCCCTTTTATTTAATCGTTAACAGGACTTATTCCGAAAAACAGGCATTATCGACATCAAATCGTCTGAGTAATGCAGTGAAGCAGTTTTTAAACAAGGATGTTGTAACGTTAGGAGATTTGCCTGATGATCGGGTTGTTTTGAAGGCTGTGAGCCACCAAATGCCATTTTTACTATATGCCCCCAATTCAGATGTGAGTCGTTCGATGTTAAAGATTGTGGAGCGGTATACGAATCAAAATTTTGATCAAATGAAGTCAACATCCTCCTATAGTTTTATTTCTAAACTACGACGATACTTTATTAAATAAAAATCAAATGAGCGTGTTGAATTTGATTTCTAAAGGGAGGGTAGGTTTGTGACAAATCAAGTGAAGGTTTTAGTTGTTGATGATTCTGCATTTATGAGAAAGCTAATTACAGACTTTTTAAATGAGGATCCCCGTTTTAATGTTGTTGGAACAGCTAGAAATGGAAAAGATGCCATCCAAAAGGTTAAGGAATGGCAGCCTGATGTTGTCACACTTGATGTTGAGATGCCGGAAATGAATGGTCTAGATGCACTGCAAGCAATTATGAGTGAAAATCCTACAAGAGTTGTTATGCTCTCAACTACGACAAAAGAAGGCGCAGAAAACACATTGCTAGCCATGTTATACGGAGCTATCGATTTTATCGCAAAGCCTTCAGGAGCGATTTCACTTGATTTGGACAAGGTAAAAGAAGAAATTATTATGAAGGTTTTAATGGCCTCCAAAGTCAATGTTCAAGGGTTTTCAATGAAAAAGAATAAAGTTACCCCTCTTTTTGAAGATGTCCAGCCGCGGCAGACGAGGACAGTTGAAAAAACGCAAAAAAATACCGTTAAAAAACTTGTTTGTATAGGCACCTCCACTGGCGGCCCTAGGGCTCTTCAACAAGTATTGACGAAGCTGCCGAAAACAATAGATGCACCAATCCTTGTAGTTCAGCATATGCCAGCCGGCTTTACTAAATCTTTAGCGGCACGGCTTAATTCTATAAGTGCAATTAATGTAAAAGAAGCTGAAGACGGTGACATCTTAGAAAATGGAACAGCCTACATCGCACCTGGAGGTTATCACCTAAAATTAAAAAATAGTGGAGGAAATAATATTACTATTTATTTAGATCAGACGGTCCCCATTAATGGTCATCGTCCCTCAGTTGATGTTATGTACGAGTCGGTGAGTGAAATTAAAAATTATAGTAAAATTGCAGTGATTATGACTGGAATGGGGGCGGATGGGGCAAACGGCTTAAAAACACTGAAATCCTCCGGTAACACAATAGCAATTGCGGAATCTGAGGAAACGTCTGTTGTTTTTGGAATGCCAAAATCGGCAATTGCAACTAATTTGGTCGATGAAGTTGTCAACTTAGATAAAATCGCTTCAACTATAATGAAATATATTGAAAGTTGATATGGGGGTGTTCAATATGGATACAAATCAATATTTAGAGATGTTTATCGATGAGAGCAAGGAACATTTGCAAGCTATCAATGAGAATTTATTAGCTTTGGAAAATGACCCGAATGATATGAATATTGTTAATGAAGTATTTAGGTCTGCCCATACTTTAAAAGGTATGTCAGCAACAATGGGTTATGAAGATTTAGCCAATTTAACACATAAAATGGAAAATGTGTTGGACGGCATAAGGAACCATAAAATATCCGTTAATTCGGATATATTAGATGTTGTCTTTTCTTCTGTTGATGATCTTGAGGCAATGGTCAATGACATTGCTAGCGGTGGAGACGGAAAAAGAGATGTTTCCGAGGTTGTTCAAAAGCTGTTATTAATTGAAAAAGGTGAAGACCCTAAGAGTGGAACTGTAAAAATAGCTACGGAAGCAAAAAAAGAAGTGGGAAATACCGGAAATGACCGAATGGGTATCCTCGATGAATTCGAAATCACTGTGTTAGAACAATCAAAAGAGCAGGGATTTGACAGTTATCATATAACCGTAAAGCTAAGAGATGATTGTTTATTGCGTGGTGCTCGCGTTTTTATGGTGTTTGAGATTTTAGAACAAATCGGAGAAGTAATTAAAGCAAATCCTTCTGTTGAAGATCTTGAAGAAGAGCGCTTTGATTATGAATTTTCAGTAGTGCTCGTAACTAAAGAAAATGCTGAAGATATTGAAAAGCGGATCATGAAAGTTTCCGAGATTGAGAATGTAATAGTGAATGTATTTTCAATCGAGGAGTATAAACAGGACCAAAATAGCAAGAATGAAAATAATTTAATTGTTGAAGAAAATGCTTCTTCTTCTGCTACCCAGGAAACTAACTCCAAAGGGGAAAGTGGAAAAGAGAAAATAAAAGGACAAAATGTCTCTAATAAGACGATCCGTGTTAATATTGAACGTTTAGACATTTTAATGAATCTATTTGAGGAGCTTGTCATAGATCGGGGCCGTCTTGAACAAATCTCCAATGACTTAAATAACGCTGAACTTCACGAAACTGTGGAGAGAATGTCACGAATTTCAGGAGACCTTCAAAATATTATTTTGAACATGCGGATGGTTCCTGTTGAACAAGTATTTAATCGTTTCCCAAGAATGGTAAGACAATTAGCACGCGACCTAAACAAAAAAATCAATTTGGAAATTATCGGTGCAGAAACAGAATTGGATCGGACTGTAATTGATGAGATTGGTGACCCACTTGTCCATTTAATTAGAAATGCACTTGACCATGGAATTGAGACGCCTGAAGAACGAATTGCAAAAGGCAAACCTGAAGAAGGTACAGTAGTTCTTAAAGCGTATCACAGTGGAAATCATGTCTTCATTGAAATTGAGGATGATGGCGCAGGTATTAATCGTGATAAGGTGTTAAAGAAAGCAATTGAACGTGGGGTTGTAACTGCAGAAGCAGGAGCAAATATGACCGATAAGCAGGTTTATGAGCTTATTTTGGCATCCGGTTTTTCAACAGCAGATAAGATTTCTGATGTTTCGGGACGTGGTGTTGGACTGGATGTTGTTAAGAGCACGATTGAATCATTAAGTGGTTCCGTTTCGATCGAGTCCAGATTCGGTCATGGATCGATCTTCTCGATTCAATTACCATTAACATTATCCATTATCTCTGTCATGCTTATTGAAATTCAAGAGGAAAAATATGCAATTCCTTTATCCTCTATTATCGAAACGGCTATTATTAAAAAACAAGATATTTTAAATGCGCATAACCAAAAGGTGATCGATTTCAGAGGCAAGGTAGTGCCATTAGTATTTCTAAAGGAGATTTTCGAGGTACCAGTTGTAAACGAAGAAGATGGTCTTTATTCCGTAGTCATTGTTCGAAAAGGGGAAAAAATGGCCGGTCTTGTTGTAGATTCATTCATAGGTCAACAAGAAATCGTCTTAAAGTCATTAGGTAATTATTTAAATTCAGCGTTCGCTATTTCAGGTGCTACGATCCTTGGGAATGGACAAGTTGCCTTAATTATTGATTGCAATGCTTTGATTAAATAACAAAAGATGAAGGCACTTGATGATAAGGAGGAATAAATAATGTCCACGGAAGCTTTAACTGACATAAAAGTAATCGTTTTTCAGCTAAAAGACGAAGAATATGGTATTCCAGTTCAACAGGTCCAATCAATTGAGCGAATGATGCATATTACACGTGTGCCCAAAGTGGCTAAATTTGTTAAAGGGGTTATGAACCTGCGAGGGGTTGTGACTCCAATTATCGATTTGCGTAAAAGATTTGGAATTGAAGAGGTCGCATACACAGAAAGTACACGAATCATCATTGTTGGGGTGGCTGACATGGAGGTTGGCCTAATCGTCGATGCAGCAAACGATGTTATTGATATTCCTGAAGGAGCAATTGAACCGCCGCCGGAAGTAGTCGGTACTGTTGAAGTAGAATACTTAAATGGTGTTGCTAAACTTGATAAACGGCTTTTAATATTACTAAATCTTGAAAAAGTTTTAATTTCTGATGGAATTAAAGAATTAAAGTTAGTAGAGGGCTAAAACTATGTCTTTTATTGAACAAATTAAAGGTCACCATTTAGATATTCTAAGAGAGGTCGGAAATATCGGTGCCGGCAATGCCGCCACCGCGCTCTCAAAAATATTAGGGAAACGGGTTGATATGACCGTTCCTAATGTAAGAATTGTATCTTTTGATGAAATGATGGATATGGTTGGCGGAGCGGAAAATGTTATTGCGTCGATATTCCTTAGAATTGAGGGTGACGCACCAGGGAGCATATACTTTATGCTTCCATTAGAGCAGGCAGAAAAATATATAGAATTAATGACAGGAGAAGAAAATTTCTCGTTTGATAATCCACCTTATCCTGAGTTATCCGTTTCTGCTCTGCAAGAACTTGGAAACATCCTTTCCGGCTCTTATTTATCTGCATTGTCAGACTTTACAAAACTAAACCTATACCCAACAGTGCCAGCATTAGGAATTGATATGGTAGGTGCGGTTCTTAGTTATGGATTAATGGAAGTTTCTCAAGTTAGTGATTATGTGATCGTCATTGATACAGCTGTTAGTGAACAAGAAGAAATTAAAGATAGTGTTAAGGGGCATTTTTTCCTTTTGTTAGATCCTGAATCATTTGAGAAAATATTCAGTGCGTTGGGAGTACCACTTGATGAATGACACAGTAAACATTATTAAGGTCGGGATCGCTGATATGAATGTAGTCCAATCGCCAAGTCTTATTCGCACATCAGGATTAGGGTCTTGCGTTGGAGTAGTTATTTATGATACCCAAAAAGAGATTGCTGGTCTTGTACATGTTATGCTTCCTGATTCATCTTTAGCTAAAGCAGATTCTATAAATATTGCAAAGTATGCAGATACTGGTATAGAGGAATTAATAAACAGATTAACTAAAATAGGTGCGAGAGTTACTAATTTAAAGGCGAAAATAGCGGGTGGGGCGCAGATGTTTCAATTCTCTACTCAAAATGAGATGATGAGAATAGGACCTCGTAACGTAGAAGCGGTAAAAAAAGAACTGCAACGCTTTCGTATCCCGATTATAGCTGAAGATGTTGGGGGAAGTAGTGGGCGAACAATTGAGTTTAACCCAAGTACAAGAAAGCTAAATATTAGAACGGTGAATCAAGGGGTTAAAGATATTTAATACTATCAGAATTGTTGAAACGTCTTTGAAGGAGGATGACCATGACGAGAATACCTTCCAATGAGGATCAGATATGGCAGAAGTGGATCAATAATAAGGATCCTCAAGCTGGTGATTCATTAATACGTCTATATATGCCTCTTGTTAGTTATCATGTACAAAGGATTTCTGTAGGATTACCTAAGAATGTAAATAGAGAAGATGTAAAAAGCTATGGTCTAATGGGATTATATGATGCTCTTGAAAAATTTGATCTTTCTAGAGATTTGAAATTTGATACTTATGCATCCTTTCGAATTAGAGGTGCCATTTTGGATGGTCTTCGTAAGGAGGATTGGCTTCCTCGAAGTTTGCGGGAGAAAAATAAAAAAATTGAAGCCACCATCGAACGATTAGAACAAAGATTTATGCGAAATGTTACAGTTGAAGAAATAGCAGCGGAAGTTGAAATGACTGAAGATGAAGTAAATAATGTGATTACAGAAGGTTTTTTCGCTAATATTTTATCCATTGATGAAAGCAATAAAGACTCTGATGAGAAAGAGGGATTAAGCTTTTCCATTCGTGATAAAAACAGTTTAACCCCTGAGGAGCATACGATAAAAGAGGAACTATACAATGAACTTGCCGATGCGATTGTCGAACTAAATGACAAAGAGCAACTTGTTGTAAGTTTATTTTATCACGAAGAATTGACACTTACTGAAATTGGACAGGTCTTAGGTCTATCCACTTCAAGAATTTCGCAAATCCATTCTAAGGCTCTTTTTAAACTTCGCTCCTCATTAGGAAAAATCATGTCCATGTAATTATCCTTTACGAAGGAAGTGAGAAGATGAGTTTAAAGCTTGTAGAGTTACAGGTTGCGCTTCCAAGAACACAGGATTTAGGGAAAATACAAGAACAATTACAGCAAAAAGGTCAACTTGTGCAAGATCAGTTAGCTTCAGCACAACAAAAGGAAGATCTTGAAAAGCAAAAACAAGTAAACAAATATGATGAAACTACAAAAAATAAACTTCAAAAAGATGGTCAAAATTCTAATGGTGCTTACGTCACAAATAAAAGAAAAAAGCAAAACAAACAAATGCATCCTGCTGAAGCACATCACCCCTATAAAGGAAATCTAATAGATATAGAGGGATAAAATGTATCCATATATGCTTACAATCAGTTTTATCTTACATGTTTTCGCATTCTTTTGGATATTCTTATTATCGATGCGTTTAAAACGTACAAATGAAATAGAAAAAAGGCAAGCGGAAATACAAAAAGAAATAGAAGATTTGTTTCAGTCGTACCTGCTGGAGATGAAAGAAGAAAATGAAAAGTTGTTGAATTTGATTGATAAATCAAAACCACCTATAAATAAACGTGAAAAAGTGACTCAACAACCTTATCAAACTCAGGAAAAACCGAAGCTAAAAGAATATACACCACCAATGCCTTCTGCTCAAGATCGTTTTGAGCAATCATTAAATTCCAAAGTGGTTTTACTTCATGAGCAGGGTTTTAAAGCAGAGGAAATTGCCCAAAAATTAAATAAAGGAAAAACTGAAATAGAGTTAATTCTTAAATTTAATGGGTCAAAATGATAAAAGACTTGATTTAGAGATGTGCAGTATGGTATAGTAACTTTCGGTGTTAAATACACACGTCCGTTGATTAAAATATAGGTGCTGCAAATGCAGTCATATTTTAAAATGATGCGAACGGAGGAAATAAAACCATTTAGGAGGAAAAAAGAATGTCAGTAATTTCAATGAAGCAATTATTAGAAGCTGGTGTACATTTTGGACACCAAACACGCAGATGGAATCCTAAGATGAAGCGTTACATCTTCACAGAGCGTAACGGCATCTACATCATCGACTTGCAAAAAACAGTTAAAAAAGTTGAAGAAGCTTTCAACTTCATGAAAGAAGTAGCTGCAAATGGTGGAACAATTCTTTTTGTAGGTACTAAAAAGCAAGCTCAAGATTCTGTTAAGGAAGAAGCAGAACGCAGTGGACAATACTTCGTTAACCAACGCTGGTTAGGTGGTACTTTAACAAACTTTGAAACAATCCAAAAGCGTATTGCACGCCTTAAAGAAATTGAAACAATGCGTGAAGATGGAACATTTGATGTATTGCCAAAGAAAGAAGTAGTTAACCTAAATAAAGAATTAGAGCGTCTTGAGAAGTTCTTAGGCGGAATTAAGGAAATGAAACAGATCCCTGATTGCTTATTCATTATCGACCCTCGTAAAGAGCGTATCGCAGTTGCTGAAGCTCACAAATTAAACATTCCAATTGTGGCAATTGTTGATACAAACTGTGATCCAGATGAAATCGATTATGTAATTCCTGGTAACGATGATGCAATTCGCGCTGTTAAGCTTTTAACTGCAAAAATGGCTGATGCTATTATCGAAGCTAAACAAGGTGAAGAAGTAGCAACTCCTGCTGAATAATAAGAAAAGCGGAAGTGCCCGTTTTTGGAGTCGCTGGGTGCTGGAACTGGACATAGAAGTAATTATAAAGGTGATAAGAGGGACATGCCTTTTATCACCTTTTTAAAAACATTCACAAAATAAAATGGGTATACATAACTAATCTTAAGGAGGATTCAACATGGCAGTTACTGCACAAATGGTAAAAGAGCTACGTGAAAAAACAGGTGCTGGAATGCTTGATTGTAAAAAAGCACTTACAGAAACGAATGGTGATATGGATAAAGCAATTGACTTTCTTCGTGAGAAAGGGATCGCTAAAGCTGCAAATAAAGCAGACCGTATTGCTGCTGAAGGTACAACTTCAGTATTAACTAATGGTAATAAAGCAGTTATTTTAGAAGTAAACGCTGAAACAGATTTCGTTGCTAAAAATGATGCTTTCAAACAATTAGTGTCAGAGCTTGGTGAACATTTATTATCCGAGCAACCAGCTACACTTGAAGAAGCATTAACTCAAAGCTTAAATGGAAATGGTCCCGCTCTAGAGGAACATATTAATGCTGCAATTGCAAAAATCGGTGAGAAGATCTCATTACGCCGCTTCCAATTGGTTGACAAAGAAGATAGCGATGTTTTCGGTGTTTACCTACATATGGGAGGACGTATTGGTGTGTTATCAGTGCTAGCTGGTACTAATGATGCAGATGTAGCAAAAGATGTATCAATGCATATTGCTGCTGTAAACCCACGTTATATTACACGTGATGAAGTTCCTGCAGAAGTATCAAACCATGAGCGTGAAGTTTTAACACAGCAAGCCCTTAACGAAGGCAAACCTGCAAACATCGTTGAGAAAATGGTTGAAGGCCGTCTAGGTAAATTCTTCGAAGAAATTTGCTTACTAGATCAAGCTTTCGTTAAAGACCCAGATCAAAAAGTTGGCAAATATGTTCAATCTAAAGGTGCTTCTGTAAAATCATTCATTCGCTATGAAGTAGGAGAAGGAATGGAAAAACGTCAAGAAAACTTTGCAGAAGAAGTAATGAACCAAATCAAAAAATAATGGCAATTATGTAGGGAACACATCGTGTTCCCTATTTTTAGAAAGACGGAAGAAACGATTTTTCAACTTGGAGGTAGTCATGACTAATCCGAAGTATAGACGTGTTGTATTAAAATTAAGTGGTGAAGCCCTTGCAGGTGAAAAAGGGTTTGGGATTGACCCAGCTGTCATCAATAGCGTTGCTAAGCAAGTCAAGGAAATAGCTGAGATGGATGTTGAAGTAGCGGTTGTTGTTGGCGGCGGGAATATTTGGCGTGGTAAAATAGGCAGTGAAATGGGAATGGATCGCGCAACGGCTGATTACATGGGCATGCTTGCAACTTGTATGAATTCTTTAGCACTTCAAGATAGTTTAGAGAGCATGGGAATTCAAACTCGTGTCCAAACATCTATAGAAATGCGTCAAGTTGCAGAGCCGTACATTAGAAGAAAAGCGATCCGGCATTTAGAAAAGAAACGTGTTGTTATTTTTGCTGCTGGTACGGGAAATCCTTATTTTTCAACGGATACGACTGCAGCACTACGAGCTGCCGAAATAGAGGCAGATGTGATCTTAATGGCTAAGAATAATGTTGATGGTGTCTATAGTGCAGACCCTACTATTGATAAAAATGCAGTTAAATATGAGACTCTCTCTTATTTGGATGTAATTAAAGAAGGATTAGCCGTTATGGATTCTACTGCATCATCGTTATGTATGGATAATAATATTCCATTAATCGTATTCTCAATCATGGAAGAAGGAAATATTAAACGTGCAGTTTACGGCGAAAATATAGGAACGATTGTAAAGGGGAAATAAGTAATGGGACAAACAGTTATTAAAAACACTAAAGAAAAAATGAATAAAGCCATTCAAGCATTCAAACGTGAATTAGCTACTGTTCGTGCAGGAAGAGCAAACCCATCGCTACTAGACAGAGTATCAGTAAATTATTATGGTGCACCAACACCACTAAATCAATTATCTTCTATTACTGTTCCAGAGGCACGCCTTTTAGTAATCCAACCATACGATAAATCAGTTTTAAATGATATCGAAAAGGCAATTTTAAAGGCTGATCTAGGACTTAACCCTTCAAATGACGGAACCATTATTCGAATTGCAATTCCAGCGTTAACAGAGGAGCGTCGCAAGTCATTAGCTAAAGATATTAAGGCAATGGCAGAGGATGCAAAAATTGCTATTAGAAATGTTCGTCGTGATGCCAATGATGACTTGAAGAAGTTAGAAAAAGATGGACAGATTACCGAAGATGAACTTCGTAGTTTTTCTGACGATGTTCAAAAAGAAACTGATAACCATGTAAAAGAAATTGATAATATTACAAAAGAAAAAGAAAAAGAAATAATGGAAGTTTAGACCAATTCACGATACAATATTATTTACAAAGAAACCCTCTTATCATTCAATCAGGGGGTTTTTTTACTATGACGTAATTCAAAAAAAGTTTAGGTGGAGGATCCGAATGCTCGATAAGTTCTCATTAAAAAAGAAAAAAAAAGAAGCCAGCGCTTCAAATTATTCCAAAGAACATATTGATCTTTCTTCCGTACCTAGTCACATTGCTATCATTATGGATGGAAATGGCCGTTGGGCAAAAAAAAGAGGTCTCCCTCGTATAGCCGGTCACCATGAAGGAATGAAAGTAGTTCGGAAAATAGTTAAAGCTTCTAATGAAATTGGAGTTAAAGCATTAACTCTTTACGCGTTTTCGACAGAAAATTGGAAAAGGCCGAAATCGGAAGTTGAATATTTAATGAGACTGCCTGAAGAATTTTTAGGATCATTCTTACCTGAATTGGTTGCAGAAAATGTCCAAGTGCGTGTTATGGGAAATAAAGAACAATTACCAGCCCATACATTACGGGCCATCAATAAAGCTATGAATGATACAAAAGAAAACGATGGGTTAATTTTAAATTTTGCATTAAATTATGGAAGCCGCTTTGAAATAATTGAAGGTATTAAGCAAATCATAAAAGATACGAATAATGGTAAACTAAGCGTCGATGATATTAATGAAGAGCTATTTTCGGAGTATTTAATGAGCTCTGACTTAGCTGAACCGGATTTATTAATTCGGACTAGTGGAGAGGTACGTCTAAGTAATTTTATGCTGTGGCAGTTAGCATATGCCGAATTTTGGTTTACCGAAGTATTATGGCCCGATTTTGAGGAAAAAAATTTTTATCAAGCGATCGTAGAATATCAACGTCGTGGCCGGAGGTTTGGTGGCGTCTAAATAAAAGTGAGGAACTAAAATGAAAACTAGAATACTGACAGCAATTATTGCAGCAGCCATTTTTTTACCGCTGGTTATTATTGGGGAAACCCCATTTGTTATTTTAGTGTACCTTTTAGGTACAATTGCCTTGAAGGAATTATTAAGGATGAAAAAAATTCGGGTGTTATCATTACCTGGTTTAATCGGATTTATATTTCTATGGGTATTGTTAATTCCCCATTCATTTTTAATCGAAAGCGTGGGTGCCAACTTTTCCAAAATTGAAGCGGCTCTTATTGTTGTAATGCTACTGTTGATCTACACCGTCATTTCGAAAAATGAGTTTACATTTGATGATGCTGGATTCATCATTTTATCGACTGTATACGTTGGCGTTGGATTTTATTATTTAATCGAAACAAGAATGGCTGGGTTATCCTACGTCTTTTTTGCATTATTTGTCATTTGGGCAACGGACTCTGGCGCATACTTTATTGGGAGAGCATTTGGGAAAAGAAAGCTTTGGCCTGAAATTAGTCCGAATAAGACGGTAGCAGGCTTTGTTGGCGGAGTTTTGTCTGCACTATTGGTAGGGTTAATTTTTCAAATCGTAAGTCCGTTGCATCCTTCTTTACTTTTTGTATTGGTCGTAACGGTTGTTACCTCCCTCTTTGGTCAGATGGGTGACCTGGTTGAATCTGCTTTAAAAAGACATTTTACAGTAAAGGATTCAGGTCATATCCTTCCTGGTCATGGCGGAATTTTGGACAGGTTTGATAGTCTTCTTTTTGTTTTACCGATACTTCATTTTTTACAGTTCATTTAGGATGGGAGCAACTATGAAAAAAATAAGTTTACTCGGTGCAACTGGATCCATTGGAACGCAAACATTAGATGTGATCAAGCTGCATCCAGATCAATTTACATTAGAAGCAATTTCAATTGGGAAAAATTTAACATTGGGTTTGGATATCATTCATACATATATACCAAAGGTTGTTTCAGTTATCGATAAAGAAAGCTATGAATATTTACAGTCAAGGGTTCCCGATAATGTGAAAGTTGTTTATGGTGATGAGGGATTAATTGAAGTTGCAGCGAATGTCGAATCACAGGTTGTTGTAAATGCTGTTATGGGAAGCGTGGGCTTAAAGCCTACATTAAAGGCGATTGAAGCAGGAAAAACGATGGCCATTGCCAATAAAGAAACTTTAGTCACAGCTGGTCACCTTGTAATGGGGGCAGCTAAAACTCATAATGTTCACATATTGCCTGTGGACAGTGAACATTCTGCTATTTTTCAATGCTTGAATGGTGAAGATAAAAAAGCTTTGGAACGAATCATATTAACAGCTTCTGGCGGAAGTTTCCGTGATCGAACCCGGTCAGAACTGAAGGATGTGACAGTAGAATCTGCTCTTAACCATCCAAATTGGTCGATGGGAGCTAAGATTACCATTGATTCTGCAACTATGATGAATAAGGGCTTGGAGGTAATTGAGGCACACTGGTTATTTGACATGCCTTATGAACAAATTGATGTAGTTCTACATAGGGAAAGTATTATTCATTCATTGGTAGAATTCCAAGATACTAGTATGATTGCACAAATTGGTTCTCCCGATATGAGAGTACCTATCCAATATGCCTTAACATATCCCGTAAGACTTGCACTACCTCTTTCCAAAAGGTTAAACTTAATTGAGGTAGGAAAACTTCATTTTGAAGAAGCCAACCTAGAAAGATTCCGCTGTTTACAATTTGCCTATGATGCTGGAAAAGTTGGCGGAACAATGACAACTGTACTTAATGCAGCAAATGAAGAAGCTGTACAGCTTTTTCTAAATAGACAAATCAGTTTCTTGGATATCGAGGCGTACATTGAAAAGGCTCTTGAACAACATATTCCTATTAAGAACCCTGATTTAGATACAATCGTAGCGGTTGATCAGGAAACAAGAAAATTTGTAAATACATTAATCTGAAGTAGGACACTAAAAAAAAAGGTGGTTTTTCATTTGAACACGGTAATTGCATTCATCATTATTTTTGGAGCGCTAGTTTTTTTTCATGAACTTGGGCATTTAGTATTTGCAAAACGCGCTGGAATGCTTTGTCGTGAATTTGCAATCGGCTTTGGACCAAAGGTATTTTCATTCCGCTCTAATGAAACACTTTATACAATCCGATTATTACCACTAGGGGGATTTGTCAGGGTAGCTGGGGAAGATCCAGAATTAGTAGAAATAAAACCAGGCTATAATATCGGTTTAGTCTTCGGGCATAATGATAAAGTTACGAAAATAATTGTAAACAATAAAACAAAATATCCGAATGCAAAAGTAATAGAAGTTGAACAAATTGATCTTGTACATAAATTGTCCATTTCTGGTTTTGAACAAGATGATGACGGGTTGCAAACATTCCAAATTGACGAAAGAGCTATGCTTGTTGTTGATGATCAAGAAACGCAGATTGCTCCATATAATAGGCAATTTGCGTCAAAAACAGTTCCGCAAAGGGCAATGCAAATTTTTGCAGGACCGATGATGAACTTCATTTTAGCATTAGTCTTATTTGTCATTTTAGGTACGCTAGTTGGAACACCGGTGAAAGAACCAATTTTAGGTGAGTTAACGAGCGATGGCTCTGCGATTGAGTCTGGTTTAAAACAAGGGGACAGAGTGCTATCCATTGATAACCAAGAAATCGTAAATTGGGAGGAAATGGTTAAAATTATCCAACAAAATGGCGATCAGGAACTGCTGTTTTCAATCGAACGCGGTGGTCAACAATTGGAAATTCCCGTTACTCCAAAGGTTAGAGATGGTGAAAAAATTGGATTTATTGGCGTCTACCCATCTGTTGAAAAGTCAGTTTTAGGTTCCGTTACTTACGGTTTTGAACAAACCTACTTTTGGACAAAACAAATACTCGTTGGCTTAAGTCAGCTTATTGTCGGCCAATTTTCAATTGACGATTTATCTGGCCCTGTTGGTATATACAGTCTCACAGATGAAGTAGCCCAAACAGGAATTTACAACTTAATGCGATGGGCATCTATCTTGAGCATTAACCTCGGAATCGTAAATTTATTGCCTCTTCCAGCACTTGATGGAGGTCGGCTTATCTTTATAGGCATTGAGGCTGTGCGCGGAAAACCAGTCGATCCGCAAAAGGAAGGGATTGTCCATTTTATCGGCTTTGCCCTACTAATGCTGTTAATGTTGGTAGTTACTTGGAATGATATTCAAAGGTATTTTCTATAATTGAATTTCCTATAATTTGCTCGTTCTATAATTTTAATAATTGCTGTTATAATGAAGAGGTGCTGAAAATGAAACAAAGTAAAATGCTTATTCCTACTTTACGAGATGTACCAGCTGACGCGGATATAAAAAGCCATCAATTATTATTAAGAGCTGGATTTATGCGTCAAACTGCTTCTGGTGTGTATAGTTACCTGCCTTTAGCAAAGAAAGTACTACAAAAGGTTGAACAAATTGTTCGGGAAGAAATGGATGCAATCAATGGCTCAGAATTGTTAATGCCAACGTTGCAGCCTGCTGAACTATGGCAAGAAACAGGACGCTGGTATAATTATGGTGCTGAATTAATGAGAATAAAAGATCGCCATGCCCGTGATTTTGCCCTTGGTCCTACACATGAAGAGGTCATCACTTCATTAGTTCGTGACGAAATCAGTTCATATAAAAAGCTTCCGCTTGTCTTATATCAGATACAAACAAAATTCCGTGACGAGGCACGGCCTCGGTTTGGACTTTTAAGAGGCCGGGAATTTATTATGAAGGATGCTTATTCATTCCACTCTTCGAAAGAAAGTTTGGACGAGGCTTATAATGACATGGTAAAAGCCTACTCTAATATTTTCAGAAGATGTGGTTTGAACTTTAGAGCAGTAATCGCTGACTCTGGAGCGATAGGCGGAAAAAATTCACAAGAGTTTATGGTGCTTACAGATGTTGGGGAGGATACGATTGCCTTTTCTAATGAATCTGATTTTGCAGCTAATGTCGAAATGGCACCTGTTCACGTTCAATATGAAAAATCTAATGAAGAATTAGCAACTTTAGAAAAAATAGAAACGAAAAATCAAAAAACAATTGAGGAAATTTCACGATTTTTAAATGTCGCTAAAGAAAAATGTTTAAAATCATTGCTCTTTAAAGTAGATGAAAAATATGTGTTAGTCGTGGTTCGTGGTGACCATGAAGTAAATGACATAAAGGTTAAAAATTTATTGGATGCAAAATCGGTGGAACTTGCTTCATCTGAAGAAACATTAAATATTTTAAAAGCAGAAGTTGGTTCAGTGGGGCCAATCGGGTTAACGGAAGAAGTTGATATTATTGCAGACTATGCTGTTCAATCTGTTGTTAACGGTGTCTGTGGTGCAAATGAAACGGATTACCATTATACCGGTGTAAATATTGGCCGCGATTTTCAGCCAAGTCAGATTGCTGATTTACGCTTTATTCAAGAAGGTGACCCTTCACCTGATGGAAAGGGAACGATTCAGTTTGCGGAAGGCATTGAAGTTGGACATGTCTTTAAATTGGGTACGGTTTACAGTGAGTCAATGAAAGCGACTTATCTTGATGAAAATGGAAAGTCACAGCCAATGATTATGGGCTGCTATGGCATCGGCGTTTCAAGAACAGTAGCAGCCATCGTTGAACAGCATCATGATGAAAATGGCATCATTTGGCCTGTTTCTGTAACACCATTTGAAGTTCATCTTATTCCAATTAATATGAAGACAGAAGCTCAAAAAGAACTGGCCGACCAAATCTATAATAAGCTTAACAGAGAATCGGTTTCTGTATTATATGATGATCGTAATGAGCGCCCAGGTGTTAAATTTGCAGACTCTGATCTATTTGGTTTCCCAATTCGGATTACGGTTGGTAAGAAAGCGGAAGAGGGCATCGTAGAATTAAAACTTCGTAAGTCTGGGGAAACAATAGAAGTAGCCATAGACAATATCGTAGACGTAATTAAAAAGCAATTGAACTCTTATTAGTAGAATGGTAATAAAAAAATATAAGGTACCTCTTCTTCACTGGTGGGGTACCTTCCTTTTGTTTCATAGGGGGAGATAAAAAGTGTCTCAAGAATTACAGGTTAGAAAAGAACGTTTTCAGTTATTATTAGAGCAAATATCCTTGCCAACCATATTAATAGATTCATATTTTCAAGATGCCTGGATTGAAAAAGTAACGATTGAACGCAGCAAAAAATCATGGCATTTCGAATTTGGATTACAAACACATATACCTCTTGAAGCGTTCTTACTATTCAAATCTCATTTAATCAATACTTTTAAACAAATCGCTAATGTGACATTTTCACTAACCTATTCGGTACAGGCCAATTTTGGAAATGTCGTTTTGGAATATTGGCCATATATTATTGAGCAGCTCGAAGGTATTTCACCAGCAGTTTTATCATTGTTTAGGGAACACGTGCCAAAACAGCTTGGAAATAAGCTTATTCTAAACGTACGAAATGAACCTGAAGCCATGGCTATTAAAAAGAAATATGCTTCTAATTTCGATACTATTTTTCAAACACTAGGTTTTCCTTCTTTTACGATTGAAACTGAAGTGATTCATTTAGAGGAAGAGTATGCAAAATTTAAAGATCAGACAGAACAAGAAGATCGTTCAAAAATGTTAGAGGCCTTAGTATCATCAGAACAAACTAAAAAACAATCACAGGAGGTTCAAGAGGAACCAACAGGACCTGTAACGATTGGCTATATGATTAAAGATGAACCTGTTCCTATTAAGGAAATCCAGGATGAGGAACGGCGGATCACAATTCAAGGGTATGTATTTTTTAGTGAATTGAAGGAACTGCGAAGTGGTCGCTCTTTGTTAACCTTTAAAATTACGGATTATACTGATTCCCTAATGATTAAAATCTTTTCTCGCGATAAAGATGATGTGTCGCTTCTACAAGCGATCAAAAAGGGAATGTGGGTTAAAGTGCGTGGTGGCATCCAAATGGACACATTTGTCCGTGACCTTGTCATGATGGCTCAAGATGTCAATGAAATCAAACCTGATGAGCGAGAGGATACTGCAGAGGAAAAAAGGGTGGAACTTCATCTCCATACCCCGATGAGTCAAATGGATGCTATGACCCCCATTTCAGATTTAGTTAAACAAGCAAAAAAGTGGGGCCATGAGGCGATTGCCGTAACCGACCATGCTGTTGCTCAATCCTTTCCTGAAGCTTATTCGGCAGGTAAAAAAAATGGCATCAAAATATTATATGGCTTGGAGGCTAACCTTGTTAATGATGGGGTGCCGATTGCTTATAATCCAAGTCACCGCCTGCTGAATGAAGAGACCTACATTGTTTTTGACGTTGAAACAACTGGTCTTTCTGCGGTGTATGACACGATCATCGAGTTGGCTGCTGTTAAAGTAAAAAACGGTGAAATTATTGACCGTTTTGAAGCCTTTGCCAATCCACATCATCCTCTATCAGCGACAACGATTGAACTGACAGGGATTACGGATGATATGGTGAAGGATGCACCTGATATTGAAGTTGTTATAAAGCAATTTAAGGATTGGGTAGGCAATGATATTTTAGTTGCTCATAACGCCAGCTTTGATATGGGTTTTTATAACATGGGACTGCAAAAAATCGGTCTTGAAAAATCAACCAACCCAGTTATTGATACACTCGAATTAGGACGATACTTATATCCTGAATTAAAGAATCATCGTCTTAACACATTATGTAAAAAATTTGATATTGAATTAACACAACATCACCGTGCCATTTATGATGCAGAAGCAACAGGTCATTTATTACTAAAAATGCTCAAGGATTGTGATGAAAAGGAAATTCGTTATCATGATGAATTAAATAACAATATGGGGCAATCGGGTGCTTATAAACGGTCAAGACCATCCCATTGTATCATTTTTGCTCAAAACGATATTGGCTTAAAAAACCTATTTAAATTAATTTCTTTTTCCCATGTTGATTATTTTTACAGGGTTCCAAGAATACCAAGGTCATTACTGACAAAATATCGTGAGGGATTGATTATTGGTTCAGGCTGCGATCAAGGCGAAGTTTTTGAAGCAATGATGCAAAAATCACCGGAAGAAGCTGAGCAAATTGCCGAGTTTTATGACTATCTCGAAATTCAGCCGCCTTCCAATTATTATCATCTGATAGAAAAAGAGCTTGTTCGGAATGAACAGGCACTACAAAGTATTTTGAAAAATATAGTAAAACTTGGAGAAAAGATGGGGAAACCCGTCGTTGCAACCGGCAACGTCCATTATCTAAATAAAGAAGATTATATTTACCGGAAAATCCTGATTGCTTCTCAAAATGCAAACCCGCTAAATAGACAGACACAGCCGCTCGTTCATTTTAGAACAACGAATGAAATGCTCGAATGTATGGCCTTTTTAGGGGAAGAAAAAGCAAAGGAAGTCGTCGTTACAAATACTAAAAAAATTGCTGATTCGATTGAGGAAATTAAGCCGATTAAAGACGAGCTTTATACCCCTAAAATCGAAGGAGCAGATGAGGAAATTCGGGAAATGAGTTACAATCGGGCCCGTTTAATTTATGGAGAAAACCTACCTGAAATTATCGAGGCCAGACTTGAAAAAGAATTAAAGAGTATCATCGGGCACGGTTTTGCCGTTATTTATTTGATTTCCCATAAGCTTGTAAAAAAATCACTTAATGACGGGTATCTTGTGGGGTCACGGGGATCGGTGGGATCTTCCTTTGTTGCGACAATGACTGAAATTACTGAGGTTAATCCATTACCTCCGCATTACGTATGTCCAAATTGCAAGCATTCGGAGTTTTTTAATGATGGTTCAGTTGGTTCCGGTTTTGACTTGCCTGATAAAAATTGTCCGGAATGTGGTACAGAATATAAAAAAGATGGACATGATATTCCGTTTGAAACGTTCTTAGGCTTTAAAGGTGATAAAGTACCAGATATCGATTTGAATTTCTCAGGTGATTATCAGCCGCGGGCTCATAACTACACAAAGGTATTATTCGGTGAGGAGTATGTCTATCGTGCCGGTACAATTGGTACAGTTGCCGATAAAACGGCTTTTGGCTATGTGAAAGGCTATGCTTCTGACCATAATCTAACATTTAGAAACGCCGAGGTAGAACGTCTTGCCACCGGTTGTACGGGAGTAAAAAGGACAACAGGGCAGCACCCGGGTGGAATTATCGTTATTCCAGATTATATGGATGTCTACGATTTTACACCAATTCAATATCCGGCTGATGATGTTGATGCAGATTGGAAAACAACCCATTTTGATTTCCACTCGATCCATGATAATGTATTGAAGCTGGATATACTCGGCCACGACGATCCGACGGTCATTCGGATGCTCCAGGATTTAAGCGGGATTGACCCGAAAACAATTCCAACCGATGATCCAGAAGTAATGAAAATTTTCTCCGGACCGGAATCCATCGGGGTTACTGAGGAACAAATTATGTGTAAAACTGGTACATTAGGGATACCGGAATTTGGTACAAAGTTTGTTAGACAGATGCTTGAAGATACAAAACCAAGTACCTTCTCAGAGCTTGTACAGATTTCCGGTTTATCCCATGGAACCGATGTGTGGCTGAACAACGCGAATGAATTGATTCAAAACGGGACATGTACATTAAGCGAAGTAATCGGGTGCCGGGATGATATCATGGTTTATTTAATTTACAAGGGGCTTGATCCATCGTTGGCCTTTAAAATTATGGAGTCCGTTCGTAAGGGAAAAGGCTTAACAGACGAATTTATCGAAGAAATGAGGAATAATAACGTCCCTCTTTGGTACATTGAATCATGTAAAAAAATTAAATATATGTTCCCGAAGGCCCATGCGGCTGCCTATGTTCTTATGGCTGTACGGATAGCCTACTTTAAAGTTCATTTTCCGATTCTTTTTTATGCGGCCTATTTTACGGTTCGCGCTGATGACTTTGATGTTGAAGCGATGGTGAAGGGAAGCAATGCGATTCGCAGTAAAATTGAAGAAATCAATGCAAAAGGACTTGAGGCATCTACAAAGGAGAAAAACCTACAAACTGTTTTAGAGTTGGCTTTGGAAATGTGTGAGCGCGGGTTCTCCTTCCAAAAAATCGATTTATATCGATCAAGTGCAGCGGAGTTTATTGTTGAGGGCAATACTTTAATACCACCATTCAACTCCATTCCTGGCTTAGGCACAAATGCGGCTATTAACATTGTAAAAGCACGGGAAGATGGTGAGTTTCTATCTAAAGAAGATTTGCAGCAGCGAAGTAAAATATCAAAAACGGTTCTGGAATATCTAGAAAACCAAGGTTGTCTACAAGGATTACCTGACCAAAACCAGTTGTCGCTATTCTAGATGTCTAGTTCCAGCGCCCAGCGACTAGTGGACTTCGCTGAACGGGTGCTTTCGCTTTTCGCTTGTTGCATAAAATTCGGTAATATGGTATATTTTTATCGATGATACGAAAAATATTGGTAAATGTTAAAGAGTGGGCTAAAACCCACTCTTTCGTTTTCAACTTACTTCTTTAGCATTGATTGCATAAATTTTTCTATTTATCCCTGCTTTAAAAAAGCAGGGAATTTTATATCAATTAGTTAGACATCTCTCATTCGCAAGTTTCTTTTGATAAGGAGGTTTAATATGAGTAAAAAAGTAACAGAAGTAACGGAAGAACTTGTTCTCCCAATACTTTCTGAGATGAATTTAGAACTGGTTGATATTGAGTTTGTGAAGGAAGGAAAGAACTGGTACTTACGCGTTTTCATTGATTCAGAAAAAGGAATTGATATAGAGGACTGTGGTAAGGTAAGTGAAAAATTAAGTGAACAGCTGGATGAAAAAGACCCTATTACATATCCTTATTTTTTGGAAGTGTCTTCGCCTGGAGCTGAACGGCCGCTAAAAAAATCTGATGATATTAAGAAAGCGATAGGCAAACAAGTTCATATTAAAACATATGAGCCAATAGAATCAGAAAAGGCCTTCGAAGGGAAGTTAATCGACTTTGATGGGGAAACCTTAAAAGTAGAAGTTTTAATTAAAACAAGAAAAAAACAATTCGATATTCCTTACAATAAAGTTGCTAGCGCACGGCTGGCTGTTACCTTCCATTAAGGTTGACTATTTTAAAGGGGAGAAAACAATGAGTAGTGAATTATTAGATGCTTTAACCTTGCTCGAAAAGGAAAAAGGCATCAGTAAAAATATTCTTTTAGAGGCGATTGAAGCGGCCTTAATTTCTGCTTACAAACGAAATTTTAATTCAGCACAAAATGTTCGAGTTGATGTAAACCCTGAAACAGGAACAATGCGTGTCTTTGCCAGAAAAGAAGTTGTTGAAGAAGTGTTTGACCCGAGATTAGAAATCTCACATGAAGAAGCTAAAAAGCTTAATCCTAATTATGAAATTGAAGATGTTGTGGAAATTGAAGTTACACCTAAAGATTTTGGCCGGATTGCAGCACAAACAGCGAAACAGGTTGTTACGCAGCGTGTCCGCGAGGCTGAAAGAGGTGTCATCTATTCTGAGTATATTGACAGGGAAGAAGACATTATGACTGGAATCGTTCAAAGACAAGACTCCAGATTTATATACGTAAACCTAGGAAAAATTGAAGCTCTTCTGCCAGTAAGCGAACAAATGCCAAATGAAACGTACAAACCACATGACCGAATTAAGGTCTTTATTACAAAGGTTGAAAAAACAACAAAAGGACCACAAATTTTCGTATCAAGAACACATCCTGGACTTTTAAAACGTTTGTTTGAAATTGAAGTTCCAGAAATTTATGATGGTACAGTTGAAATAAAATCAGTTTCGCGGGAAGCAGGGGACCGCTCCAAGATTGCTGTTCACTCTGATAATCCCGAGGTTGATCCTGTAGGTTCATGTGTTGGACAAAAAGGGCAGCGGGTCCAAGCCATTGTTAACGAATTGAAAGGTGAAAAAATTGATATTGTACGCTGGTCAAAGGATCCAGTAGAATATGTAGCCAATGCTTTAAGCCCTTCCCAGGTAGTAAAAGTAATCGTGGATGAAGAGGAAAAGGCAACAACGGTTATTGTTCCTGATTTCCAGTTATCGCTAGCTATTGGAAAAAGAGGACAAAATGCAAGGCTGGCTGCAAAATTAACGGGTTGGAAGATCGATATTAAAAGTCTCTCAGAAGCAAAGGAAGAGAACGTACTAGATGAGGAATCAACCGACTTTGAAGAACCGCTTTTTTCTGTACAAGATGATTACTTAACAGATAATCAAGATGATGTAGAGGATAAAGAAATAGAGTAGGGGTGGGCCGGATGAAGAATCGAAAAGTACCATTGCGCAAGTGTATTGCTAGTCAAGAAATGAAGCCAAAACGTGAACTCATTCGAATAGTCCGTTCAAAAGAAGGTGAACTCTCTATCGATCCAACAGGAAAGCAATCAGGTAGAGGTGCTTATCTATCGAAAGATAAGGAATGCATACTACTAGCAAAAAAGAAAAATATTCTTGAAAATCATTTAGACGTAAAAGTACCGGAATCATTCTATGACGAAATACTCGTTTTTCTTGAAAAGGAGCAGTAAAAAGGTTGAATCAAGAACGTTGGATGTCTTTATTAGGCCTTATCAATCGAGCAGGTCAGCTAATATCAGGGGAAGAATTAGTATTAAAGGAAATTCGAAAAGGCAAAGCGAAATTAGTCATTTTGTCATCGGACGCCTCTCATAATACTTCGAAAAAAATTACAGATAAATGTCTATTTTATAAGATCCCTATGAAAAGTGTTACCGACCGGTATATGTTAGGTCAGGCCATTGGAAAAGACGCTCGTGTAGTAGTAGCGGTTTTAGATAATGGATTTGCAAAGAAATTAGTGGAGTTGCTCGATTAATTTTCTTGGGGGTGAACGTATGAGTAAAATGCGTGTTTACGAATATGCGAAAAAACTTAATAAATCAAGTAAAGAAATTATTACTAAATTAACAGAAAACAATATCGAGGTAGCAAACCATATGTCAATGATTGATGAAAATGCAATAAAGATATTAGATACGGCTTATACCACTAATAATGAAAAGACTCAGGCTAAGAAGAGTGAAAGTAATAAACAGAAGCCTGAGCAAAAGAAAACTAAAAAAGAACCAATTTTACCAAGTACAGATCAAAGTGATTCGGATAATAGCGATGATGATAAGTACAATTACGACAATAAAAAAGCTAAAGGTCCTAAAAAGGTAAAAGCGAAGCAAGACAAAGAAAAGGATAAAACAGCTGATAATAAAATAACAAAACAAAATCCAAAGAACAAAAGGCAGCATCCTAATCACCAGCATCAACAAAATCAACAACAAGCACCTAAAAATGAAGAAAGTGCGAAAGTGGTTAAATACGAGGGATCACTAACAGTTGGTGAGCTTGCCAAAAAACTCAGCAAAGAGCCGTCTGAAATCATTAAAAAGTTAATGATGCTTGGGGTTATGGCAACTATTAATCAAGATTTAGATGACGATACAATTGAATTAATTGCATCGGAATTCGGAGTTGAGGTTCAAAAAGAAGTTGTCCTTGATATGACGGATCTTGACAGTTATATTGTTGAAGATAAGCCTGAAGAGTTAGTGGAAAGACCACCGGTAGTTACAATCATGGGTCACGTTGACCACGGTAAAACAACATTATTGGATTCTATTCGTCATGCGAAAGTTGCGGCAGGAGAAGCTGGTGGAATTACACAGCATATTGGAGCCTACCAAGTAGAGGTTAACGATAAAAAGATCACATTCCTTGATACTCCTGGACACGAAGCCTTTACAACAATGCGTGCTCGTGGTGCAAGTGTAACAGATATTACAATTCTAGTTGTTGCTGCTGACGACGGTGTAATGCCACAAACAAAAGAGGCGATCAACCATGCCAAAGCAGCAGGTGTTCCAATTATTGTTGCTGTTAATAAAATCGATAAAGAGAGTGCAAATCCTGACCGAGTTATGCAGGAATTAACTGAGTTTAATCTAATTCCTGAAAGCTGGGGCGGCGATACCATTTTTGTTATGCTATCTGCCCTTAAAGGTACAGGAATTGATGAGCTTTTAGAAATGATTTTATTAGTAAGTGAAGTTGAGGAATATAAGGCTAATCGTGAAAGACTAGCCGTTGGTACTGTAATTGAAGCTAATCTTGATAAAGGTCGTGGACCGGTTGCTACACTTCTTGTTCAAAATGGCACATTAAAGGTAGGAGACCCGATTGTTGTCGGCAGTACGTATGGCCGTGTCCGTGCCATGGTGAACGATCTTGGCCGTCGCGTTAAGGTAGCACCACCTTCAACACCTGTTGAAATTACTGGCTTGCATGAAGTTCCAAGTGCTGGAGACCGTTTTATCGTATTTGAGGATGAGAAAAAAGCTCGTCAAGTCGGTGAAGCCCGTGCTCAAAAGCATATTGAAGAACAACGCACGGAGCGAAACAAGGTAAGTCTAGAAGATTTATTTGAGCAAATCAAGCAAGGTGAAATGAAAGAAATTAATCTTATTGTCAAAGCCGATGTTCATGGTTCTGCTGAAGCAATGTCATCATCATTACAAAAGATTGATGTTGAAGGCGTTAAGGTTAAAATCATCCATACTGGTGTAGGTGCGATTACGGAGTCAGACGTTATACTAGCATCTGCTTCTAATGCGATTATCATTGGATTTAATGTTCGTCCTGATGTCAACGCTAAGAAGACTGCTGAAGTAGAAAACGTTGATATTCGTTTACACCGCATTATCTATAAAGCGATCGAAGAGATTGAAGCAGCTATGAAAGGTATGCTTGATCCTGAATTTGAAGAAAAAGTAATCGGTCAAGTAGAGGTTCGTAATACTTTTAAAGTGTCTAAAGTAGGAACTATTGCCGGATGTTATGTTACAGACGGAAAAGTTACCCGTGATTCAGGAATTCGTCTTGTTCGCGATGGTGTCGTTATTTTCGAAGGTGAAGTTGACACATTAAAACGCTTTAAAGACGATGCGAAGGAAGTAAGTCAAGGGTATGAGTGTGGTATGACGATCAAAAACTTTAATGATATTAAAGAAGGCGACATCATTGAAGCTTATGTGATGGAGGAAATCGAACGTAAATGATAGGTAGTGCATACTGTGAATGCATTATTTACGATGCGAATTCTATAGTCGTTTTTTAAAGTCGAGGTGATCTACATGACTAATATTCGTTCAACCAGAGTCGGAGAACAAATGAAAAAAGAATTAAGTGATATCATTGGCCGTAAAATCAAAGATCCTCGTATTGGTTTTGTCACTGTGACAGACGTTCAGGTAACAGGTGACTTGCAACAGGCTAAAGTTTTCATCACTGTCCTTGGTAATGAAGAGCAAAAACAAAATACATTAACAGCTCTAGCAAAGGCGAATGGTTTTATCCGTTCTGAAATAGGAAAAAGAATTCGTCTACGAAAAACACCTGAGATTTTCTTTGAGTTTGATGAATCGATTGAATACGGTAATCGAATCGAAACATTACTTGAACAATTACACAAGGAAAAAGAGTAAAAGTAACATTAATTCCAAGGATAGACTTTTGATAGTCTATCCTTTTCTGATAGGGGGGTAAAGATTGGAAGGAATTTTGCCGCTTTGGAAACCAAGAGGTATGACATCACATGATTGTGTTTTTAAAATAAGAAAATTGTTAAAGACAAAAAAGGTAGGGCACACAGGGACATTGGATCCAGATGTTGATGGAGTATTGCCAATTTGTGTGGGCCGTGCCACAAAAGTAGCTGAATATTTAACAGAATCGCAGAAAGCATATGAAGGTGAAGTGACCATTGGCACAGCTACTACAACCGAGGACGCATCAGGCGAGGTCGTTGAGAAAAAACCAATTATTGGACAAATAACAATAGAAGAACTTAAAGAAGTTTTACATGGGTTTCACGGTGAAATAACTCAAGTGCCGCCGATGTTTTCAGCCGTAAAAGTAAATGGAAAACGATTATATGAGTTTGCTCGTCAAGGAATCGAAGTGGAGCGCCCCGAGCGCACGATTACTATTTATGAATTCAAATTATTGGACTCCTTTGATTTTTTAGATCATAACAATAATAGTTTCCGCTTTTTCGTAAAAGCCAGCAAAGGAACTTACGTACGGACCTTAGCAGTGGATATAGGGAAGGCGCTTGGATACCCAGCTCATATGTCCAATTTAACAAGAGTTGCTTCGGGAAGCTTTACGTCAGAAGATTGCTTGACCTTTGAAGAAATTCAGGAAAGGTTGGAAAAAGGAGAATTAGAATTATTTCCATTAGAGAGAGCTATTTCCCATTTGACTAAATTAAAAATTAATGAAAAACTAGAGATGCAAGTGAAAAATGGACAAGTACTTTCGATTCCTGAAGGTTACGAAAATGAAAAAAGGTTTGTTCTATTAAATAATAATAACGATTGTGTTGCCATTTATATTCCACACCCAACTAAACAAGGGCTTATGAAACCAGAAAAGGTGATTAGAAATACATAGCAGGTGAAGGTATGAAAATTATAGAACTAAAACATCCGCATTCAATCAATCAACAAGATTTACCACCCATCGTTTTAGCATTAGGCTATTTTGATGGGGTGCATCTTGGGCATCAAAAGGTGATAAAAACCGCTAAAGCTAAGGCGGAAGAATTGGGGATTAACAGTGCAGTTATGACATTTTATCCCCATCCATCTGTAGTTCTGCGTAAATCAAATGCACATGCGGCATGCATTACATCGATCAAAGATAAGGCTGAAGAAATTGAAAAGATTGGAATTGATTATTTATTTATTGTCGACTTTACACCTTCTTTTGCAGAACTCCTACCGCAGCAATTTGTAGATCAATATATTATCGGATTACATGGTAAACATGTAGTAGCCGGCTTTGATTATACATATGGAAGGCTTGGGAAGGGAACAATGGAAACTTTACCTTTTCATTCAAGGGAAATGTTTACCCAAACCGTAGTGGAAAAAGTGGTGGAGAATAACGAGAAAATAAGTTCAACTTTAATTCGGAAGCTTATTCTTAATGGTGATATTGACACGCTTCCAACCTATCTTGGCCGATTTTATAAAACAAAAGGGATTGTTGTCCATGGAGAAAAACGGGGAAGAACGATCGGGTTTCCAACTGCTAATATCGAGCATATTGATGAGTATATTTTACCGAATACTGGTGTATATGCTGTTTATATTAGAGTATCTGGCAGTTGGTATAAGGGTGTCTTAAATATCGGCTACAAGCCAACCTTTCATGATCCTTCCACTGTTAAACTATCAGTTGAAGTTCATATTATTGATTTTAGCGACTCGATCTATGATCAAGAAGTTCAAGTAATGTGGATCAAACGAATTAGGTCTGAACAGAAATTTAATTCAATAGACGAATTAATGGCACAAATACAAAGGGATAAAGAAGCGGCGATCCGCCATTTAGAGACAATAAAAAGAGATAAAAACTTGCATTTTGTCTAAAACAATAGTATTCTATATATGCTAAAGAATATATATGAACCATTGCTTGGCAACGCGATTCACCAACGCTTGCTCGGTAATTGGGGATTAATGATGAGGAGGTGAATAGGATGGCTATCACACAAGAGCGTAAGCAAGAGCTTATCAATGAGTATAAAACTCATGAAAACGATACTGGTTCTCCAGAGGTTCAAATTGCTGTCCTAACTGAAGAGATTAACAATTTGAATGGTCATTTACGTGTCCACAAGAAAGATCATCATTCACGTCGTGGTCTTTTAAAGATGGTTGGTAAACGTCGTAACTTACTAACTTATCTTCGTAACAAAGACGTTACACGTTATCGTGAATTGATTCAAAGACTTGGATTACGTCGATAAGTATTTGCAAAAAGCGGGATTATTCCCGCTTTTTTGTTACATAAATTAATCATAACATTTTAGGTTATAAATAATATTATACAATTTTATTTACATAAGAGAGGGGTACTCGGATACATGGAACATGAAAAACAAATCTTCTCCATGGATTGGGCAGGCCGAAAGCTGACGGTAGAAATCGGTCAACTTGCAAAGCAAGCAAACGGTGCTTGTTTAATTCGATATGGAGAAACAGCTGTTTTGTCAACGGCTACAGCATCTAAAGAACCAAAAAGTTTAAGTTTCTTTCCTCTAACAGTCAATTATGAAGAACGTTTATATGCTGTTGGGAAAATTCCTGGAGGCTTTATTAAAAGGGAAGGTCGACCTAGTGAGAAAGCAATCTTGGCAAGCCGCTTAATTGACCGCCCGATTCGACCATTATTTGCTGATGGTTTTAGAAATGAAGTTCAGGTCATTAGCATCGTAATGAGTGTGGATCAAAACTGTTCGTCAGAAATGGCGGCAATGTTTGGTTCTTCATTGGCACTTTCTGTTTCTAATATTCCATTTGAAGGTCCGATCGCCGGTGTCACGGTGGGCCGAGTTGATAATGAATTTATTATTAATCCTACGGTTGAACAACAGGAAAAAAGTGATATTCACTTAGTTGTAGCAGGAACAAAGGATGCCATTAATATGGTTGAAGCAGGTGCTAAAGAAGTGCCTGAAGAAACAATGCTTGAAGCGATCATGTTCGGTCATGAAGAAATCAAAAGACTTATTGCCTTCCAAGAGGAAATAGTAAGTCAAGTTGGAAAAGAAAAAATGGAAGTCGAGCTTTATGAGGTAGATGCTGAGCTTGAAGCAGAAGTTCGTACGTTAGCTGAAGAAGATATTAAAAAAGCTGTTCAAGTTGCTGAAAAGCATGCCCGCGAAGATGCTATCAACGAAGTAAAAGCAAGTGTAAAAGCGAAGTTTGAAGAGCGAGAAGAGCTTCCAGAAGGAACGCTTGGGCAAGTGGACGAAATCATGTACAAGCTTGTTAAAGAAGAGGTTCGTCGCCTCATTACAAAAGAAAAAATTCGTCCTGACGGTCGTAAGATTGATGAAATTCGACCATTGTCATCAGAAGTTGGATTACTTCCAAGAACACATGGTTCAGGCCTTTTCACGCGTGGACAAACCCAGGCATTAAGTATTTGTACGCTTGGAGCTTTAGGTGATGTTCAAATTCTAGATGGATTAGGAATTGAAGAATCAAAACGATTTATGCATCACTATAACTTCCCGCAATTTAGCGTTGGGGAAACAGGACCAATTAGAGGACCAGGCCGTCGTGAAATTGGTCATGGAGCATTAGGAGAACGTGCATTAGAGCCGGTTATTCCATCTGAAAAAGATTTTCCTTATACAATCCGTCTAGTATCAGAAGTGCTTGAATCAAACGGATCGACATCACAGGCAAGCATTTGTGGCAGTACGCTTGCGATGATGGATGCCGGTGTGCCAATAAAAGCACCAGTTGCCGGTATTGCAATGGGACTTGTTAAATCAGGTGATGATTATACTGTTTTAACTGATATTCAAGGTATGGAAGACCATCTAGGTGATATGGACTTTAAAGTGGCCGGAACAACTAAAGGGGTTACAGCTTTACAAATGGATATTAAGATTGAGGGGTTATCACGAGAAATTCTAGAAGAAGCCCTCACTCAAGCCCAAAAAGGCCGTATGCAAATTTTAGAACATATGATGCAAACTATTTCTGAACCAAGAACTGCATTATCTCAATATGCTCCTAAGATTTTAACAATGAAGATTAATCCTGATAAAATCCGTGATGTCATTGGACCAAGTGGAAAGCAAATTAATAAAATCATTGAAGAAACTGGCGTAAAAATCGATATCGAACAAGATGGTACTGTCTTTATCGCTTCACCAGACATGGAAATGAATCAAAAAGCGAAGAAAATTATTGAGGATATTGTTCGTGAGGTTGAAGTAGGCCAAATGTATCTTGGAAAAGTAAAACGAATTGAAAAGTTCGGTGCTTTTGTTGAAATTTTCCAAGGTAAAGATGGACTTGTTCATATTTCTGAATTAGCTGAAGAGCGCGTAGGCAAGGTTGAAGATGTAGTATCTATCGGTGATGAGTTATTAGTAAAAGTAACGGAAATTGATAAGCAAGGAAGAATCAATCTTTCAAGAAAAGCGGTTCTTAAAGAGCAAAAGGAAAAACAGGAACAATCATAATGAGGAAGAAGCTGAAACTACAGCTTCTTTTTTTTATTGGAACAGGTTACTCGTTGTCCAGCTCCAGGGCCAAGTGACTCATAAACTTCGCTAATTGGGCTCTTCCGCTTTTCGCAGTTCTAAGTCCTTGTTTTCATTCATAGTTTTTTATGAAGGAGGACGAGAACAAAATGAATAAATCGGCTTTGCAATTCGTAGGGTTTGCCTTTATTCTCTTAATAACCTTTGGAGCTATGCAGAACCCTTATACGTCTGATTATGTTGGAGCATTAAAAAAGATAGCAGTTACAGTTACAAAACAAAAAGATCCTCTTTTTGCAGAAATTGAACAAAAAAAGAATGAGTATGAAATTGCCCCGGAGGATGCCCGTATTGATAGAGTGTGGAAAGCAATGCCGGGATTAAATGGCCTAAAAGTTAACGTAGCAGAATCGTATAAAAGAATGAAAAAAGAAGGGGAATTTAATCCTGAAAAGTTAGTTTTTGATGAAGTACCACCGAAGGTAACTTTAAATGATCTACCACCATCACCCATATATCGGGGACATCCTGAAAAAACGATGGTTACTTTTTTAATTAATGTTGCGTGGGGAAATGAGTATATCCCCTCCATGTTAAAAACATTGGAAAAGCATCATGTAACAGCAACCTTTTTCTTAGATGGAAGCTGGGTTAAAAGGCACCCTGAATTTGCAAAAATGATTGTTGATGCTGGTCATGAAATAGGTAACCATGCCTACTCACACCCGAATATGAAAAATTTAACTCCAGATCAAATAAAGGAGGAAATTATTAAAACGAATGAAGTAATCAAAGCCACAACAGGTATTACGCCCAAATGGTTTGCTCCACCTAGCGGGAGCTACAAAGATGAAGTTGTAAAAATTGCTGCGGAAGAAAATATGAAGCTCATTATGTGGACTGTTGATACAGTGGATTGGAGGAAGCCGGATCCGGTGGAAATGGTAAACAGAGTGGCTAATAAAGTATCACCTGGTGCAATGATTCTCATGCATCCAACATCTTCAACAGCCGCTGGTTTAGAAAATCTTATTATTAGAATGAAGGAAAAAGAATACCAAATTGGAAATGTGTCAACATTATTAAGTGAAGAACGAGTAAAAAGCAAGAAGTAAAGGGAAAATATGAAATAGGTGACATACCTTGGTAATATTGATATGATGCAATAAGAAATATTGAAATATTAAACTTAATTCAGCTATTTTATTCAGCTATTATAGGAGGATTTCGCTTGATTAAAAAGTATACTTGCCAAAATGGTGTTAGAGTTGTACTCGAAAATATCCCCACTGTCCGCTCAGTAGCCATTGGTGTATGGATTGGAACAGGTTCACGTAATGAAACAAAAGAAAATAATGGGATTTCTCATTTTTTGGAGCATATGATTTTTAAAGGTACAAAAACAAGAACTGCTAAAGATATTGCCGAAAGCTTTGATAGTATTGGCGGTCAGGTAAATGCATTTACGTCTAAAGAATACACATGCTATTACGCAAAAGTATTAGATGAACATTCAGATTTTGCCTTAGAAGTTTTAGCGGATATGTTCTTTAATTCAACTTTTGATGAAGAGGAATTAAAAAAGGAGAAGAATGTTGTCCTTGAAGAAATAAAGATGTACGAAGATACACCGGATGATATCGTTCACGATATTTTAAGCAAAGCAACATTCGGGAACCATCCACTTGCCTATCCAATTTTGGGTACTGAGGAAACTTTGGCAACCTTTACCGGTGATTCTTTAAGAAATTATGTTAATCATTATTATACCCCTGATAATGTTGTAATCTCGATTGCAGGAAATATTAATGAAGCATTTATTAAAGAAGTTGAAAACTATTTTGGTCATTATGAATCGAAATACACAAGACCAGAATATAGTGCTCCTTCCATTATTGATGAAAAAATTGCCAGGAAAAAGGATACGGAACAAGCCCATTTATGTATCGGGTTTAATGGTTTACAGGTTGGCCATGAAGATATTTATTCCCTGATTGTGTTAAACAATGTACTTGGGGGAAGCATGTCAAGTCGGCTATTCCAAGATGTACGTGAGGCTAGGGGGCTCGCTTATTCTATTTTTAGCTACCATTCTGCGTTTTTAGATAATGGTTTATTAGCCATATATGGTGGGACAGCAAGCAACCAATTAGATATTTTATTTGAAACCATCCAAGATACATTAACAACCTTAAAACGAACTGGGTTAACTGAAAAAGAATTAACGAATAGCAAGGAACAGCTTAAAGGCAGCTTAATGCTAAGCCTTGAAAGCACAAATAGCCGAATGAGCCGTAATGGGAAAAATGAATTATTACTAAAGCGTCATCGCTCATTAAATGAAGTTTTAGAACAGATCTCAGCAGTTACTTTAGATTCCGTTAACCATTTTGCGGACACGATCTTTACCGATCAATATTCTGTAGCTTTAATTAGTCCGGAAGGAAAATTGCCAACTAATATTCAATAGATATTGAGGAGGCGTCAAGATGAGACTAAGTGAAATGAATGGAAAAGAAATTATTGATCTAAAAAAAGGAGAACGGATGGGTGTTCTTGGTCAGGCTGATTTAGAAATCGATGAGAATACTGGGCATATAAAGGCCTTTCTCATCCCGACGATGAAATGGTTTGGGTTCAAGAAAAACGGTACAGAAGTTCGAATTCCATGGAGAAATATTAAGAAAATTGGCAGTGATATGATCATTATCGATTTTAATGATGAGTTTTAAAAGGTTGGTCCCTATGGGATCAGCCTTTTTTTATTCACCTTCCTTTCATGCCATTCATATGATGTGGAAGAACAAAACTTAGGCTATTCCGACATCTTTACATGATTATTTTACCCATTAAAGAAGGTGAAAATGAAATGTTAACAGATTTGCATATTGCTGTTATTGGTGGTGATGCCCGTCAATTAGAGGTAATCCGTAAATTAACAGAATTAGATGCAAAGTTATCTTTAGTTGGATTTAATCAACTAGATCACGTTTTTTCCGGGTCCTCCAAAAAAGAAATTGACGAGCTGGACTTTACCGAAATTGATGCCATCATTTTGCCTGTTAAAGGTACAAATATGACAGGAGAGGTGGAGACCATTTTTTCGAACGAAAAGATAGTCTTACAACAAGAAATGCTTAAAAAGACCCCTGAACACTGCATTGTATTTTCGGGTATTAGCAATCAATATTTAGACGGGATTTGTACTGATTCAGGACGGAAGCTAATCAAACTTTTTGAACGAAACGATGTTGCCATTTACAACTCGATCCCAACGGTAGAGGGAACGATTATGATGGCGATTCAACATACGGATATTACAATACATGGCTCCAATGTTGTTGTTATTGGTTTAGGTAGAGTAGGAATGTCGGTTGCAAGAACCTTTGCCTGTCTAGGGGCAAAAGTGAAGGTCGGTGCCCGAAAATTAGAGGATATTGCAAGAATTACGGAAATGGGATTAAAGCCGTTTTTTACATCGAATTTAATTGATGAGGTTGAACAGGCCGATATTGTTATTAATACAGTACCTTATCTAGTTGTAACAGCGAAGGTCATTTCAAAAATGCCGCTGCATACGGTCATTATCGATTTAGCCTCAAAACCGGGAGGTACAGACTTTAGATATGCAGAGAAAAGGGGCATAAAAGCATTGTTGGCACCAAGTTTACCCGGCATAGTAGCCCCGAAAACTGCCGGTAAAATCGTGGCTAATGTTATTTCTCAAATACTCAACGAAGAGCTGCAACTAGGAAAGGAGAAATCATAAATGACTCTTAAAGGTAAGCGAATTGGATTTGGATTAACAGGCTCCCATTGTACGTATGATGCTGTTATGCCGCAAATTGAAAAACTCATTCAAGCAGGTGCAGATGTTAGACCTGTCGCTACCCATACAGTGAAAAGCACGACAACAAGATTTGGAAAAGGGGAAGAATGGTTAGTAAAACTTGAGGAAATGACAGGTAATCAGGTCATTACTACCATCGTTGAAGCTGAACCATTAGGACCTAAAATGCCTTTAGATTGTATGGTAATCGCACCTTTAACAGGTAATTCAATGAGCAAATTAGCCAATGCTTTGACCGATTCACCGGTATTAATGGCAGCTAAGGCTACATTAAGAAATCTAAATCCAGTTGTTTTAGGTATTTCGACAAATGATGCCTTAGGTTTAAACGGAATGAATTTAATGAAATTAATGGCGACTAAAAATATATATTTTATTCCTTTTGGGCAGGATGACCCGATCAAAAAGCCCAATTCAATTGTTGCCAGAATGGATGCACTAGTTGATACTGTAGAGGCGGCCATTTTAGGACGGCAATTTCAACCCATATTAATAGAAAGATATCGTGATGGTGAATAATCCGATTTTCTGTTAATATTAAAGTTGGTCATAAAAGTTCTTTCCTTCATGACGGAATATGATAAAATAAACTTTATAATTTTAAAATTTCAAAAAATGGTTCTATTCAATAATGGTAATAGAGGGAAGGGGAAAAGTATGGAAAATGTAAAAGGATACCATGTAGCAGTAGTTGGAGCAACAGGAGCAGTAGGGGAGAAAATGTTATCTACACTAGAGAAAAGAAACTTCCCAATTTCAAAACTAACATTACTATCTTCAGAACGTTCAGCAGGCAAAAAGCTTTTATTCAAAGGTGAAGAGCATGTTGTTCAGGTGGCTAAGCCTGAAAGCTTTGAAGGTGTTGACATTGCATTATTTAGTGCCGGTGGATCAGTTTCAAAACAATTAGCACCGGAAGCAGCAAAAAGAGGAGCAATTTGTGTAGATAACACAAGTGCATTTCGGATGGACCCAGAGGTTCCATTAGTAGTACCAGAAGTGAATGAGGCTGATATTCATCAGCATAAAGGAATTATTGCTAATCCAAACTGCTCAACTATTCAAATGGTTGTAGCATTAGAACCAATTAGAAAAGCATTGGGCTTGAATAAGGTTATTGTTTCCACGTACCAAGCAGTATCAGGTGCAGGTGCAATGGCAATTAAAGAAATGAAAGAGCAATCCCAAGCGATATTAAATGGGGAAGCATTTACACCAGAAATTTTACCATGTGGTGCAGATAAAAAGCATTACCAAATTGCCTTCAATGCCATTCCACAAATCGATAAGTTTACAGAAAATGGCTTCACGTTTGAAGAAATGAAAATGATTAATGAAACTAAGAAAATTATGCACATCCCTGAATTATCTGTAGCGGCAACATGTGTGAGAATCCCTGTGGAATATGGACATTCTGAGTCAGTTTATATTGAAGTGGAGAAAGAAGGCGTTACTGTCCAAGAGTTGAAGGACCTTTTAGCTTCTGCTGAAGGAATTATTTTAGAAGATCAGCCTGAGGAGCAAGTATACCCAATGGCATCTACTGCTGCTGGTAAATTTGAAACATTTGTTGGCCGTATTCGCAAAGATTTGGATAATGACAAAGGATTCCATATGTGGATCGTATCTGATAATTTATTAAAAGGTGCTGCATGGAATTCAGTTCAAATTGCTGAGCGCTTGATTTCATTAGGGATTGTTAAATAAATCTAAATGATATATTCAACTTGGCACTAGAATAAAAATTATAACTACAACTTAGAAGAGGTGTCTCGATGAAAATCATCGTCCAAAAGTTTGGCGGAACATCAGTTAAGGACGAAGATAGCAGGGTTCGTGCTAAATCACATATTGAAAAAGCTTTGAGTAATGGTTATAAGGTCGTTGTAGTTGTATCGGCAATGGGGAGAAAAGGTGATCCCTATGCGACTGATACACTACAAAGCCTTGTAAACGTCTCAAAGATCAGTAATCGTGAGCACGATTTATTACTTTCCTGTGGCGAAACGATATCTGCCATTGTTTTTTCGAATATGCTAAATACAAACGGAATACCTGCAATAGCCTTGACAGGCGCACAGGCAGGTTTTCATACAAATGATGAGCATTCAAACGCAAAAATAATAGAAATGAAATGTGACCGTGTGCTAGAGGAACTTGAAACTCATGATGTTGTCGTAGTTGCAGGATTTCAAGGGTCTTCCAAAGCTGGTGAAGTAACCACTCTTGGTAGAGGCGGCAGCGACACATCGGCAGCGGCATTGGGTGTAGCCCTAAACGCAGAATTTATTGATATTTTCACAGATGTGGAAGGTGTAATGACCGCTGATCCTCGAATTGTGGAGGGGGCACGTCCTTTAACAGTTATGACCTACAATGAGATCTGTAATCTAGCGCATCAAGGTGCAAAGGTCATTCACCCCCGTGCAGTTGAAATAGCAATGCAGGCAAAGGTTCCACTTAGAGTACGTTCAACATATTCAAATGGACCAGGAACACTGGTTACTTCGGCTGTTGTGAATACAAAAGGCAGTGACATTCACGATCGGGTTGTTACTGGTATTGCGCACGTTCCCAATGTTACACAAATAACAGTAACACCGATTGAAGGGCATTATAATATTCAATCTGAAGTTTTCAAAGCAATGGCCCAAGAAGGAATTAGTGTAGATTTTATTAATATTTCACCAAATGCAATCATATATACAGTAATGGACAAAATGACAGACCGTGCAATTGCCGTATTAAAGGAATTAGGCTATGAGCCAAAGGTAATTCGAAGCTGTGCTAAAGTTTCAGCGGTTGGTGCAGGCATGACAGGAGTTCCTGGAGTTACGGCTAGAATTGTAAGTGCCCTTTCTAAGGAAGGGATTCAAATTCTTCAGTCAGCTGATAGTCATACAACCATTTGGGTTCTCGTTCATGAGGAAGACATGGTTCGGGCTGTAAATTCATTGCATGACGAATTTTGTCAATAGAAAGCGAAGCGACCGTCAAGCGAAGTCTACTAGTCGCTGGGAGCTGTAGCTGGACTGTGAAATATGAATTTTGTAAGGGGTTGAACAAAATGGTTTTTGGTCGCGTCGGTACAGCCATGGTAACACCATTTGATGTAAATGGTAATATTGACTTTGATAGGGCTACGGATTTAGTGAACTATTTGTTGGATAATGGAACGGATTCGCTGATTGTGGCTGGAACGACAGGAGAATCTCCTACTCTAACAACAGAAGAAAAAGTCGCTTTATATCGCCACGTCGTGGAGGTGGTAAATGGAAGAGTTCCAGTAGTTGCGGGGACTGGTAGCAATAATACTCGCGCCTCAATTGAACTGACGAAAAAAGCAGAAAAGGCTGGAGCAACTGCCGTCATGCTTGTTGCCCCTTACTACAACAAACCTGACCAAGATGGGTTATATGAGCATTTTAAGGCAATAGCAACTGAAACGAATCTGCCGGTTATGATCTACAATATTCCGGGGCGTTGCAGTATTAATATATCTGTAGATACAATTATTAAATTATCGAAAGTTAAAAATATCGTTGCTGTGAAGGAAGCAAGCGGAGACTTAAATGCAATGGCGGAAATTATTTCACTGACGGATGACGATTTTTATTTATACACCGGTGATGATAGCAACACATTGCCAGTGTTATCAATCGGCGGTAGAGGTGTTATTTCTGTCGCATCCCACATTATTGGAAATGAAATGCAAGAAATGATTTCACTATTCGAAAACGGAGATGTAAAAAAAGCAGCCCAATTACACCGGCGCTTATTGCCAATCATGAAAGGGCTGTTTATCGGACCTAATCCGGTGCCGCTTAAGTATGCATTACAGGCAAAAGGGATTGACACTGGTTCCGTAAGGTTACCGTTAGTCCCATTGCAAAAGGAAAAGCAATTAATAATTGATGATTTATTAAAAAAATACTAAATGATTGAAATTCTAAACGAGCCTATATTTAGGCTCGTTTTTACTTGTACTAAAATTCTTCCATACGGTATAATAAATGCAAGTGACTTAGAGCGGTTCAAAACTGAATAGGAGGATAAGAATTGGTAAAGAAAGAAAACAATCCAGTTAGAATATTTGCTCTTGGGGGCCTAGGGGAAATCGGTAAAAATATGTATGTCGTTGAGGTAGGTCCTGAAATCTTTGTCATCGATGCTGGATTAAAATTACCGGAAGATGAATTGCTTGGAATCGATGCTGTAATCCCAGATATTACATATCTACAAGAAAATGTTTCTCGAATTAAAGGGATCTTTCTTACCCATGGGCATGAGGACCATATTGGGTCGTTAGCTTATGTCTTAAGACGTATCCGGGTTCCAATATATGGAACAAAGTTGACGATTGGGTTAGTTGCCAATTTATTAGAGGAATCTGGACTGAAATATGGTAATTTGTTAAAGGAAATTCATGCGGATACGGTTTTGGAATTTGAATATGCTAGTGTATCTTTTTTTAGGACAACTCATAGTATTCCGGATTCGGTGGGGATTGTAGTACATACTTCACATGGAGCGGTCGTTCATACGGGGGACTTTAAATTAGATCAAACACCAGCAGACGGTGTTCGCTTTGACTTCTTTAAAATGTCTAGGCTCGGAAAAGAAGGTGTTCTTTGTCTATTATCTGATAGCACGAATGCTGAAATTCCTGGCACGACAGGATCTGAAAGCTCAGTAGGTGAAGAACTATGTGATTGTATACGAACTGCTGAAGGTCGTGTTATTGTTGCAACTTTCGCATCCAATATTCATCGTATACAACAAGTATTTGATGCAGCTGTGCTGACGGATAGAAAGGTTGCTATTATTGGCAATAGTATGAAACGGGTTATCGAAATATCGATGGAGCTTGGATATATCGACATTCCAGAAAAATTAATGATACCGATTTCAGAAATTGAAAAGTGGAATGATCAACGTGTTCTTATCTTGACTACTGGTGTTCAAGGAGAACCTTTAGAGGCCTTGGCAAGAATGGCAGGTAAATCACATAAGCAAACCTCTATTAAACCAGATGATACTGTCATTATTGCAGCTTCAACCATACCAGGTCATGAAAAGCTTGTTTCAACTACGATAGATTTACTTTTCAGGACAGGAGCTAATGTTATTTACGGGCAAAGAAAAATAAATGTCTCCGGTCACGCCAGTCAAGAAGAGTTAAAAATGATGATCAGTGTCATGAACCCTATGTTTTTTATCCCGATCCAAGGGGAATATAAAATGCAGCGGGCCCATGCTAAGATTGCTGAATCTACAGGGATGGATTCAGACCAAATCTTTTTAATGGAAAATGGAGATGTATTTGAGTTTAAAAATGATCAAGCACGAATAGCGGGGAAAATTCCAGCTGGCAATGTGTTAATAGATGGCCTAGGGATTGGTGATGTCGGTAATATTGTTTTAAGAGATCGACGACTATTATCTCAAGATGGCATATTAATCGTCGTAGTTACTCTATCAAAAGAAAAGAATCAAATTATTTCTGGACCTGAAATCATTTCAAGAGGATTTGTATATGTTAGAGAATCCGAAGAATTATTTGATAAATCAAACGAAATCGTGCAGCAGATTATTATGAAGTGCATGAAAGATCGTACAATCGATTGGTCTACATTAAAAACAAGTATACGAGAATCGCTTAGTCACTTTTTATTCGAAAAAACAAAAAGAAGACCAATGATTTTGCCGATCATAATGGAAATTTAAAAAGCGGAACTGACCACATTTGGTCAGTTCTTTTCTTTTATAGAATTAAATGCTCTGTTGGGATTCATACTATAGATACTTTGATTTAATGAAAGGAGTTCCATTATGGCAAATTTCGAAAACAAACCGTCTATGGAGCAAAGCGATTCCGATCAGGAACAAAAAGATGTTAAAGATTCTTTAGTAGATAAAATTCAACAATTAGGGCAAACAAATGTACCGCAAATGGGACAGGAATCAAATATACATTGCTTAACAATCATTGGACAAATTGAAGGTCATATGCAATTACCACCGCAAAATAAAACGACAAAGTATGAACATTTAATTCCACAAATTGTAGCGATTGAGCAAAATCCGAAAATTGAAGGGTTATTACTAATTTTGAATACGGTCGGTGGTGATGTTGAGGCCGGTCTTGCTATTTCTGAAATGATTGCATCATTATCGAAGCCGACTGTGTCGATTGTACTCGGTGGTGGTCATTCGATCGGAGTTCCGATTGCGGTAAGTGCTGATTATTCGTTTATTGCTGAAACAGCAACGATGACCATCCACCCTGTTCGTCTAACAGGTCTTGTCATTGGGGTCCCACAAACGTTTGAATACTTAGATAAGATGCAAGATAGAGTTGTCTCATTTGTTACATCGCATTCTAACATAACAGAAGATCGTTTTAAGGAACTAATGCTTTCAAAAGGGAATCTAACCCGTGATATTGGTACAAATGTTGTTGGAAAGGATGCAGTAAAATACGGTCTTATTAATGAGGTTGGAGGGGTAGGTAAAGCAATTGCAAAATTAAACCAATTAATTGAGGAAAAACGGATGACTACCTCAACCTCAACTAATGAAAGTGAGATTCTGCAATGATCATGTATACGACAATGCCGCATGAATTAATTTTTCAAGAAAACCTTGATTCCTACTCAAAACAGTCCATTATAAATGTCAATGGCTTATCATTAGTAGTGGAGCCACTTTCTAATGAAGAGTGCCGAGTTGTCCAAGTTTTAAGTACAAATCCATACGATTTTTTAAATAATGCTTACTCACCGGGATCAATTATCATGTTGAAACCACAATTTTAAGTCGATTTTATTAACATTATGGTATAATAAATAAAAACGAACGAAGCAGCCTTTTACTCGGCTGCTTTCCTTTTTTATACTTTTAGATCAAGGTGATTGATATGGCAAAATCTAAGAAAAAAAGATCCGAAAAAAGAGCATTAGACTGGAAGAGGACGCTGACATATGAACTTGGAGGACTCGTGCTTCTGGCAATATCAATTATCGCTCTTGCCAATATTGGCGGTTTTATCGGTCGGGCATTAATCGAGTTATCCCGTTTCTTTTTTGGGGAATGGTACAGCCTATTATTAGGAGGACTCTTACTCCTGTCGCTATATTTTATTATTAAACGAAAATGGCCTCGTTTCGCTACAAGGAGATTGGCTGGGGCTTATGTTATAATTGCGGCTCTTTTGCTATATTCGCATGTAGAAACTTTTGCGGAAATTAATAATCAAGCCCCATTAGGGAATCCCTCCATTCTGAAAAATACCTGGAGTCAATTTTGGGGTGAGGTTAAAGGAGGGGCCTCGCTCGTCCTAGGAGGAGGAATGATCGGAGCGATTCTTTTTGCAATATCCTATTTCCTTTTTGGTGCGATGGGAACTAAGATTATTTTTTTATTCCTTATGATGATTGGGCTTATTCTTTTAACGGGAATTTCAATCCATGATATTTTAACAACGGCCGGCCAAAGGATATTTCAATTTATTAAAAACCAGTTTATTGGTTTTGTCGCTGATGTAAAAGGTAAACTTTCAAGCAGAAGAAAAAAACAGAAGAATAAGGAAAGCCGAAAAAATAAAGCAAAGACTGTAGCAGAAGAGATTGAAATTGAAGAGGGAAAAAACGAAACGATTATTTTAGATCATGGCTACCATGAAGAGGTAGCACCGATCATTTCTGATTTTAATGAAGTAGCTAGTAATGATACTTCTGCTAGTCTTCATAGGGAAGAGATCGATCACCAGCAAACAAACACTAAAAAAGAGGCGGACGAGCACGAAGAAAGAGCGGATGCGACAGTATCAATGACCTTTACGGAAGTCGCCAATGAAGCTTATCAATTGCCGACAAATGAGCTATTAAAAAAGCCAATACATAATAGTCAAAACCAAGAGAAAAAATTAATTTCAATCAATGCCCAGAAATTGGAAAAAACCTTTGAGAGTTTTGGTGTTAAAGCAAGGGTGAGAAAGGTTCATTTAGGACCTGCGGTTACAAAGTATGAAGTTCATCCTGATGTTGGTGTAAAAGTTAGCAAGATCGTAAGTTTAAGTGATGATTTAGCATTGGCCTTGGCCGCTAAAGATATCCGGATTGAGGCCCCAATTCCCGGTAAATCTGCGATAGGAATTGAAGTTCCTAACCAGGAAATTGCGATGGTTTCGTTACGGGAAGTTTTAGAATCAAAAAATAATAATCCAAATGCTAAGTTAATGGTTGGACTTGGACGTGATATATCAGGTGAAGCAATTTTAACCGAACTAAATAAAATGCCGCATCTTCTTGTTGCGGGTGCAACCGGAAGCGGGAAAAGTGTGTGTGTTAACGGAATTATTATAAGTATTCTCATGAGGGCCAAGCCACATGAAGTAAAACTAATGATGATTGACCCAAAAATGGTTGAACTGAATATGTATAACGGAATACCACATTTATTAACACCGGTTGTCACAGATCCTAAGAAAGCATCACAAGCCTTAAAAAAGGTTGTTTCGGAAATGGAACGACGCTACGAATTATTTTCACACACTGGTACACGAAATATTGAAGGGTATAATGATCATATTAGAATCCACAATCAGGAGACAGGCGAAAAGCAACTTGAATTACCATTTATTGTCGTGATTGTTGACGAGCTTGCTGATTTAATGATGGTCGCTTCAAATGATGTTGAGGATGCGATTACAAGGCTTGCCCAAATGGCACGAGCGGCCGGCATTCATTTAATTATTGCAACACAGCGCCCATCAGTTGATGTTATCACTGGGGTTATTAAAGCGAATATTCCATCAAGAATCGCGTTTAGTGTGTCCTCATCCGTTGATTCAAGAACGATCATCGATATGGGCGGTGCCGAGAAACTTTTAGGTCGAGGCGATATGTTATTTTTACCTGTGGGTGCTTCAAAGCCTGTTCGAGTCCAAGGTGCTTTTGTTTCCGACTCAGAAGTGGAGGAAGTTGTTGATTATGTTATTTCTCAACAAAAGGCACAGTATCATGAAGAAATGATGCCTACTGAGGAAACGGAAGTAACGATAGAGGTTGATGATGATTTATTTGATGATGCAGTAGAATTAATAACAGAAATGCAAACTGCTTCCGTATCGATGCTGCAAAGACGATTCAGAATAGGCTATACAAGGGCAGCAAGGCTTATCGACGCTATGGAAGCTAAAGGAATAGTCGGACCCTATGAGGGTAGTAAGCCGCGGGCTGTATTGGTATCAAAAATTAAAGATGAGGTATCAAATCAATAAAGAGTGAGCATCATGTTCACTCTTCTTTTTTTATGGTATAGTTAAGAATACAGGTCAGAGGTCTGATGTCTCATCATTAACCATGGAGGAAACCAATGAATATTAAACCGGATACTAGACATCTTTATTTACAGGTAGTCGATAAAATTAAAAATGATATAGATAGAGGGCTTTATAAAGAGGATGAGAAGCTTCCGCCGGAATTTGAATTAGCAAAACAGCTGGGAATTAGCAGGGCAACATTAAGAGAGGCATTACGTGTGTTGGAAGAAGAAAGTATCATCATTCGTAGACACGGGGTAGGAACATTTATCAATCCGAAGCCGCTTTTTACTTCAGGCATTGAGGAATTATTTAGCGTAACAGATATGATTAACCGGGCTGGTAAAAAACCAGGGACCATTTTCGTCTCTTCCACATCTAGACAAGCAACAGCAGACGACGTGAGTAAATTTAATTGTTCCTATGACGAGGAAATTGTTGTAATTGAACGTGTTAGAACTTCTGATGATGAGCCTGTAGTCTATTGTATTGATCAAATTCCAAGTTCCATTTTGCCGAAAAATTACACTCATGAATTGGGTTCTATTTTTGAATTATTTGAAAGAGAAGTAGGCTGTCATATTACGTATGCGGTCACAAATATTGAGCCTTTAGGATTTTCTGAGAAAATTTCACCCAGCCTACATTGTGAGGTAGATGCATCTTTATTAGTTATGAAACAAATGCATTTCGATCAAAATGATCGGCCAACTTTTTACTCTTGCAATTATTTCAGAGCGGACAAGTTTAGTTTCCATGTCTTAAGAAAAAGGGCGTAATAATTACATAATTCTTGTGCAAAATAAGAACGAAAATCTATTAAAGGGAGGACTGAACTTGGCTAGAAAAAAAGCTGGTCTTTTGATTTCCGTTCTATTTGCAGCAAGTACGATCCTCGGTGGTTGTGGAACTGCCGATAAAGGAAAAGACAATAAAGAAAACGCAGGTGAAGGAGCACCCGCCGAAGAGGAAAAAGGATTTAGTCTAGCAATGGTAACTGATATGGGTGGGATTGATGATAAATCATTCAACCAGCTAACTTGGGAAGGGATCAAGGAATTTGCTAAGGAAAATAATCTTAAAGAAGGCGAAGGCGGTTATGCATATCTGCAGTCTACTAGTGATGCAGATTATGCCCCAAACTTGAATAAGCTAGTAAGAAGTGGCTACAAGCTAGTGTTTGGCGTAGGCTATTTAGTGACGGATGCGATTTCGGAAATTGCCGACCAAAAGCCTGACGCCCAATTTGCAATCATTGATAGTGTTGTTGAAAAGCCCAATGTAGCCAGCCTCACCTTTAAAGAGCATGAAGGCTCCTTTTTAACTGGTGTGGTTGCCGGATTAACAACGAAAACGAATAAAATTGGATTTGTCGGTGGTGTTGAGTCTCCATTAATCGAGAAGTTCGAAAGTGGTTTTAGAGCCGGTGTTAAAGCTGCAAATCCCAATGCAACGGTTGAAGTTCAGTATGCTGGATCATTCACCAAAGCCGATTCCGGTAAGCAAATAGCTGCGAGCATGTATGCTTCTGGAATTGACATCATTTACCATGCTTCAGGTGGAACTGGAAATGGAATATTCTCTGAAGCAAAAGATTTAAAAACAAAAGATCCTAACCGTGAACTATGGGTGATTGGTGTCGACAAAGATCAGGCACTTGAACATGGAAATGAGGTCACCCTTACTTCTATGGTGAAGCGGGTAGATACTGCTGTTCAGGATCTTGCGAAACGTACAATGGAAGGGGATTTCCCTGGCGGTCAGGTTCTCGAATATGGTCTTGATGTCGATGGTGTTGGCATTGCTGATTCAAAAGAAAATCTTTCAGATGAAGTGCTGAAAGCTGTTGATGATTGGAAACAGAAAATTGTCAACGGGGACATTAAAGTACCACACACTCGTGCGGAGTACGATAAATTTGAAGTATGATGATAATCGGAAAATAGGAAGCGCCTAAGGGATAACTAGGCGCTTTATCTCTTTCGATTAACTTTATTCTGCGAATAAAGTTAAAGCCTCCGGCGGATGCCTCGGATTTTCAAATGTAGTTTTTCGAGCAAGCTCGAAAAAATCCGGGCACAAATACGCCAAGGCGTATTTGATTACACTGTACTTTTAAGAGGAGTGAGGTACTTGAGTGAATATGTAATCGAAATGTTAAATATCCGTAAAGAATTCGGCGGCTTTGTGGCCAATGATAATATTACCTTACAGTTGAAACAGGGAGAAATCCATGCGCTTTTGGGAGAAAATGGAGCTGGGAAATCAACACTAATGAATGTCTTATTTGGATTATACCAGCCGGATGGCGGGGAAATCCGTGTTCAAGGCGAAAAAGTCAACATATCGAATCCGAATATTGCCAATGACCTTGGAATTGGTATGGTGCACCAGCATTTTATGCTTATCGATATCTTTACTGTAACCGAAAATATTATATTAGGGAGTGAACCTTCAAAGGCTGGCAAAATTAATATAAAAAAAGCAGAAGAGGAAGTTAGAGCTTTATCCGAGAGATATGGGCTCGCTGTAAATCCATCCGCAAAAATAGCAGATATTTCGGTCGGTATGCAGCAACGGGTCGAAATTTTGAAGACCCTTTACCGTGGAGCAGAAATTTTGATCTTTGATGAACCTACGGCTGTATTGACACCGCAGGAAATAAAAGAGTTAATTCAAATTCTGCGGAACTTAATTAATGAAGGAAAGTCGATTATTTTAATTACTCACAAACTAAAAGAAATTATGGAAGTATGTGATCGCGTAACAGTTATTCGAAAGGGTAAGGGGATTAAGACTGTAAATGTTTCCGAGACGAATCCGAACGATTTAGCGTCCTTAATGGTAGGGCGTGAGGTTACCTTTAAGACAGAGAAGATATCCACAATCCCCGGAAAAGAAGTTTTAATCATAGAAGATCTAGTTGTTAAAGATTCAAGAAATGTAACAGCTGTTGATCACTTGAATTTAACAGTCCACGCAGGCGAAATATTGGGGATTGCCGGTGTCGATGGCAACGGGCAAACAGAATTATTAGAAGCGATTACAGGATTAACGAAGGTTGATGCAGGGATCATCACGCTAAATGAAAAAAACATAACGAACCTTCCACCAAGGAAAATAACCGAAATAGGGATGGCTCATATTCCGCAAGACAGACACAAACATGGCCTTGTTTTAGATTATCCAATTGGTATGAATATGGTGTTGCAAACGTATTATAAACGGCCTTTTTCGAATAAGGGCATCTTAAAATTTGATGTAATAAGCAAAAAGGCTCGGCAGCTTATCGAAGAGTTTGATGTCAGAACCCCTGATGAATTCACAATAGCTCGAGCATTATCGGGCGGAAATCAACAAAAGGCGATTATTGCCCGTGAAGTAGACCGTAATCCTGAATTATTAATTGCTGCCCAGCCCACACGTGGTCTCGATGTAGGTGCGATCGAATTTATTCACAGACGGTTAATTGAGCAGCGGGATCATGGCAAGGCTGTCTTATTAATTTCTTTTGAGCTTGATGAAATTATGAATGTAAGTGACCGAATTGCCGTTATCTATGAAGGGAAAATTGTCGCCACAGTTGACCCGAAAGAAACAACGGAACAAGAATTGGGTTTATTGATGGCTGGGAGTAAGCGCACGGAAGAAGGTGTTCCTTCATGAATAACCGCTTAACAAATGTACTTGTACCTGTATTCGCTGTTTTATTAGGAATTATTGTCGGAGCCATTGTCATGCTTGTTAGTGGGTTTAACCCCATTAGTGGCTATAGTGCTTTACTATCAGGTGCATTTGGTGACCAGTATTATATCGGTGAAACAATTAGACAAGTCACCCCTTATATCTTAGCTGGTCTTGCTGTCGCCTTTGCTTTTCGTACAGGCTTATTTAACATTGGAGTGGAAGGACAGTTAATGGTAGGGTGGCTTGCTGCCGTATGGGTTGGAGTGAGTTTCGAGGCACCGAAAATAATCCATCTACCGCTGGCGATCCTTGCCGCAGCCCTTGCAGGAGCAATTTGGGGAGGAATTCCCGGATTTTTAAAAGCTCGGTTTAAGGTTCACGAGGTTATTGTGACGATTATGATGAATTACATTGCATTGCATGTAGTAAACGCCATCATTCGCTCCGTTTTATCAGATCAAGGATATAAATCTGAGAAAATATTAGCTTCAGCATCATTAAGGTCGTCACTCTTACAAGCACTTACAGATTATTCTACCATGCACTATGGCATTCTTGTTGCGATTTTAACAGCTCTCATTATGTGGTATTTGCTTGAAAAAACGACAAGAGGCTATGAATTAAAAGCCGTTGGTTTTAATCAACATGCATCAAAGTATGCTGGTATGAATGTTAGTCAAAACATTATATTATCAATGGTCATTTCTGGAGCATTTGCAGGTATGGCAGGTGCAATGGAGGGTTTAGGAACCTTCGAAAATATTTCTGTTAAATCTGGCTTTACAGGAGTTGGCTTTGACGGGATTGCCGTTGCTTTATTAGGTGGGAATACAGCCTTTGGCGTTATTTTAGCCGCAATCCTTTTTGGAGCACTTAAGGTAGGCGCGTTAGAAATGCCTTCAGCTGCTGGTGTGCCTATTGAATTAGTGGATATTGTCATCGCTTTGATTATTTTCTTTGTTGCATCCAGCTACTTAATTCGTCTCGTACTGACTCGCTTGAAGAAGGAGGGAAAGTAAATGAGTTTGATGGACATTTTAGCAATCATCATCCCTTCTGCACTTTTCTTTTCTGCTCCGCTTATTTTTACAGCTTTAGGTGGAGTGTTTAGTGAACGGTCAGGTATTGTCAACATTGGGCTAGAAGGCTTAATGGTCGTTGGAGCCTTTACAGGTATTGTTTTTAATTTAACATTTGCGGATCGTTTAGGGGAGCTTACCCCATGGTTATCTGTCTTAGCGGCGATGATTATTGGTGCACTGTTTTCTTTAATACATGCAGTCGCATCGATTACGTTTAGAGCTGATCAAGTTGTCAGTGGGGTCGCCATTAATTTCCTTGCTCTTGGGGGCGCTTTATTTTTAGTTAAAAAAATATATGGCAAAGGACAAACTGATCAAATTTCCTCTGATGCCGTTTTTAATAAAATTGATGTTAAGTTTCTTTCTGATATTCCAATAATAGGACCATTATTATTTAGCAATGCCTATGTAACCTCTTATATTGCCATATTAGTTGCGATTATTTCCTGGTATGTGATTTATAAAACCCCTTTTGGTCTCCGGCTACGGTCAGTTGGGGAACACCCCCTTGCTGCGGATACAATGGGTATTAATGTTTCGAGGATGCGCTATATTGCAGTAATGATCAGTGGTGCTCTAGGTGGGATTGGAGGGTCCATATATGCCTTGATTATATCACGAGACTTTAGTCATGCTACCATTAGTGGACAAGGCTTTATGGCACTTGCAGCCATGATTTTCGGGAAATGGCATCCGATAGGTGCTTTAGGGGCGGCGCTTTTTTTTGGATTAGCCCAAAGCTTAAGCTTTACCGGACAAATGATTCCAGGATTAAGAGACTTGCCCACTGTCTACTTATTAATTGCCCCCTATGTATTGACGATCTTGGCATTAACCGGTTTTATCGGTAGAGCGGATGCGCCTAAGGCCTCAGGAACACCCTATATAAAAGGGAAACGGTAGGTAGAAAAGCGGAAGTGCCTTGCTCATCGCCGTACAAATTGGAGGGCACAACGACAGCGATAAAGGAAACTTGAATTGCGTTAGCAATTCTTAGTTGACTTATCGTAGGGAGGAGACCTGAAGTTTGCTAGGCGATAGGCGCTGGAGCTAGACAATGATGTGAACTCCATTCGGGGTTCTTTTTTGCTTTCACTAGAAATAATTAGTAAGATAGCATTATATTGGGAATACTTATGAGTTTATTTTCGTAAATTTAGACAAAACATAGTGACATATAAGTTAGTAATAGTTATTGAAGCGTGTAGCTAAAAGAGGAGGAAATTAGATGAATCTTATGAAGGAAGAAAGTGTACAATTGGATGGATTTACACTTCATGGGATCGAAACGTTAAAATATAAAACGAATACAATCGTTCTTAAGATGAAGGCCCCACTACAGGAAGATACAGTAACGACAAGAGCGCTTCTTCCCTATGTTCTACAAAGTGGTACTGAAAAATTCCCTTCCACTCTTAAACTGCGAACGAAACTAGATGAACTATATGGTGCATCATTAAATATTGATGTAGCTAAAAAGGGTGAATACCAAATCATTACGATTAGAATGGATATCGCCAATGAAAAATATTTAACAGATCAAACACCATTATTAAAAAACGGATTGGAACTTATCGCTGAGATTCTTTTATCACCTGTTATGGAAAATGGCGTTTTCTTAGGTTCCATTGTTGAAAAAGAAAAAAGAGCACTGAAATCTCGGATCCAGGCTGTATATGATGATAAAATGCGATATGCCAATATGCGCCTCATTCAAGAAATGTGTGAAGAAGAGCCCTATCGCTTAAATGCTCACGGAAATATCAATGACCTAGATAAAATATCAGCCCAAGTATTATATGATTATTATCAAAATGCATTACAAAATGATGAAATCGATCTTTATATCGTTGGTGATATCAATTTAAATTCTGTGAAGGAAGCAGCTGAAAAGGCATTTCGTTTACCGGCTAACCGTGAAAAGCGATTCGTTAAAACGAATGTCGCTCACAAAAAAGTAAGCGATGTAAAAGAGATTATCGAGGAACAGGATATTAAACAAGGAAAACTGCATATTGGCTGCCGTACAAATGTAACGTACCATGATGATGATTACTTTGCCCTGCAGCTCTATAATGGTATTTTTGGCGGTTTCTCTCACTCTAAGCTATTTATCAATGTACGGGAAAAAGAAAGTTTAGCGTATTATGCTGCATCCAGGTTCGAAAGCCATAAAGGGCTATTAATGATCATGAGCGGGATTGAGTTTGCCAATTATCAAAAGGCCGTCAATATTATTAAAGAACAAATGGAGGAAATGAAAAAAGGCAATTTTACGGATGATGAATTCTCCCAAACAAAAGCAGTCTTAAAAAATCAAATTTTAGAAACGATTGACACTCCGAATGGATTAATAGAAGTGCTTTATCATAATGTTGTTGCGGGATTCAGCCGCCCTTTAGATGATTGGCTAACAAAAATTGATGAAGTTACTAAGGATGAAGTGGAAGCGGTCGCTAAAAAAGTCAATCTTGATACGATTTACTTCCTTAGGGGATTGGAGGGAGCATAAACATGGAGAAAATTGTTTTTGATCAACTTAAAGAAACCCTTTTTCACGAAAAAATGGCCAATGGATTAGATGTCTATCTCCTGCCTAAAGAGGGTTTTAATAAAACCTATGCTACGTTTACAACGAAATACGGTAGTATTGATAATCGCTTCGTACCAATAGGTGGGTCGGAGCAATTGAAAGTACCGGACGGAATTGCTCATTTTTTAGAGCATAAGCTTTTTGAAAAAGAAGATGGCGATGTATTCCAGCAGTTTAGCAAACAGGGTGCCTCTGCCAATGCTTTTACATCATTTACGAGAACGGCCTATTTATTTTCAAGTACTTCCAACGTGAAGGAAAATTTAGAAACCTTAATAGATTTCGTGCAAAGCCCGTATTTCAGTGATCAAACCGTTGAGAAGGAAAAAGGGATCATTGGTCAAGAAATTACGATGTATGATGATAATCCTGATTGGCGTGTTTATTTTGGCTTGATTGAAAATATGTATAAAACGCATCCTGTTAAAATTGACATTGCCGGTACGATTGAATCGATTTCGAAAATTAACAAGGATCTGTTATATACTTGTTATGAAACGTTTTATCATCCGAGCAATATGCTCCTGTTTGTCGTTGGTCCTATTAATGAAGAGGAAATGATGAAGTTAATCAGAGATAACCAAAACAAAAAAGAGTTTAAGGAAGCAAAAGAAATTAAACGCTTTTTTGAGGACGAACAAGTTGAGGTGGCAACGGCGAAACAAGTATTAGAAATGCCGGTTCAAACCCCAAAATGTCTTGTTGGTTTTAAAGCAAAGAATCCTACGCGTTCTGGGAAAGAGTTATTAGAGCGGGAGTTAACAATAAATGTTTTATTTGATTTATTATTCGGAAAAAGCTCGGAAAATTATGAGCAGCTTTATAATGATGGTTTAATCGATGATAGTTTTTCTTTTGATTACACGGAGGAATACGGCTTTGGTTTCGCGATGATCGGTGGCGATACAGAAAATCCAGAGCAGCTTGCGGGCCGTCTAAAGGATACCATGCTTCATTTTGATATTAACAGCATTTCTGAGGATTATTTATCAAGAATTAAAAAGAAAAAAATTGGTTCCTTTTTGCGTGCTTTGAATTCACCTGAGTACATTGCCAACCAATTTACAAGGTATCAATTTAATGAAATGAATTTATTTGATATCGTGTCTGTATTAGAAGGGATTCAAATATCCCACTTACAAGAAGTGGCTAATGATCTTTTTGATGAGAAGTGTTTTACCATTTGTGAGGTAGTACCTAAATAAAGAAAAGTGCGCCCATGATATATTTGGGCGCTTTTTTGACGGAGGAACCTATATGGAAAAATGGGCGTTAATTACAGGGGCCAGTGGCGGAATTGGCCAAGCCATTGCACGGACTTTAGCGAATGAGGGGGGATATAATCTTTACTTACATTATCATCAAAATGAACAAGGAGTTCATGAGTTGGCAGGCAGTTTGTCAGTACAATCTAAATTCATCCGTGCCGATTTATCAAGTGTAGAGGGATTTTATCAGTTAACTAAAGCTATCACTCATTCCGTCGATGTGTTAATTTTAAATGCCGGTCTCAGCCATGTTGGATTAATTACGGATGTAACTGATGAGGAAGTACAAAAAATGGTTCAGCTCCATATTACAAGCCCTTTTTTAATCGCAAAGCATACTATCCCTTCTATGGTAAGGAAAAAGTATGGAAAAATCATTGTGATTTCTTCTATTTGGGGTTCAGTTGGTGCGTCCTGTGAAGTCCTTTATTCAATGGTAAAAGGCGGTCAAAATACATTTGTTAAAGCATTAGCGAAGGAATTGGCACCTTCGGGTATTAATGTGAATGGCATTGCCCCAGGAACGATCGATACAAATATGCTGACGTTTTTTTCCGATCAGGATAAACAAGCGATGTTAGATGAAATACCGATGGGGCGATTTGGGAGACCAGAAGAAATTGGCCATGCCGTTTCCTTTCTAATCTCAGAAAAATCCTCCTATATAAACGGTGAAATTTTAAACATAAATGGTGCATGGTTTACGTGAATAATTTCTTGAGAACTTGGCATTATATAAAAGAACAAATCCTTAAGGAGTGATTATGATGTCAGTACTCGATAATTTTGAACAGTGGAAAGACTTTTTGCAAGACAGAATGAACCAAGCTAAGAACAACGGTATGGATCAAAACACAATTTCAGACATTGCAGCTGAAGTTGGAGACTATTTAGCTGGTGAGGTTCAGCCAAAAAATCCAGAGCAAAAACTGTTAGCAGAGCTTTGGAATGTTGCTTCTGAAGAGGAGCAACAGGCAATTGCTAATATAATGGTAAAATTAGTGCAAAAGTCATAATGAGCTCTTTTTTACAGGCTCATCCTTTTAAGAGAGGCTTCTAAAATAGAACCTCTCTTTTGCGTTTTTTGTCGGGATTTGTTTATTATTCTTTTCTATTCCAATAAAATCATTTATTATAGTAGTAGTTGAAAAGCAAACAGGAAAAATCAACCAGAATAAAGGAGGAAGTCCATGGAAAAAGAAGAGTGGTATTTAGAGTATGAGATTGTTGTCAATCGTCCAGGACTCCTTGGTGATATCTCGTCTTTATTAGGTATGTTATCCATTAATATTGTTACAATAAATGGTGTAGAAACTATGCGCCGCGGACTTTTAATTAAATGTGAAAAACAACAGCAAATTGAACGGCTCGAATCCATTCTTAATACAATTGAAAATATAAGAGTAACGAAATTGCGAAAGCCCACATTAAGAGACCGTTTGGCAGTAAGGCACGGCCGCTATATTCATCGTGAAAAGGATGATAAAAAAACATTTCGGTTTGTGCGTGCTGAAATTGGAATTCTCGTTGATTTTATGGCTGAACTGTTTAAGAAAAACGAGCATAAGTTAATTGGCATTCGTGGAATGCCAAGGGTTGGAAAAACTGAATCAATCGTTGCTGCAAGTGTGTGTGCTAATAAAAGGTGGGTATTTGTGTCTTCAACATTATTAAAACAAACCATCCGCAGTCAATTACTTGAAGACGAGTATTACAATGACCATCTGTACATAATTGATGGGGTTGTGTCTTCTAAGAGAGCACCGGAAAAGCATTGGCAGTTAGTCCGGGAAATTATGCGAATGCAGGCAGTAAAGGTTGTGGAACATCCTGATATTTTTGTAAGGCATTCTGAATATACGCTAGACGATTTTGATTACATTATTGAACTTAGAAATGATCATGATGAGGAAATCACATATGATGTTGTCGACCAACAACTTTCTACTGATTCCGGCTTTGGCTTCTCAGCCTTTGATTTTTAACTTTATTCACGAGAAATAAATGGATGGTGTTATCATTGACTGAACTGGGAAAACGTTTAGAGGAAGCTCGAAAACAAAAAAACATGACCCTAGATGAATTACAAACGATTACTAAAATACAAAAAAGATACTTACAAGCAATTGAGGCTGGAAAATATGACATCCTTCCCGGGAAGTTTTATGCAAGGGCCTTTATTAAGCAGTACGCTGAAGCTGTTGGGATAGACCCAGATAAACTTTTTGATGAGTATGCCTCAGAAGTTCCGAAAACTGAAGCAGAAGTGTCAAGTGGACTATCAAGAGTCCAAAAGAAACAAACCTCTGTTTCGAATACTTCTTCCCTGTTTTTTTCCTTGCTACCAAAGATATTGGTTGTTGTCTTAGTGATTAGTGTGCTCGTTTTTATTTGGTTATTTTGGCAAAAACTAGATCTAGCAGATAAAGACGAAGGAAATGCCAGTGGGCCTGTTGTTGAAAGTCAAGAGGATGAAAATGTAACCATTGTAAATCCAAATGATGCAAATGAGGCCCCTGAAGAGCCACAACAGTCGGAAGAAGTACCGGCTGATCTTGATGAAACACCGAATGGAACAGAGCAAGAAGTACCAGAAGTAGAAACGGTACAGCAACAATTAGTACAGGTTGACCAGCGAAATGGGAATTCCCCTACGACGACTTATGAATTGAAAGGTGCGGAACAATTTACAGTTGAATTGACCTCAACAGGTAGAAGTTATGTCGGGATTAAAAATGGTATGGGGAAATCCTTTTATGGCGCTGAACTAAAAGAGGGAGAGAAAGTTTCTTATGATTTCTCCGCAGAACAAGAAATTGAATTTAACATTGGGCGGACTTTAGACGTGGCTGTTAAAATTAATGGACAGGATTTTGAATACCCATTTCCACCAAATGAAAAGGTACATCAAAAAATCAAGATTATATTTAATAAAGCAACACAATAATGGTGATTTAGGCTGTCTAAAATGTGTCTGGCATCCACGAGTAATACCAAATGTAGCTACGTACTGGTATTGTGGATGTCAAAGTTTTTAGGCAGCCCCTTTCATGCACAAATAAATGAACGGAGGAACAATCTTGAATTTACCTAACAAAATTACAATTTCAAGAATCATACTTATTCCAATTTTTTTAATTTTTATGCTGGTTCCTTTTAATTTTGGTGAAATATATATTATTAATGAATCCACCCCTGTTTCTCATTTCATTGGTGCACTTATTTTTATACTCGCGTCTACAACAGATTGGATCGACGGCCATTTAGCGAGAAAGCATAACCTTGTTACGAATCTGGGAAAGTTTCTGGATCCATTGGCTGATAAACTGCTTGTTTCTGCTGCGTTAATAGTATTAGTTGAATTACAGCTTGCTCCTTCATGGATGGTTATTGTTATCATTAGCCGTGAATTTGCTGTTACAGGGTTACGATTAGTGGCCGCCGGGGAAGGGGTAGTAATGGCAGCGGGACAAATGGGGAAATTGAAAACTGTTTTTCAAATTATCGCGATTTCCGCTCTTTTACTTCATAATGTTCCTTTTATTGGCTTTGGAATTCCTTTAGGTGATATCACTTTATGGATCGCTGTTATTTTAACAATTATTTCTGGTTGGGATTATTTTGCTAAAAATATGCACGTTTTTAAAAGCTCAAAGTAAAAGGGGGGAATACTTTAATGAATGCTGAGATTATTGCTGTTGGAACGGAGCTGCTTCTAGGTCAAATTGCCAATACGAATGCTCAATTTCTTTCGATAGTGCTTGCCCGTATTGGAATAAACGTATTTTATCATTCTGTTGTCGGTGATAATCAAGCACGGTTAATTGAAGTGATTGAAACAGCAAACAAAAGGTCGGATTTAATTATTTTTACAGGTGGACTTGGGCCGACCAAAGATGATTTAACGAAAGAAACAGTGGCTTCAGTTCTATCCCTAAGGCTAGCCGAGGATTCAAATGTTCTCAATAAGATTGATAGCTATTTTAAGAGACAAAATAGGCAGATGACTGAGAACAATAGAAAACAAGCTTTAGTTATTGAGGGTTCAACCGTTCTTCAAAATGATTTTGGAACGGCGCCCGGTATAGCTTTATCTAAAAATGATCGAATTTATATGCTTTTTCCTGGACCACCATCTGAATTAAAACCGATGTTTAACAATTATGGTCGGCCTTTTTTGCTTGAACAACTCGAAATTAAGGAGCATATCGAATCAAGAGTCTTAAAGTTTTTTGGTATTGGTGAGTCACAGCTTGAAACTGAGGTTTTGGACTTAATTGATGCCCAGTCCAATCCTACAATCGCCCCTTTAATAGAGGATGGGGAAGCGACTTTAAGGCTAACGGCTAAGGATTTATCCTTCGAGAAAGCTACAAAGATGCTCGATGAGGTTGAAAGGGCAATTCAAAATCGTGTCGGTCAGTATTTTTATGGATATAACGGCTCGACCCTTTATAAGGAAGTCTTTGAGTTATTGAAAACAAAGAAGATGACAGTTTCAAGTGCTGAAAGCTTAACCGGCGGTGGTTTTGCAAATGAATTAACTAATTTTGCGGGTTCCTCTAGTATCTTTAAGGGAAGCATTGTCTGCTACGATACAGAGGTTAAACGAAATATCTTGAAGGTCCCAAATGACGTTATTGCGGCTCACGGAGTTGTAAGCCAGGAATGCGTCCAATATATGGCCGAAAATGTTAGACAATTATTAAATACCGATATTGGAATTAGCTTTACGGGGGTAGCAGGACCTGATAAACAAGAAGGGAAGCCGGTTGGAACTGTATTTGTTGGTATAGCTATCAATGGGAAAAAGACAAAAATTTTTACGCTAAACTTAGCAGGGAGCCGCAGCGGGATTCGAACAAAATCCGTAAAGTATGGATATTTCCATTTATTAAAAATTTTATCGAGAATCTGAAAAATTAAAAATTCAGAGGGTTTTCCTTCTGAATTTTTAATTTTGCTCTAGAGAAAATTGGATTTCTTTATACTTTTTACCATGAAAATTTAACGAATAAACGTTCGATAAAAAGTTGGCAAAATGAAAAAAAACAGGTATGATAGTGGTAGTTTAGTAGAAGGAGGAATTAATTTTAAATGAGTGATCGTAAAGCTGCCCTCGAAAGGGCATTAAAAGACATTGAAAAACAGTTTGGTAAAGGCTCGATTATGAAACTAGGAGAGCAAGCTGAAAGAAAACTAGCAACGGTATCAAGCGGTTCATTAGCACTTGATATTGCGCTTGGAGTAGGCGGATATCCGCGTGGAAGAATTATCGAAGTGTATGGACCAGAAAGCTCAGGGAAAACAACTGTAACTCTCCACGCGATTGCAGAAGTACAAAAGCTAGGTGGTACAGCGGCGTTTATCGATGCCGAACATGCGCTTGATCCTGTTTATGCAGAAAAGCTAGGTGTAAATATTGATGAGCTGCTTTTATCCCAACCGGATACAGGGGAGCAGGCATTAGAAATTGCTGATGCTCTAGTACGCAGCGGTGCAGTTGATATAATCGTAATTGACTCTGTTGCGGCATTAGTGCCAAAAGCTGAAATCGAAGGCGAAATGGGTGACTCCCACATGGGGTTACAAGCGCGTTTGATGTCACAGGCATTACGTAAATTATCAGGTGCCATTAACAAATCCAAAACAATTGCTATATTCATTAACCAAGTTCGTGAAAAAATTGGAGTTATGTTTGGAAACCCCGAGACTACTACTGGAGGTAGGGCGTTGAAGTTCTACAGCTCTATTCGTCTGGAAGTTCGTCGTGCTGAAACAATTAAACAAGGCAACGAGATGGTCGGAAGCAAAACAAAAATAAAAGTAGTAAAAAATAAGGTAGCGCCACCATTTAAAACAGCAGAAGTAGATATTATGTATGGAGAGGGTATTACTAGAGAAGGAGAACTGATAGATATTGCATCAGAGCTTGATATTATTCAAAAAAGCGGTGCATGGTACTCCTATAATGAAGAGCGCTTAGGTCAAGGTCGAGAAAATGCAAAGCAATTTCTTAAAGAAAATCCTGACCTTTATGTAGAAATACGCGATCTAGTGCGTGCTCACTATGGATTAGATAATCCGGTGGCAGTAGCAGAAGCAGAAAACGCAGCTGCCCAAGAAGAATTATTTGAATAATTGTATTGCAAAAGAAGCGTTCGTTACAGGATGCTTCTTTTTTGTTGTCTAGCGCAAGCAGCAGGCGCTTACGCTTTTCTATGCTGCCTATAGACATTACTTGACAATGGCCATATCCACAATTACAATTAGTATGTATAATTTCACTATTTTTAGATATTGAAAATTATGGAAACTATGTGCTGTATGTTGAAATTATGATGTAAGGAGCGCAAAACTTACATCGGAAAAAGAATGAATTTGATCATTCATGAAAGAAAGATGTACAAGTCGATAGCAAGAGGAGGTGAAATGATGGACCTAATTACTATCATCTCCATTTTGCTGGCCATACTTGTCGGTGCAGTTGTTGGTTATTTTGTTAGAAAATCCATTGCGGAAGCTAAGATTACAAGTGCAGAGCATGCGGCGCAGCAAATTATCGAAGATGCTAAACGTGATGCTGAAGCATCTAAGAAAGAAGCGCTTCTTGAAGCAAAGGATGAAAATCATAAAATTCGTACAGAAGCGGAGCGAGAAATCCGTGAACGAAGGAGCGAGTTACAGAAGCAAGAAAATCGTTTGATGCAAAAGGAAGAGACTCTTGACCGGAAAAGTGAAAGCTTAGATAAACGCGAAGCAACACTTGAAAAGAAAGAAGATTCTCTTGTTAAAAGACAACAGCATATTGAAGAGTTGGAAAGCAAAATGGATGAAATGGTTCGTCAACAACAAGCGGAACTCGAACGAATTTCTGGATTATCTAAGGATGAAGCTAGACACATTATCATTGAAAATCTTGAAAAAGAGCTTTCATATGAAACTGCAGTTATGATAAAGGAAAACGAGAATCGCATTAAAGAAGAATCAGACAAAAAAGCGAAGGAAATCCTATCATTAGCCATCCAAAGATGTGCTGCGGATCATGTTGCAGAGACAACAGTTTCTGTTGTTAACTTACCTAATGACGAAATGAAAGGACGTATTATCGGACGTGAAGGACGAAATATACGGACGATTGAGACGTTAACAGGAATCGATCTGATTATTGATGATACTCCGGAAGCTGTAATTTTATCCGGCTTTGATCCGATTCGTCGTGAAACTGCAAGATTGGCTTTAGAAAAACTAGTTCAAGATGGACGTATTCATCCAGCTCGAATTGAAGAAATGGTAGAGAAATCTAGACGAGAAGTTGATGAATATATTCGTGAAGTCGGAGAACAATCTACGTTTGAGGTTGGTGTTCATGGTTTACATCCTGATCTAATCAAAATCTTAGGTAGATTAAAGTATCGGACAAGTTACGGGCAAAACGTATTGAAGCACTCTATGGAGGTAGCTCACCTAGCTGGTTTAATGGCTGCTGAATTAGGTGAAGATATCACTCTTGCCAAACGAGCAGGTCTACTTCATGATATCGGAAAAGCAATTGACCATGAGGTCGAAGGAAGTCACGTTGAAATTGGTGTTGAACTTGCAACGAAGTATAAAGAACATCCAGTAGTAATCAACAGTATTGCATCCCACCATGGTGATACGGAAGCTACATCAATCATTGCCATTTTGGTAGCTGCTGCTGATGCCCTCTCTGCTGCAAGACCAGGTTCTAGAAGTGAGACACTCGAGAACTATATTCGCAGATTAGAAAAGCTAGAAGAAATTTCTGAGTCATATGAGGGTGTAGAAAAATCATTTGCAATTCAGGCTGGTCGTGAAATTAGAATCATGGTGAAACCTGATACGGTTGATGACCTACAAGCCCATAAATTAGCTAGAGATATTCGAAAGAGAATTGAAAGTGAATTGGACTATCCTGGTCATATTAAAGTGACCGTTATACGTGAAACTCGAGCAGTCGAGTACGCAAAATAGAAAGAAGTGGTGAATTTATTCACCGCTTCTTTTGTTTTTGACAATAATAAAACATTATGTAAAACTTACAATTATTATGACTTGAAAGAAGATAGGAGTTACTAAATGAGAATTTTGTTTATTGGAGATGTTGTAGGTTCACCCGGAAGAAATATGATTAACACTTACGTACTTAAATTGCAAAAAAAATATAAGGCCCATGTAACCATTATTAACGGAGAAAATGCAGCCTCGGGAAAGGGAATAACCGAAAAAATATATCGTTCATTTTTAGAAGTTGGTGCCAATGCTGTAACACTTGGAAACCACTCTTGGGATAATAAAGAAATCTTTGAGTTTATTGAAGACGCAAAATATTTGGTAAGGCCTGCTAACTTCCCTGATCAAACACCAGGAAAAGGCTATTGTTTCTTAAACCTGAATGGAATCGAAATAGCTATCATAAATTTGCAGGGAAGAACGTTTTTGCCGCCGCTCGATTGTCCATTTCAAAAAGCGGATGAATTAATAAAAGAAATACAAAAGAGAACCAATATTATTTTTGTAGATTTTCATGCTGAAGCAACAAGTGAAAAACAGGCCATGGGCTGGTACTTGGATGGGAAGGTTTCCGTAGTAGTTGGGACCCATACACATGTGCAAACGGCGGATAACCGAATTCTTCCCAATGGAACTGCCTACATAACAGATGTAGGGATGACAGGGCCGTATGACGGCATTCTTGGGGTCGAAAGGGAGGCTGTATTAAAAAGATTCTTGACGAGTCTTCCGGTAAGATTTGAAGTAATGAAAGGCCGAGAGCAACTAAGCGGGGTTGTTGTCGACGTAGATCCGAAAACAGGAAAAGCACAAAAAATCGAACGAATATTAATAAACGAAGATCATCCGTTTTTGAGTGAATTTTAAAACTTTTTAGAAAAATAATAGGGATTAAGCAGGAATAACTGGGAATTTCGTGAATATAGTAGAGAGGAAAGATTAAATGATCTACTTATTCATACGAGGAGGAACCAGGAATGGAAATATTAAAAGTTTCAGCAAAATCTAATCCTAATTCTGTAGCTGGAGCACTTGCGGGGGTTTTACGTGAACGAGGCGCCGCTGAGATACAAGCAATTGGTGCAGGTGCCCTAAACCAAGCCGTAAAGGCGGTTGCGATCGCACGAGGGTTCGTTGCACCAAGTGGAGTCGATTTAATATGTATTCCTGCTTTTACAGATATTTTGATTGACGGCGAAGAGAGAACAGCAATTAAATTAATTGTTGAACCTCGCTAGATTTTTTTGAAAACTAAAAATAATAATTTCCGTAGGGGCGTCTATTGACTTGCAGCCAAATAAATACTAATAGTTGTTTATTAGTATGGGGTGCTTGGAGAGTTTAGACAGCCCCTTATTTTGCATGGAAAAAGGAGGACTTCCTTATGATGAAAATCTTTGATGCCCACTGTGATGTTTTGTATAAAATGTGGCTTAATAACAAAATTTCTTTCAAAGACAGTGATATCCTTCATGTAAACTATGAAAATTTAGTGTTTGCAGGAAGCAAAGTCCAATGTTTCGCCATTTATATACCGGAAAGCGTCAGGTTTGAAGATCGGTTTAATGTTGCCTTAGAAATGGTTGATATTTTTTATGAAAGAGTTTTAAATGACATCTGTCCAAAGATGAAACTGGTGCTGGAAAAAAAAGATATACTTCAACTGCATGAAGATGAAATTGGTGCAATTTTAACTTTAGAAGGTTGTGATGCAATCGGCCATGACTTGGTAAGACTAAAAACACTTTATAGGCTCGGAGTCCGTTCAGTTGGTTTGACTTGGAATTTCGCAAATGCCGTGGCAGATGGATGTCGTGAACAGAGAAATGGAGGTCTTTCGAATTTCGGGATCGAGGTGGTGCAATTAAATAATGACTTAAAAATGTGGACAGATGTTTCCCATTTAAGCGAAAGATCCTTTTGGGATACAATTGAGCTAGCACAGTTTCCAATCGCCTCACATTCCAATGTTTATTCCTTATTTCAACATCCACGCAATTTGAAGGATGACCAAATAAAGGCAATAATTGAGAAGAAGGGGATAATTGGCATCTCCTTTGTTCCGTATTTTCTTAGTGAAAATTATCAGAATACACATATTAAAGATATCCTCAACCATATCGATTACATTTGTTCTTTAGGGGGCGAAAAAAATATTGGCTTTGGTTCTGATTTTGATGGAATTGATGATACTATCAATGGTTTAGAGGATTATCGAGGCTATAAGGTGCTTGTTGAAGAGTTACAAAAACAATATTCAAATGAGCAGATTTCTAAATTTTGCTATCAAAATTTTGTAGATACCTTTCCAAATTAAACCCTACGAAATTTATATACACAAAATTGTCAAAAATGTGTTTCTAAGGGTTGATTTTTTCATTTTATACGTCTAGAATTGAATACGTTTAGTACCCTTCCATACACTGAATATTAATCAAATAGCTTAGTTAATTTTACATAGGTGCTATATGGAATCGTGCTACACTTAAAATCGTTGAAACATTTATCATAAATGTACATCAAAAGGGGTGTAAGAGATGATCAATCAACTTTCATGGAAAGTTGGCGGACAACAAGGGGAAGGAATCGAGAGTACTGGGGAAATTTTTGCTATTACTCTTAATCGATTAGGTTACTATTTATACGGTTATCGCCACTTTTCTTCCCGTATCAAAGGCGGCCATACAAACAACAAAATTCGTGTAAGCACGACCGAAGTTCGATCTATCTCTGATGATCTTGATATCTTAGTAGCATTTGATCAAGAGACAATCGATGTGAACTTTCATGAATTACGTGAAGGCGGCGTTGTAATCGCTGATTCAAAATTTAACCCTGTAATACCTGAAAACTCAAATGTAACTTTCTATTCAGTGCCGTTCACAGATATTGCTACTGAATTAGGTACTTCTTTAATGAAAAACATGGTTGCAGTTGGTGCATCATGTGCTGTACTTGAATTAGAGGTTGAATCATTCAGAGAAGTAGTTGAAGAGATTTTTGGCAAAAAAGGGCAACAAGTTGTTGAAAAAAATATGGAAGCCATCCAAAAGGGCTATCAATATATTAAGGATCAAGCAGGTGAATCGCTATCTACAATGAAGCTTGATAAGGCTGATGGTAAGAAGCGCTTATTTATGATTGGTAATGATGCAATCGCAATGGGCTTTGTTGCCGGTGGCTGTCGTTTTATGTCTGCCTATCCAATTACACCAGCTTCAGAAATTATGGAGTATTTAATCAAAAAGCTTCCAGAATACGGTGGTACTGTAATTCAAACAGAAGATGAGATTGCTGCGATTACAATGGCAATCGGTGCTAACTATGGTGGTGCTCGTGCCATTACTGCTTCTTCAGGCCCTGGACTTTCATTAAAGGCTGAAGGTATTGGTCTTGCAGGTATGACTGAAACACCTGTCGTTATCGTTGATACACAACGTGGGGGTCCAAGTACAGGATTGCCGACTAAAGTTGAACAATCTGACTTAATGGCCATGATCTATGGAACTCACGGGGAAATTCCTAAAATCGTTCTTGCACCAAGTACTGTTGAAGAAGCGTTTTTTGATGCAGTTGAATCATTAAACCTTGCTGAAGAATATCAATGTCCTGTTATCTTATTAACAGACCTTCAATTATCTTTAGGTAAACAGACAGTTGAACCTTTAGATTTCTCTAAAGTAGAAATTCGTCGTGGGAAGCTTGATCTTAATGCTGAGCTTGTTGCTGATGGGCCAGATGGAAACTTCAAGCGTTACCGTGTAACTGAAGATGGAATTTCACCACGTGTAGTGCCTGGAATGAAAAATGGTCTTCACCATATGACTGGTGTTGAACACAGCGAGATCGGTAGACCTTCGGAAGCTCCGAAAAACCGTAAAGAGCAAATGGACAAGCGTTTCCGTAAGCTCCAAAACTTAAAAGTTAAAAATCCTGTTCATAAAAATGTAAAACATGATGAAGCTGATGTATTAGTGCTTGGATTTAACTCAACTCGCGGTGGTATCGAAGAAGCAATGGTTCGTCTTGAAAATGACGGTCTTAAAGTAAACCATGCTCAAGTACGTTTAATTCACCCATTCCCAGTTGAAGAAATTCAACCGTTAGTTGATTCAGCTAAGAAAGTTGTCGTTGTTGAACATAATGCGACTGGGCAGTTAACACAAATCCTTAAGTTAAACGTAGGAAATCACAACAAGGTAGAAAGCTTATTAAAGTATGACGGAAATCCATTCCTACCTAGTGAAATTTACAACAGTATTAAGGAGTTGTTATAAGATGGCAACATTTAAAGATTTTCGAAATAGTGTAAAACCAAACTGGTGTCCAGGATGTGGAGATTTCTCCGTTCAAGCTGCAATCCAACGTGCTGTTGCCAATGTAGGTGTCGAGCCGCATGAATTTGCGCTTGTCTCAGGAATCGGATGTTCCGGACGTATTTCAGGATATATTAATTCTTATGGAATTCATGGAATCCATGGCCGTTCATTACCAATTGCCCAAGGTGTAAAAATGGCTAATAAAGATTTAACAGTTATTGCTGCCGGCGGTGACGGTGATGGTTTTGCAATTGGTATGGGTCATACTATTCACGCAATCCGTCGTAATATTGACATGACATACATTGTAATGGACAACCATATTTATGGTTTAACAAAAGGTCAAACATCACCTCGCAGTGATTTTGGTTTTAAAACAAAGAGTACGCCTAAAGGTTCTATTGAACAATCTATCCAAGCTATGGAAATGGCGTTAACAGCTGGTGCAACATTCGTAGCACAAAGCTTCTCAAGTGATTTAAAAGAATTAACTGCTATCATTGAAGCAGGTATTCAACATAAAGGTTTCTCTTTAATTAACGTATTCAGTCCTTGTGTAACTTACAATAAGGTGAACACATACGATTGGTATAAAGAAAACCTTAAGAAATTAAGTGATATTGAGGGTTATGATCCTTCAAATCGTAATATGGCAATGCAAACATTGATGGATAATCATGGTCTTGTAACTGGAATTATCTATCAAAACAAAGAACAAAAATCTTATCAAGAGTTAGTTCATGGTTATAGTGAAACACCACTTGTTCATGCTGACCTTAAGATTTCTGAAGACCAGTTCAATGAATTAGTAAAAGAATTCATGTAATATAGAAAAGCTCAAAGCTAGTTTAGCGAAGTTTACGAGTCGCTGGGTGCTGGAGCTAGACAAAAAGCTGATCCTTTGGGTCAGCTTTTTTGGTTACTGTGATGTGTGGTATTGTTAATTTGCGGTTAAACATATATACTATGTAATTGGTGTATTATTTATTCTAAAAACTTCAAAATAGGGTTCAATAAATATAGGAAGGAGATTTACATGAACGAACAACAAAGATTGCAAGGTCAACAAATAAAGACAGCTGATCCTTCGGACAAAAAATCCGAAAAGGATTATGCTAAATATTTTGAGACAACCTACCAACCACCATCATTGAAGGATGCTAAAAAACGTGGTAAAGAAGAGGTTATCGTCCATCGTGGCTACGATATCCCTGAAGATATGATGGAAGTCGGTAAAGAAAAGAAGTTCTACATTCGTACGTACGGCTGCCAAATGAATGAACATGATACTGAGGTCATGGCCGGTATTTTAACAGAAATGGGCTTTGAAAACACGGATTCTACTGAAGAAGCAGATATTATCCTATTAAACACTTGTGCAGTTCGTGAAAACGCTGAAAATAAAGTGTTTGGTGAAATTGGACATTTGAAACAATTAAAACGAGAAAAACCGGATCTAATTTTAGGTGTTTGCGGCTGTATGTCCCAAGAAGAAGGTGTTGTTAACCGACTCCTTCAAAAACATCAGCAAGTAGACCTGATTTTTGGAACACATAACATTCACCGTCTTCCACAGCTTCTAAAAGAAGCGATGTTTGGCAAGGAAAGAGTAGTTGAGGTTTGGTCTAAAGAAGGCGATGTAATCGAAAACCTGCCTAAAATTAGAAATGGTAAAATAAAAGCATGGGTTAATATCATGTATGGCTGTGATAAATTCTGTACGTACTGTATCGTACCGTATACAAGAGGGAAAGAAAGAAGCCGCCGTCCGGAAGATATTATTGATGAAGTTCGCGATTTAGCCCGCCAAGGTTATAAGGAGATTACCTTATTAGGGCAAAACGTAAATGCCTATGGAAAAGATTTTGAAGATATGAAATATGGTCTGGGTGATTTAATGGATGAAATCCGTAAAATCGACATCCCGCGTATCCGCTTTACAACAAGCCATCCACGTGATTTCGATGATCATCTCATTGAAGTTTTGGCTAAAGGCGGTAACTTAATGGACCATATCCATTTGCCAGTTCAATCTGGAAGTACAGAAATGTTAAAAATTATGTCTCGAAAATATACGAGAGAACAATATTTAGAGCTAGTTCGCAAAATTAAAGAAGCGATTCCCAATGTTTCATTAACAACCGATTTAATCGTTGGATTCCCAAATGAGACAGATGAACAATTTGAAGATACCTTGTCATTATATCGTGAAGTAGAATATGATAGTGCTTATACATTTATCTATTCCCCACGTGAAGGTACTCCAGCTGCCGATATGGTTGATAATGTTCCAATGGAAGTGAAAAAGGAACGTCTGCAACGATTAAATGCTTTAGTGAATGAAATTTCTGCTAAGAAAAACAAACAATATCAAGATAAGATTGTTGAGGTTCTTGTTGAAGGGGAAAGTAAAAACAACCCGGAAATTTTAGCAGGATATACTAGAAAAAATAAACTCGTTAACTTCAAAGGTCCTAAGTCTGCAATTGGTCAAATTGTTAAAGTAAAAATTACAGATGCTAAAACATGGTCATTAAATGGAGAAATGGTAGAAGAAACGGTGGGGGTAACTTATAATGGCTAAATTTACGAAATCACAAGTAGTAGAAAAAGCGGAAGAGCTTGCAAAATTAATTGCTGAAACAGAGGAAGTTGAATTTTTTAAGAAAGCTGAAGAAGCAATCAATAAAAATGAAAAAGTTCGCAGGTTAATGAGTGATATTAAAAGTTATCAAAAGCAAGCGGTGAATTTCCAACACTATAATAAACCTGAGGCATTAAAGAAAGTTGAAGAAAAATTGGATGCTTTAATGGCTGAATTAGACGAAATTCCTGTAGTTACAGAATTCAAGCAATCACAAGTAGTTGTGAATGATTTATTACAACTTGTTTCAAGCACAATCTCACAAACAGTAACAAATGAGATCATCTTATCTACTGGCGGTGACCTTTTACAAGGAAAAACTGGTTCAGAGCCTGGCTGCCATCAAGAGGGCGGTTGTGAGCATGATCATTTAATTCCTGAAGAAATGAAACAAAAATAGGCTCATATAATGTAGGAGATCGGCTAAATCGTCGGTCTCTTTTTTAATGCAAAAATAAAAAGATGTAATTGGGCACATATCTCAAATTCTGCGCATAGAATGAACTAAAGGTCCGAATAATTCGAGAATTTATCGATAAAGAATTTTTTTGCACACTGGTCATTCGCCCTGCATAAGATGAAATGGAACATAAGAATGAGGAGGTAGTGCTCATATGTCAACAAGAGGAGAGCATGAATTTCGATTTAGAGAGATAATTACAAAAGCAGTTTGCGGTAAAGGTCGTAAGTTTACTCAATGTACGCACACAATTACACCTTCTCACAGACCAACTAGTATTCTTGGTTGTTGGATTATTAACCATGAATATGACGCTAGGAAGGCTGGGGATCATGTAGAGATTGAAGGTTGCTACGACATTAACGTATGGTATTCTTTTAGTGACAATACAAAAACAGAGGTTGTTACAGAAACTGTACATTATACAGATGTTGTTCGTCTATCATCTAAAGATGAAAACTGTATATCCGATGATTTGGAAGTCATCGCAAGAGTATTACAGCAGCCTAATTGCCTAGAATGCTCGATTTCACCAAACGGCAATAAAATCGTTGTTCAAGTTGAACGCGAGTTTGTTGCAGAAGTCATTGGTGAAACGAAGGTTTGTGTAAAAGTTTATCCTGGTGTTGGTGAGGATGAAATTGTAGAGGATGAAATTGTAGATGAGGAGTTCGAGGATTTAAATCCGGACTTTTTAGTAGCTGGTGAAGAAGAATAGGAACTAGGAAGATACACCTTCCTAGTTTTTTTGTACTGTCTAGGATTATAATTGAGGGTAGGCAGTATAAGAAAGAATATCGAGGGCCTTTAGTCATACTTTTAAGTTCTTCCACCATTTTGAGTGGTAAGTCGTGTCTTTCTAATGCTATAATTTAAAGAGACTTTTTTTAGAAGGAATATTGGGGGATTTTACATGGCACAATATACGCCAATGATACAACAATACTTGTCAGTAAAGGCACAATATATGGATGCCTTTTTATTTTTTCGTTTAGGTGATTTTTACGAAATGTTTTTCGATGATGCCATTAAAGCGTCGCAGGAATTGGAAATAACTCTTACAGGCCGGGATGGAGGAGTAGAAGAAAAAATTCCTATGTGCGGTGTTCCGTACCATTCTGCTGAAAATTATATAAATCAATTAATTGAAAAAGGCTATAAGGTTGCAATCTGTGAACAAGTGGAAGACCCGAAGTCGGCCAAGGGAGTGGTGCGCCGAGAAGTTGTCCAGTTAATTACTCCCGGCACGGTTATGCAAGGAAAAGTGATTGATGAAAAAGAAAATAACTATATTGCAACAATTACTGATTTTAATGATGGAACATATGGATTTGCGTATATCGACCTCACTACCGGGGAAGGCCAAATTACGATGATAACTGGTGATTGGCTTGATGTTGTCAGCGAAATTTATTCCGTAGGGACAAAAGAGGTTGTTGTTTCAGCTCATCATTCTGAGCAGCAATTACAGGAATTAAGGGACAGAGCGAATGTAACAATCTCTGTTGAAGAGGATCTCACAATTCCGGAAGCCTTGTATGAAACTAGCAAATTACTCGAACAAACGAAGCTTAAGGACACATTGGGCCGTCTTTTGCAATATTTGCTGAAATCGCAAAAGCGTTCACTCGACCATATTCAACCTGTTGTCTATTATGAAGCGAACCAGTATATGAAACTGGATATCCATTCAAAACGTAATCTTGAACTTGTTGAAACCATCCGTACAAAAGGAAAAAAAGGCTCATTTTTATGGCTTTTAGATTCAACTGTAACAGCAATGGGTGCTCGAAGACTGAAACAATGGATTGAACGGCCTCTTCTCTCAAAGGTAGAAATAGAAAACCGTTTGAACATGGTAGAAACCTTATTGAAAAACTTTTTTATCCGCCAAGAATTACAAGAAGCTTTAAAACCTGTCTATGATTTGGAACGGCTCTCAGGGCGTGTGGCCTATGGAAATGTCAATGCCCGTGATTTAATTCAATTAAAAAAATCATTACAGCAGGTTCCTATCATTTTAGGATTGGTTGAACGGCTTCAAAACTCTTATGTGGACTCTCTTTTGCAAAATATGGATCCCTGTGAATCACTATACCAATTAATCGAAAGAGGGATAAATGAAAATCCTCCACTTTCAATTAAAGAGGGGGACATTATTAAAGATGGTTATCATGAAAAGCTAGATACGTACCGAGATGCCGTCAAAAACGGAAAGCAGTGGATTGCCCAGCTTGAGATGAAAGAAAAGCAGGAAACAGGGATTAAGACACTGAAAATAGGTTATAACCGTGTGTTTGGTTATTATATTGAAGTCACCAAAGCGAATATCCATCTGTTGCCGGAAGGACGTTTTGAGCGTAAACAAACACTCGCTAATGCTGAAAGATATATTACTCCCGAACTAAAGGAAAAAGAAGCGATCATCCTAGAAGCAGAGGAAAAAATCGTAGACTTAGAATATGATTTATTTGTTCAAATACGAGAGCAGGTCAAAACGTATATTCCAAAGCTGCAGAAATTAGCTAAGATCATTAGTGAAATTGATTGTTTACAAAGCTTTGCTCAAATCAGTGAAGAATATCAATATACGAAACCGGAGTTTTCTAATGATAGAAAAATCGTCATCAAGGAAGGCCGCCATCCGGTTGTTGAAAAAGTATTGAATTCACAGGTGTATGTTTCAAATGATTGTTATTTAGATTCAGAAAGTGAAATGCTCCTTATCACCGGCCCTAATATGTCGGGTAAAAGTACGTATATGCGGCAAATTGCATTAACCGCCATCCTGGCTCAAATCGGATGTTATGTTCCTGCACAAAAAGCAGTCCTCCCTATTTTTGACCAAATTTTTACTAGAATTGGAGCAGCTGATGATTTAGTTTCAGGGCAAAGTACGTTTATGGTCGAAATGCTGGAGGCAAAAAATGCAATTACGAAAGCGACGCAAAACAGCCTTATTTTGCTTGATGAAATTGGACGAGGTACATCAACGTACGATGGCATGGCATTAGCGCAAGCGATTATTGAGTATATTCATCATGAAATAGGGGCAAAAACATTATTTTCTACCCATTACCATGAATTAACGAGCCTTGAACAATCACTTGAAAGACTAAAGAATGTACACGTTAGTGCGATCGAAGAAAATGGAAAAGTGGTCTTTCTTCATAAAGTAAAAGATGGTGCTGCAGATAAAAGTTATGGGATCCATGTTGCTGAGCTAGCAGAGCTCCCTAAAAGCTTAATCAAACGAGCCAAAGAAATATTGGACGAGCTTGAACATGGACAAAAAACAAAGGAACCTTCTGTTCCAATTAAGGAACTTCCTATTCCATCTGATGAAAACGCGGGGCAGCTTTCATTTTTTACTGTCATTCAAGAAAAACAAGATCGGAAACCAAAGCATACCACCAATAAACAGGAAGAAGATGTACTAAAAACATTGCAGTCCATTAATCTGTTGGAAATGACACCGCTTGATGCAATGAACGAGCTTTATAGACTGCAAAAATTAATGAAGTCAAAAATTTAGGTGATATTGTGGGAAGAATAAAGCAATTAGATCATCAATTATCCAATAAAATCGCAGCCGGAGAAGTAATTGAACGACCAGCATCTGTTGTTAAAGAACTTGTTGAAAATGCAATTGATGCAGGTTCTACTAGAATAGAAATTCATGTAAAGGAAGCCGGATTATCGGAAATTCGAATTATCGATAATGGTGATGGCATTGAACCGGAAGATTGTTTGTTGGCATTCGAGCGCCATGCTACAAGCAAAATCAAGGATGAAAATGACTTGTTTCGAATTCGGACACTTGGGTTCCGCGGAGAGGCCTTACCAAGTATTGCGTCTGTTTCTGTATTGGAAATGAAATCCTCAACAGGTGAAGGACCAGGAACGTATATAAAGCTAAAAGGTGGACATATTGAAATCCATGAATCGACGGCCAGTCGAAAAGGAACCGAAATCATTGTAAGTAATTTGTTCTTTAATACACCGGCACGATTGAAATATATGAAGACCGTCCATACTGAATTAGGTAATATTACGGATTATCTCAATCGAATTGCTCTCGCTCACCCGGAGATTTCCTTGCAATTAACACATAATGGCAATAGAATCCTATTTACTAGCGGAAATGGCGATGTCTTACAGGTTCTAGCCTCAATCTACGGGATGTCGATTGCCAAGCAAATGCTTCCATTAAAGCTTGAAAGCATTGATTTTGAGGTGAAAGGATACATCGCCAGACCTGAAGTAACAAGGGCATCAAGAAACTATATCTCAACCATCATTAACGGTCGTTTTATTAAAAATTATGCACTCGCAAAAGCAATTCAGGAAGGGTATCATACACTATTACCAATAGGCCGCTACCCAATTGTATTGCTAAATATTGAAATGGACCCATTATTAGTTGACGTCAATGTTCATCCAGCTAAGCTCGAAGTACGCCTTAGTAAAGAACATGAACTATGTGACCTAATTACTGAGGGGATCAAGACTGCTTTTCGAAAACAAACGTTGATTCCAGATGTTTTAAAACCGAAAAAAGAGCCTAAGCGGCCTGTGTCGGAGCAACAAACGATATCGTTTGAGCACAGATTCCCTGACACCCTTATAATGGAGCGGCCACTGCAAGAGGTAATCGAAACCAAGGCCAATCCATTTCATGAACCAGCAGAAGAAGTAGAAGCGGAAGAAGAGGCTTTTGGTCATGATGAAGGTAGTATCGATGTAGATATAAAAATTCCTGGCCAGGATTCAGATTTTGACCTTCCTAGCGATTTTGACTTTGCTTCTTTAAAACCGGAGATTGTAGAGCCTGAACGTGTTCCACCGCTCTATCCAATTGGACAAATGCATGGAACCTATATTTTGGCCCAAAATGAAAAAGGCTTATATCTTATCGATCAACATGCTGCTCAGGAACGGATTAAATATGAATATTTTAAAGAAAAAGTAGGGCAGGTTGAACCGGAAGTTCAAGAATTGTTATTTCCATTAACCCTTGAATATTCTAAAAACGAAACTTTTATTATTGAAGAACATCTAAGTCTTTTAAAAAGTGTGGGTATATTTTTAGAGCCATTTGGCGGAGGAAGCTATATCATTCGTTCCCATCCACAATGGTTTCCAAAGGGTGAGGAAAAAGAAGTCATTGAAGAGATCATCCAGCAGGTCCTCACTAAGAAAAAAGTAAGCATTCATGAATTGCGCGAAGCAGCAGCGATTATGATGTCTTGTAAAGGATCGATAAAAGCGAATCGACATCTACGTAATGATGAAATCTTCGCTTTACTTGAAACATTGAGAAAGACAACGGATCCGTTTACTTGTCCACATGGAAGACCGATTATTATTCACTTTTCGACGTATGAGATGGAAAAGATGTTTAAACGGGTGATGTAGAAAAGTTCTTTTGCAATCTAAAAAGGTGAATGAAAGTTTGTATTAATGCCAACAATTGTTTATTATGGATTTAGAGACCATTTCTTACTTACTAAGGTGACCTTTATAATGAAAAAGAAAGTAATAGCGATTATCGGGCCAACAGCAGTTGGAAAAACAAAAATGAGTATTGAATTAGCTAAAGCGCTTGATGGTGAAATCATAAGTGGAGATTCAATGCAAATTTATCGGGGGATGGACATTGGTACAGCGAAGGTAACTAAAGAGGAAATGCAAGGCATACCCCATTATCTTATTGATATTAAAGATCCTCTTGAGGAATTTTCTGTTGCAGAATTTCAAGGCCGGGCAGCTAATTTGATTGATGAGATTAGCGGGAAAGGAAAAACACCTATTATTGCCGGTGGAACAGGACTTTATATCCAATCTATACTTTATAATTATAATTTTTCAGTTGCAGAATCCAACCCTGAATACCGTTTATTCCTAGAAAAACGGATTGAAACAGAAGGAATCGATGGTGTATATAATGAACTGAGGATGATTGATCCTGAAAGCTGTGATCGAATCCACCCCAATAATGTAAGGCGTGTGATCAGGGCGTTAGAAGTATACCATGAAACGGGTTTAACGATGACTGAGTATCTACAAGAGCAGGAATATGAAGCCCCTTATGACCATCAAATTATCGGCTTAACAATGGAGCGCAGTCTCCTTTATGAACGTATAAATAAAAGGGTAGATATGATGGTGAACCAGGGCTTGATAAAAGAAGTAAAGGCATTGTATGAAACTGGAATTAAAGATTGTCAATCGATCCAAGCAATCGGTTATAAAGAGCTATATGATTATTTTAATGGAAAAGTTTCAAAGGAAGAAGCCATTGAGCTATTAAAAAGGAATTCAAGGAGATATGCGAAAAGGCAGTTAACTTGGTTCCGAAATAAAATGGATGTCGAATGGTTCGATATGTCTGGGGCTGTTTTTGATGCTAATCTATTTGAACAGAAGATTCAAGAAATTTTAAAATTAGTAGCAGGAAAGCTTCAGCTTAAAGCGAAATAGATTATTAAAGAAAGAGAAGAGGAGGACTGTTCATGAAACAATCCATAAACATTCAAGATCAATTTTTAAATCAGCTTCGCAAAGAAAATATTGCCGTTACCGTTTTTTTATTAAATGGTTTCCAGTTGCGAGGCACAATAAAAGCATTTGATAATTTTACTGTTTTATTGGATACAGAAGGAAAACAGCAAATGATTTATAAACATGCTATTTCCACTTTCTCACCTCAAAAAGCTGTGCAAATTGATTTAGAGGGAACACAACAATAATTATGAAAATAAGGCTGCTATCCTATTAAAGGACGCTGCCTTATTTTTTTTTGATTTTTTCACTTTTTTATAGGCATTTGTCACAATTTTTCCATCTCTAACGTATAATATTCATGAATGAGAGGTGACTCATATGGAGCAGCCAGTAACATTGAATAAAAACGGTCAGATTAACATTGTGTTAAACAATGAGAATAAGACATTTAAGATTACGAAGGTTTCAAAGTCACTTGAAAAACAGCAGGAAATGATCCATTCCAAGCATGAGCCGCTCAAAAGAATTGAAGCTGAAATGAGTGTTCTTGTTGGAATGGAGGAAATGAAAAAAATTATTAAAGAAATTTATGCATGGATCTATATTAATAAAGTTAGGGAAGAACATGGTTTACAAGCGGGGAGCCAAGTACTACATATGTTGTTTAAAGGCAACCCGGGAACAGGAAAAACAACAGTAGCAAGGTTAATCGGAAAATTGTTGAAAGAAATGAATGCCTTATCTAAAGGACATTTAATTGAAGCTGAACGAGCAGATTTGGTCGGTGAATACATTGGCCATACTGCTCAAAAAACGAGAGATTTAATTAAAAAAGCGATGGGTGGCATTCTGTTTGTGGATGAAGCCTATTCCTTGGCTCGTGGTGGTGAAAAGGATTTTGGCAAAGAGGCGATCGATACCCTTGTAAAAAATATGGAAGATAAGCAGAATGCCTTTATCTTAATTTTAGCAGGGTATGCAAAGGAAATGGATCAATTTCTTAATTTAAATCCCGGCTTGCGCTCTCGTTTTCCGCTCGTTATCGAATTCCCTGACTACACGGTTGACCAGTTAATGGAAATTGCTAAGAAAATGATGACAGAACGCCAATACGTTTTTTCGAAGGAAGCAGAGTGGAAGCTAAGGGAGCAACTGCAAAATATTAAATATAATCGGTCTCCCCATGTTTTTAGCAACGGAAGGTATATTCGGAATGTGATCGAAAAAGCAGTTCGCACCCAGGCAATGCGGCTTTTAATGAATGATTCCTATGAGAAAACAGAATTAGAAACCATCTTGAGTGAAGATTTAGTTTTTAGTGACTTATAAGGAGTAGGCTGAACAAAACTTCAGCCTACTCTTATTTTAGTAATTCTCATGCAAAGTAGGAACACTAGATGAAAATGTTAGTTAATTTTGTTATATTTAACTTTATTGATGATATTTAATAAAAAAGGCAGGGACTATACTTTGATTGAAAATCAAACTCAAAAAGAACGTGTGTTATTAGTAGGCTGTCAGTTGCCTAACATGGATGATGAACGATTTTTATATTCATTGGACGAATTAGCCTCCCTTACGAATACTGCTAAAGGTGAGGTGATGATGAGTCTTTCACAAAAAAGAAATAAGGTTCATTCTGCAACCTATATTGGAAAAGGGAAAATTGAAGAAATCTCAGCATTGGAAAAGGAATTGGAAATTGATCTAATTATATTTAATGATGAGCTTTCACCATCGCAAACAAGAAATTTATCGGAAAAATTTGAAGCAAGAGTGATTGACCGGACCCAACTTATTCTCGATATTTTTGCATCTAGAGCGAAATCGAAGGAAGGGAAGCTGCAGGTTGAGCTTGCTCAATATGAATATTTGCTGCCAAGGCTTGCAGGGCAGGGGCTTGCTTTGTCACGCCTTGGGGGTGGCATTGGGACAAGAGGACCCGGTGAAACAAAGCTTGAGGCTGATCGCCGTCATATACGTCGCCGTATCGATGAAATAAAAGGACAGCTCCAAACGATTGTGGAGCACAGAAATCGTTACCGGGAACGAAGAAAGAAAAATCAAGTATTCCAAATCTCACTTGTGGGTTATACGAATGCCGGAAAATCGACGATCTTCAATCGATTAACGGAAGCGGGTTCCTTTGAGGAAAATTTATTATTTGCGACACTTGATCCAATGACAAGGAAATTTTTATTACCGTGTGGATTAACAACATTGCTTACAGATACAGTAGGATTTATTGAGGATTTGCCAACATCTTTAATCGCAGCCTTTCGCTCAACACTCGAAGAGGTTAAAGAAGCGGACTTAATATTGCATGTTGTGGACTGTTCCAATCCTGATTATTTTAACCATGAAAAAACAGTCTATCGAATTTTGGAAGACCTTGATGTGAAGGATATTCCGATTTTAACGGTTTATAACAAAAAGGATTTGGTGACTACACAATTTGTTCCATCAACAAATGATATGGTTTTTATTAGTGCCTACGATCAAGCGGATTTAAACACTTTACAGGAAAAGATTGAAACAAAAATCATCAGCCAAATGGAATTTTATCATTTGTTCATTCCAGGAACTGAAGGACGTTTGTTAGCGCAGTTAAAATCAGAGACAGTTTTATTGGAGCAGCTATTTAATGAACAAAAAGAGCTTTATGAATGTAAGGGATATATTAATCCAAGCTTGGCTCTTTACCAACAGACGAAAGATTTACATTTACAATAAAAGAATTGGAGATTTATTATGTACGAAAATTTTAGTTATGGAAATAAGATTAAAGAAGTCGTTAAACAAATTGAAGACAAAATCAAACCGGTTCATTGGGAAGTAGACAAAATCGTCGAGAAAAATCAATATCGTGTATTAGAATCGTTCCGGAATCAAAATGTCGCCGATTTCCACTTTAATCCTTCGACAGGATATGGGTATGATGATACTGGCCGGGATACGCTTGAAAAAGTATATGCCGAAGTATTTGGTGCAGAAGCGGGTTTAGTGCGTCCGCAAATTATTTCAGGGACGCATGCGATTTCGCTTTCTCTTTTTGGTGTATTGAGACCTGGTGATGAACTGCTTTATATTACCGGAAGACCGTATGATACACTAGAAGAAATCGTTGGAATTCGCGGTAATCAAAATGGTTCACTTAAAGAGTTTAATATTTCCTATCAGACAGTACCATTAACAGAAGTCGGAGAGGTTGACTTTCCAAGCGTTTCAAAAGCGATTAAACCGAATACAAAATTAATTGGAATCCAAAGATCAAAGGGCTATGCCACTAGACCATCTTTAACAATTGAACAAATACAGGAAATGATTCGGTTTGTAAAAGAAATTAAACCGGATGTCCTTGTTTTTGTTGATAACTGTTATGGAGAATTTGTAGAAGAACTTGAGCCTTCTCATGTAGGGGCTGATTTAGTTGCGGGCTCCTTAATTAAAAACCCTGGTGGTGGTCTGGCGAAAACTGGAGGATATATTGTTGGGAAAGAAGCGTTGGTGGAGCAATGTGCCTATCGGTTAACGGCACCGGGGCTCGGTCGAGAAGCGGGTGCTTCTCTTTATAGTTTACTAGAAATGTATCAAGGCTTTTTCCTTGCACCACATATTGTTGGCCAAGCATTAAAAGGTGCCATTTTTACATCAGCACTGTTAGAGGAATACGGATTCAATACATATCCTAAATGGAATCAAAAAAGAACAGATCTTATTCAATCCGTTCAATTCCATAACCGTGAAATGATGATTGCCTTTTGCCAAGCCATTCAATTCGCTTCACCCGTCAATGCCCATGTAAGACCGGAACCAAGCTATATGCCTGGTTATGAAGATGATGTCATTATGGCTGCAGGCACGTTTATACAAGGTGCCAGTATTGAATTGACTGCTGATGGACCAATGAGACCACCATTTGAAGCCTATGTTCAAGGTGGGCTTACCTATGAACATGTAAAAATTGCTCTTATCACAGCTATTAACCAATTAATGGAGAAACAACTAATCAATAAATAATTCTTATGTTAGGAAACCTAACATCAAATTGACACGTAACCTAACATCGTGTAATATAAAAACATCAATTGAGCTAAGGAAATATCGTTTGAAAGGGGCACCCGTAATGAGTGATGGCATTCGCCGAACGCTTGCCTTATTCCCTATAGGAATCGTTATGCAACTTACTGAATTGTCCGCACGTCAAATCCGTTATTACGAAGAAAATGAATTAATTCATCCAGCAAGAACAGAAGGAAACAGAAGGATGTTTTCATTTAATGATGTTGATCGCTTATTAGAAATCAAATCATTGATTGAACAAGGCGTGAATCTAGCTGGAATTAAACAAATTTTTGCAGTGAAAACGGATGTTAAGTTTAGTGAAAAAACTGAACAGTCTGCTGAGGTTAAGCAGGAAGTGTCGGATGCTGAATTAAGAAGACTGCTCCGTAAGGAATTAATTCAAGCCGGTCGCTTTGGAAAACAGCAGAAGAATGGAACTTCAAGCTTCTTTTATTAAGGATGTAGTAAAATTTTAACCATATATACATTGACTTTTGGGAGGAACTAGTGGTGGCAAAATTTTCAAAAGAAGATATTAAAAGATTGGCAGAAGAACAAAACGTAAGATTCATTCGTCTGCAATTTACGGACATGCTGGGAATTATAAAAAACGTTGAAATCCCTGTAAGTCAAATTGACAAAGCTCTTAACAATCAAATGATGTTCGATGGATCTTCCATTGAAGGGTTTGTACGTATTGAAGAATCTGATATGTATCTATATCCTGACTATGATACTTGGATGGTATTCCCATGGACAGCTGAAAAAGGGAAGGTTGCCCGTTTAATCTGTGATATTTACAATACGGATGGTACGCCATTTGAAGGAGATCCACGTGGAAACTTAAAGCGTCAGCTAAGAAGAATGGAAGAGCTTGGTTTTACATCCTTTAATATTGGACCAGAGCCAGAGTTCTATTTATTTAAGTTAGACGAAAAAGGGGAACCTACATTGGAGTTAAATGATAAGGGTGGATACTTTGATTTGGCTCCAACCGATCTTGGTGAAAACTGCCGCCGTGACATCGTTTTAGAGCTTGAAGAAATGGGATTTGATGTGGAAGCTTCCCACCATGAATGTGGACCTGGTCAACATGAGATCGATTTTAAATATGCTGAAGCTGTTAAAGCATGTGATGATATTCAAACTTTCAAATTAGTCGTAAAAACAATTGCCCGTAAGCATGGATTACATGCAACTTTTATGCCGAAACCAATTTTTGGAATCGCTGGTTCCGGTATGCACTGTAACGTTTCTCTTTTCAAAGGAAAAGAAAATGCGTTTTTTGATGAAAACGGCCCATTACAGTTAAGTGAGACTGCTTACCATTTTATCGCTGGTACAATGAAACACGCGGAGGCATTCACAGCTGTTTGTAATCCAACTGTAAATTCATATAAGCGTCTTGTACCTGGATACGAGGCTCCATGTTATGTAGCATGGTCAGCAAAAAATAGAAGCCCATTAATCCGTATCCCATCTGCAAGAGGAATGAGTACAAGAATTGAAGTTAGAAGTGCCGATCCATCTGCAAATCCATATTTAGCAATGACTGTAATCTTGGCATCTGGACTGGATGGAATTGAAAATAAACTAGTTGCTCCAGGCTCGATAGACCGTAATATTTATGTGATGGACAAAGCAGAACGGTTAGAGAATGGAATTATTGATTTACCATCCAACCTTGGACTTGCACTAGAAAAGCTAAAAGCAGACGATGTTATTATGGATGCTTTAGGTGGACATATTTCAGAACACTTCATTGAGGCAAAAGAAATTGAGTGGGATATGTTCCGCACGACAGTTACTGCCTGGGAACGCGAACACTACATGACACATTATTAAAAATCAGAACCCACCCTCAATACCGTTACTGGTGTTGAGGGTTTTTATGATTCCGAAAAGAAATAAAAAGTGTTTTCAAAGATGCATAGGAACCAATAGCTGCATAGCCATAGAACCACCCCATAAAGATTCCGGCAAATAGATGGTGGCGATGACTTATAAAAATGGAGAAGATTAATCCTACGACAAGTGCAACTGTTGGTACATATTTTTTTGGTACATTGACAAAGGTTTTAATAAGCTGAGTAATGCTCATTACAATCGGTACGGCAATAACAGCATCCCAAAAGTTTGTATGTATCGTTGGGAAATCCATAATAAAAATGCACCTCCTATGAATAGGATTTCATATTATTACAAAAATAAACACCTTAAAAAAATATCTAAGGTGTTAAAAGGCTTTTATTAAATTAATCAATGTTTCGATAAAGTCCAATGACTTTACCAAGTATCGTAACATTACGCACAATAATTGGATCCATAGATGAATTTTCCGGCTGCAAGCGAATAAAATCTTTTTCCTTGAAGAAACGTTTAACAGTAGCTTCATTTTCTTCCGTCATGGCTACGACGATTTCACCGTTATTAGCAGTATGTTGCTGGCGAACGATGACTAAATCACCGTTAAATATCCCTGCCTCAATCATGCTTTCCCCTTCGATCACAAGAATAAAAAGATTGCCATCATGGGGAACTAATCTTTCAGGTAGAGGGATATAGTCCTCAATGTTCTCTATCGCCGTAATTGGAATACCTGCGGTAACTTTTCCGATAATAGGGATATTTACAATTTCACCTTTAGGATTAATATTTGTGTCTTCATTCATTAGTATTTCAATAGCCCTTGGTTTCGTTGGATCTCTACGAATATATCCTTTTTTTTCAAGTCTAGCTAAATGGCCGTGAACGGTAGAGCTTGAGGCTAATCCGACTGCTTCACCAATTTCTCTAACCGAAGGTGGATACCCTTTCTCGCTTACCTGCTGTTTTATAAATTCAAGGATATCTTGTTGTCTTTTCGAGATCTTTGTCATAATTTAACACCTCATTCATCCCATATATTAATAGAATTATAACAAACTTGGTAACAAATTACAAACGTAAGTTCGAAAGTTTTTCGTTTCAATATGGATTTCTGGACATTAGGAAAACATTGTAGTAAAAATAATGAAGAATATTGGAGAAAAAGGAGTAAATCACATTGATTTCTAAAGAAAAACTTAATCGGATCAATCAATTATCGAAAAAGGCTAAAACAGAGGGGCTTACAAAGGAAGAAACAGTAGAACAGAAAATGCTAAGAGAAGAATATATAAAGAATTTCCGGAAACAGTTTAAGGATACACTTCACAACGTAACCGTTGTTGACGCAAAAGGAAATGATGTAACACCAGAGAAGCTTCGTGCTAGTAAAAAACAAAGAAATAATCCCAGACTTCATTAGAATTGAATTTATTACTATAAAATATAGCCTATTAACAAAGAATAAAGGTATAATAGTGTTGGAATTTTGTTGAACTATTGGTTTTTGCAGTATATTATGGAAAACGAGTATTAAAACGTGGAAGGATGAAAACTCAATGTCATTATCTATCGAACAATTAGCGATCAGTTCGATTCGTACATTATCAATTGATGCAATCGAGAAAGCAAACTCAGGACACCCTGGTATGCCGATGGGTGCCGCTCCAATGGCCTATAGGCTTTGGACAAAATTTATGAAACATAATCCGGCAAATCCCGAATGGTTTAACCGTGACCGTTTTGTATTATCAGCAGGTCATGGCTCAATGTTGCTTTATAGTTTACTACACCTTTGTGGATATGGTCTATCCATTGATGATTTGAAAAATTTCCGTCAATGGGGATCAAAAACTCCAGGGCATCCTGAGTATGGTCATACAAAAGGTGTTGAAGCAACAACAGGTCCACTTGGACAAGGTGTTGCAACAGCAGTAGGGATGGCAATGGCTGAAAGACATTTAGCTGCAAAATATAATAAAGAGAACTTTGAGATTATCAATCATTTTACATACAGCATCTGTGGTGATGGCGATTTAATGGAAGGTGTTTCTGCTGAATCAGCATCACTAGCAGGACATTTAAAGCTTGGTCGTCTAGTTATTTTATATGATTCAAACGATATCTCTTTAGACGGCGACTTAAACCGTTCTTTCTCTGAAAACGTAATGAAGCGTTATGAAGCCTATGGCTGGCAGGTTTTACGTGTAGAAGACGGAAACAACCTTGATGAAATCGAGAAGGCGCTTGAAGAAGCACGTGCAGATTTAGATCGTCCAACTTTAATTGAAGTAAGAACGACGATCGGCTACGGTTCTCCTAATAAAGCTGGGAAATCAGCTTCACACGGTGCGCCACTAGGTCAAGAGGAAGCAAAATTAACAAAAGAATCCTATCAATGGACATTTGAAGAAGATTTCCATGTACCAGAAGAAGTATATGATCATTTTAATAAAGAAGTAAAAGAAGCCGGCAGCCAGCATGAAGAAGCATGGAACAAACTATTTGCTGATTATACAAAAAAGTATCCTGAGTTAGGTCAACAATTACAATTAGCTATCTCTGGAAAACTTCCTGAAGGATGGGATAAAGAACTACCAACTTATGAAGTAGGAAGTAAATCAGCTAGCCGTGATTCATCCGGCCAAACGATAAATGCGATTGCAAAGGCTGTACCACAATTTTTTGGTGGTTCTGCAGATTTAGCAAGCTCAAACAAGACAGCTATGAAGGAACAAGGTGATTTTTCTTCCTCCGATTATAGTGGACGTAATATCTGGTTTGGGGTTCGTGAATTTGCGATGGGTGCAGCATTAAATGGTATGGCATTGCACGGAGGCGTTAAAGTATTTGGAGGAACATTTTTTGTCTTCTCTGATTATCTGCGTCCAGCCGTTCGTTTAGCAGCGCTTATGGGCTTACCAGTAACCTATGTATTTACACATGACAGTATTGCTGTTGGGGAAGATGGACCTACACATGAACCAATTGAGCATTTGGCAGCTCTTCGTGCGATGCCAAATCTTTCAACAATCCGTCCAGCAGATGGCAATGAGACAGTAGCAGCTTGGAAGGTGGCACTTGAAAGCGAAAATAGACCAACAGCGCTTATTTTATCTCGTCAAGGTCTGCCAACTATTGAAGGTACAGCTGATCATGCCTATGAAGGTGTTAAAAAAGGAGCTTACGTTATAAGCAAGGCTGGAAAAGAAACAGCCGACGCTCTGATTTTAGCTACAGGTTCTGAGGTACAACTAGGCATTGAAGCACAAAAGGTTCTTAAAAATGAGGGTATTGATGTGTCTGTCGTAAGTATGCCGGCATGGGACCGCTTTGAAGAGCAATCTTCTGAATATAAAGAATCAGTTTTACCAAAGAATGTTAAGAAAAGATTGGCAGTTGAAATGGCTTCTTCATTTGGATGGAATCGTTATATTGGTGATGAAGGGGACATTATCGCTATTGATAAGTTCGGGGCCTCTGCACCAGGCGAGAAAATAATGGAAGAATACGGATTCACTGTTGAAAATGTAGTAGCAAAAGTAAAAGCAATGCTTGGAAAATAAAAATAACATGGGAAGGCTGACCCCAATAAAAGAGTCAGCCTTTTCTTGTGACTTATGAGTTTCTCTTCTTTACGACAAAACTAGTGGATTCTTTCAGCAGTAGTTGACAATCATTTCTCTCTACTTCGTCTATACTTTGTAATAGAAATGGTAGAGTAGGGGGAATATTGAATGAGGAACTATTATATCTATCTTCTTAAAGAAGATGTAGCCTACGAATATTTTGGAAAAGAAATCTTAATATTTAATTTATTCCTTGAAAAATTACAAGAGCAGAGTCCAGCGCATTTACAAATACTGTTAAATCAAATTCGCTATATTACTAATCCGATATCGGTTATTGAAATCAACAGATATATTGAAAAAAATTTACCTGTAGAAGCGGTTTATAAACAAAACACAACTGAATTTTTATATCATGCGGCAAATACTAGTAAAAATTATTCTTATGCGAAGCTTGAAATTTTCAATCGTTATTTAAAATTGTCATCTGAGGGCAGTTATGACGCAGAAACACACTTTTTCGAGGTGCTTCGCAAATATAACTCATGCTTTTTAGCAATGGATTTTGAGAACCGCCATTTTGGGTGGTTAAACCCGATTAAGCAAGAACGGTACATTTAATAAAGTAAAATTTTGAAAACTATTGTGTATTCGTGGATGTTCTAGTACACTGTAAAAATAGGACAACTATGAGGAGGAAAGATTTTTTATGTGGTATGCAGTTACAGCTATTCTGGCCTTATTAGCAGGTGTTGCGATCGGCTTTTTTATTGCCAGAAAATACATGGAAAATTATTTGAAAAATAATCCACCAATTAATGAACAAATGCTAAAGGTTATGATGGCGCAGATGGGCCAGAAGCCTTCTCAAAAGAAAATAAATCAGATGATGTCACAAATGAACAAGCTTCAAAAGAAATAATAGTGAACGTCTAAATAGGGGCTATCTCGTAAAGAGATGGCTCCTTTTCGATTTGATAAGGAACTGCTCCAAGTACTATAATGGGGGAGTAGGGTTAAATATAAATTAAAGGATGACATTTTATGCAAGTTTCTATACCAACGATTTCTATAATAGATGCATTGAAAGAGGATGCTATCTTTATCGATGTAAGATCTCCTGGTGAATATGAGGAATTTCATATCCCAAATGCGATAAGTGTCCCCTTGTTTTCAAATGAGGAAAGAGCACAGGTCGGGACAACTTATAAACAAATAGGCCAAGGGAAAGCCATTGAATTAGGGGTTCAAATCTTTTCAAAAAAGCTGCCTGAATATTATCAAACATTTAAGAATATAGCGAACAATAATAAACATAAAAATATTATTGTCTATTGTTGGCGTGGTGGGATGAGAAGCGGAACTGTTGTTTCTTTTCTTGGGACGTTAAAGCTCCCATTAATTCAACTCGTAGGCGGTATCCGCGAGTTTAGGAAGTTAGTTCAAGCTGAGCTTGAATACTTTTCAACTATCGAAAAACAATATATCGTTCTCGAAGGGAATACGGGTACACACAAAACAGATATATTAGAAGCTCTCCAGAAAGAAAACTATCCGGTATTAGATTTAGAAGGTCTTGCTGGCCATCGTGGGTCGACTTTTGGAGGAATTGGCTTACAACCGAAATCACAAAAAGAATTTGAACGTGATTTAGTTTTTCGATTAAGGGAATTACAGGATTCACCATATTGTATTATTGAGGCTGAAAGCAAACGGGTCGGCAGAATTATCCTTCCTGATTTTATTTTAAAAGGAAAAGATGCGGGAGTAAGAATTCATATTCATTCACCAATTGAAAGCCGGATCAAAGCTATTTGTGACACATATCAATTTGAAAATTATCACGACGAATTTATTCATGCCATCGAAATTCTAAAAAAACGAATGAAACCTAATTTGTATAATCAAATTACGGAAAGTTTTAATAATCGCCAATATGAGTTGTTTGTAAAGCTTATATTAGAAGAATATTATGATCCAAAATATACTTTTGCTGCAGATCAATATGAGACACCTGTTCGTTTTGTACAAATCCAGGGTCTAGAAGACGGCATAGAAATTGTTAAAACTGAATTAAATTCAATCGTGAAAGGAATGGGGCTGTTAACAACATAATGTTGGCAGCCTCTTGACACAAAACTTTTAGATTAAAATGTTATGAATTTCACTGTAGATTTGGTAGACTAGTATAGACTCAATTTGTAAACTTTATTCAGTAGAAGTCAACCTCTTCCAAAAGTGAGAAGGATGAATTAAATCCAGTATTAAATGCAGTGTGGGTTTAAACCCTTACTGAATAAAGTTGAGCCTCCGGCGGATGCCTCAGATTTTCAGTGGTAGTTTTTCGAGCATGCCAGCTCGAAAATATCCGCTGGGCACAAATACGCCAAGGCGCATTTGAACTACTTTTTAGGAGTTGTTTAATGAATGGCTGACGTAAACGTTTTTCTAGCGTTTGGAGCAGGATTTTTATCTTTTATTTCACCTTGTTGTTTACCTTTATATCCTGCATTTTTATCTTACATAACAGGTGTTTCAGTAACTGAATTAAAAGAAGAAAATGCGATGATGCAAAGGCGGACGATGCTCCATACCATATTCTTCTTAATCGGTTTCTCAAGCATATTTATTATGTTAGGGATGTCAACTTCCTTTATCGGAAAGTTTTTTATGCAATACAATGATTTAATTAGACAAATCGGTGCAATTTTAATTGTCTTTTTCGGTTTTGTCATTGTTGGTGTGCTGAAACCCGATTTTTTAATGAAGGATCGTAAAATAGCCTTTAAAAATCGGCCTACAGGCTTTATTGGATCGATCTTAATCGGAATGGGCTTTGCAGCAGGCTGGACGCCTTGTACAGGACCTATTTTAGCAGCTGTTATCGCTTTAAGTGTTTCCAATCCTGGATCAGGTATGTTGTATATGATCTCCTACACACTTGGATTTGCAATTCCATTTTTCATTCTGTCATTTTTTATCGGAAGAATGCAGTGGATTAAGAGAAACAGCGTTAAAATTATACAAATTGGCGGTTATGTCATGATTGTGATGGGGATTTTCCTATTCTTTGACTGGATGACAAAAATTACGACATATTTAATAGGGATTTTTGGTGGGTTTACTGGATTTTAATTGTGGTAAATAATGAATGAGTATAATATAATGTACTAGTCTTATTTTTTATAAAGATATTATGTTGCAAAAGTTTTGTAGGGAGATGAAAAAATGGCTAGAATATTAATTGTAGATGATGCGAAATTTATGAGAATGACTCTTACAAATATTTTGCAAAAAGGGAATCACCAAGTTGTCGGTGAAGCTGACAATGGTCGCATTGGAATTGAGTTATATAAAGAACTTAAGCCAGACATCGTAACGATGGATATTACTATGCCAGAAATGAATGGTTTAGAAGCTGTTAAACATATTAAATCATTGGATCCAAATTCAATCATCATTATGTGTTCTGCGTTGGGTCAACAAAAACTTGTTGTAGAAGCGATTGAATCTGGTGCCAAAGATTTTATTGTCAAGCCGTTCGATGAAAGCCGAGTTCTTGAGGCAGTATCTAGAGTATTGGAAAAATAAAAATAGTTCATATAACCACTTTTAGATCCAGTCTTCGGTCAATAAGTGGTTTTTCTATCCTATGGTGATGAAATGAGTGATAATAGCATGTTAATGGCGGTATCTACAGTTGGCGCTTTAATGATGGCTGTATTTGCATTGTTTGTACGAATGAAGGCTGCCAAAAAGCCAACTAATGTAAAAAAAATAATCTTGCCACCCGTTTTTATGAGTACAGGATTCCTAATGTTTACTGTCCCTATGTTTCGGGTGACACCAGCCGAAATCCTTGAGGCCTTTTCAGTTGGTATGCTTTTTTCCTTATTTTTGATTAAAACCTCAAAATTTGAGGTGCGTGATAATCAAATTTATTTGCAAAGATCAAAAGCGTTTATTTTTATTTTAGTTGGGTTATTGTTGTTGAGGATTATTTTGAAATCCATTCTTGGGCACTATATTTCACTAGGGCAGACAAGCGGAATGTTTTTTATTCTCGCATTTGGCATGATCCTGCCATGGAGAGTAGCCATGTTATATTCGTATAAAAAACTTGAAAAAACATTACCAGAAAATAAAAGGTTATAGAAAAAAGAGGTTTACCGCTCGGTTAACCTCTTTGTTGATGAAATGTTAAAATAAACTTTCGTATGGTGTAATATCGATTTGTTTTTTTTCTAAAGTTTTTCGTAAAAATTTATGGTCACGCTTTGGTGTTGCTTGAATATAACCTTTTACGATTAAGCTTTCTGTAATCGCATCGGCTTTTTCCTCTAAAGCGAGTTCTCCTATTTTAGCTGCAATCTTCTGTCTTGCGACATCCCGGAAAAGTTCAGGAACCGGTTTAACAAGCTCCTCTAGTAATTCTTTCTCTTTATCCGGCCATAGATGCTTTGTTTCTTTAATATAATGTTCTTCCCAATCTATAATCGATTTTCCGTCTTCTTTCGGCAGACGTTTTAAGAATTTCCGAAACATAAAAAAGCCGCCAATAAAAAGCATAACGACTAAAAAGACAGTCCAAAAAAGAATGAGCCACTGTGTCCAATTTGCAAATATATTTTCACCTCTAATTTATCCGAACTATTGCAATCCTTATTTTATCAGGATTTTGGGAATAAAACCAATACTATCTATGATTATGTAAGTGATGAATAAATATTGGCAGAAACAGGGACTCTATAATTGTGAAGGGAGTGATTACCATGACGAATAAAAAACGACGTAATAACCCACAAGGTGGGAGCCAAAAAGGAAAACCATACAGTGAGGCAATGAGCGCCGGTGACAATGTAATGACCGCTGAAGAAATGGAGAAAGCTATTAATCCAACAAGAACTAAAATGAGCGATGGTTAAATAAAAGAGTGGTATAAAACGTCGTTATTTGAGCGACGTTTTTTTAGTTATTTTAAGATAATATAGATGCTATTTCATTGCTTAAATCTATTAAAACTAGTATAATACAAAATGTAATATAATTCGATGGGGTCGGATGGGGTACTGGTGTCCTCCGCGGTCTTCAAAACCGTCCGTGACTGCCGTGCGTAGTCAGGTGAGTTCGATTCTCACACGGTCCCGCCAAACCTTACATATCAAGGGATTGAAGCTTCTCGCTTGTGATGCAGCAAGCTTGGTTTCGATCCCTTTTTATAACCAAGGTGCCATTTAGGTGCCAAATGAGCAAATTGGCTATTCGTGATCATCTTCGTCATCAAATATTTCAACAGCCTGTTCCTGAAAAGAAGGAATGGCATGGCTGTATATATCTAATGTGATTCCAATTTTGAGTGGCCTAATCGTTCGCTGACAATTTTTGGATGTACACCTAAACGGGCCCCCGTATGGCCTGCTGTGTATATTATTGGGTAATAGATAGTGCTCGATTTTGCTGCTTCAAAAAGTTGTTCTAATTCCTCTTTTGTATAGAAAGTCTGTCTGAACTTTGGGGCTTTGGTGGCTTGGCCTTCATGGTGACATTTTGTTCACAAACTCCCAATCTACCGCATCATTTAATGCTTTCGATAACAATCGATGATGATGTTTGACTGTTTGAGCAGATAAATCCTCTAGTTTATCTACATAATAATTCTGTAGTTGTAAAGAGGTTAACTCTTGTAGCTTGATATGTCCCAATATCGGTTTTAAATGAACACGGATGATTTGCTCATACCCTCTGTAGGTATTCGGTGAAGTATTTGATTTGACATACGACTTAAGCCAATAATCTAGATAATCACTCAAGGACAGGTCCTCTTTAGAATCATCGTTGTTGCCTACTTCTTTTTGAAGTTCTGCTATAGGAAGATCTAGAGCTACTTTGGCATCCCTTTTAATTTTGAAGTTTTTTGTACCTTTCGCTTTCGATTTCCTTTCGTACCCACTTCAATTGTAATATAATAGACACTTGTCTTTTTGTCTTTGGTTATGCGACCAGTCATAGGTCAACTACCTCCTTGAAAAGACTGGGTACCTAAACTCGAATCACCATTATTAATATGACTTGGTGTTTATTAGTTTAAACCTTGATGGAATGAGTTAGGAGCCGTACTATTTTTATTTTTCTCCCTCTAACCATTTCTGAATAGATATTTTTGGTATGAGAATTCTGGTACCAACTCTCACCGTATGAAACTCCCCAGAATTTACGAGCTCATAAGCTTCTGCTCTGCTGATTCCTAAAAACTCCATGATATCTTTAACTGTTAGCACATCCTTTAAATTTTCATATCGCATCCCAATTCCTCCTTATAACATAAAAAAACACCTTGAACTAGTTGCTTTTAGGCAACTAAGCTCGAGGTGCTTCCTCTGAGTTTATATATTTGACTCAACTTTCGCACCAATAAAGTAGGTGATAAATGTTGATTGTAATAGGCCTGCGGCCTATTCATTAGTTTG